>JAUZFR010000051.1 GCA_030840335.1 Actinomycetota bacterium | reverse complement strand
GATTTGGCGTCCGATCAGCGAGACGTAGACGCCACCGCCGGTCGAGGCCGTGTCGAGAGACAACTTCGCTGTGATGTCGACATTGGACGATGACACCGACTTCAGTGCCGCGGTGCGAGTCTGCCCGGCCGCGGTGCTGACCTGGCCGGTGCCGGATCCGACGTTGAAGTTGGTGGCCGTGCCGGTCAGCGTCCACACGCCGCCCGTGTCAGCCGTTCCCCACGCCGCAGTTGCCGTGCGGCCGAAGGCGTCCGTTGCCAGAGCCGAACCCGGGGCTGCGGTGACCGTGATCGAACCGGTCTTTGTGTTGGTGCCGCCGTCGTTGTCCGTCACCTTCAGTGCGACCGTGTACGTGTTCGCCGTCGCGTAGGTGTGGGTGGGGCTGACACCGGTGCCGGTTGTTCCGTCGCCGAAGTCCCAGGCGTAGGACGCGATCGTGCCATCCGAGTCACTCGAACCTGAACCATCGAACGACGCCACCAGGTCAGCGGCCGAACTCGTGAACGACGCCGTCGGCAGCACGTTCGCGGTTCCGGTGACGCTGACCGTGTCGGTCCTGGTCGCCGTGCCACCACTGTTGTCTGTCACTGTCAGAACGACGGTCTTCGTGCCGGATGTCGCGTACGTGTGGCTGGGCGAAACACCCGTGCCCGCAGCGGTACCGTCACCGAAGTCCCACGAGTATGACGCGATCGTGCCGTCGGGATCGCTCGAGCCGCTTCCGTTGAAGGATGCCGTCAGCCCGGCCGTCGATGAGGTGAACGACGCGGTCGGCAGCTGGTTCGCCACAACCGTCCCGGCGGGGATCGCGTTCAGGTTGTCGAAGCTGACGTTGACGGGGGTCCCGGTTGCGGAGGACGAAACATAGGACTGGAGTCCGATGTATCCGGCCGCCTGCAGCGCTGTCGTAGTGGTGTCGATGTTGCTGACCCGCCAGGTGGTGGGTTCTGTGTCGCCGACCTTCCACACTCTGGCCCGAACAGTGGTTGAGGTGGTGCCGGTGACTTGCAGGCGGACCTGCAGCTGCGTGCCGGCGGTGTAGGTCAGTGACGGGACGACGCTGGTCTGAACGACGGTTCCGCCGTTCATGATCTGCAGTTGCACCGCTCCGGATGACTGGAACCAGAGTCGGGCGCTGTATGAAGCGGTTCCGATCTGGCGTCCGATCAGCGAGACGTAGACGCCACCACCGGTCGACACCCGGTCGAGTGCAATCCGTGCCGTCATGTCCACGTTCGACGACGACACCGACTTCAGTGCCGCGGTGCGAGTCTGGCCCGCCGCGGTGCTGACCTGGCCGGTGCCGGATCCGACGTTGAAGTTGGTGGCCGTGCCGGTCAGCGTCCACACGCCGCCCGCGTCTGCCGTTCCCCAACCCGCGATCGTGGTGCGCCCGAAGGCGTCGGTCGCAAGCGCAGAGCCGGGCGGCGGAGTAACCGTGATCGTTCCGCTCTTCGTTCCCACGCCACCGCTGTTGTCCGTGACAGTCAGGGCGACCGTGTAGGTGTTTCCAGCCGGGTAGGTGTGGGTCGGGCTGACACCCGTGCCGGTCGTTCCGTCGCCGAAGTCCCATGCGTAGGACGCGATGGTGCCATCCGAGTCATTGGACCCCGAGCCATCGAACGACGCCACCAGGTCAGCGGCCGAACTCGTGAACGACGCCGTCGGCAGCACGTTGATGTGCGCGACGGTGATCGACTTGGTCTCCGAGTCGGTCAGGCCACCGTTGTCGGTGACAACAAGGCTCACCGAGTAGGTGTTGTCGGTCGCGAACACGTGCGTCGGAGTGGCACTCGTTGAGGTGTCGCCATCTCCGAAGTCCCAGGCGTACGAGGCGACGGTGCCGTCGGAGTCGGTCGACCCCGTTCCATCGAACGCAACCGAGAGGCCGGTCGCCACGTTGGTGTACGAAGCGGTCGGTGCGACGTTTGGCGCCACCAGCGCCAGCGTCTGGCTGTCCGTGTCGGTTAGCGCGTCGTTGTCGGTCACGGTGAGGACTACCGTGTGGTTGCCGCCGGTCGCGAACGTGTGACTGGTAGTCACCCCGGTTGCCGTTGTACCGTCTCCGAAGTCCCACGCGTAGTTCGTGATGATGCCGTCGGAATCACTTGACGCTCCCGCATCGAACGACACCGCGAGGTCGGTCGCGGACGTCGTGAACGATGCCGTCGGGGCAACTTTCGCCGGCGATACCGCGACTGACTGCGTAGAGGTGTTCGTCGCGCCACGGTTGTCCGTCACGGTGAGAGCAACCGAGTAGGTTCCGCCGAGCAGGTACGTGTGGTTCGGGGTGGCGGATGTCGAGGTCGACCCGTCTCCGAAGTCCCAGGCGTACGAGGCGATGGTGCCGTCGGAGTCGGTCGACCCGGTTCCGTCAAACGCTACAGCGAGGTTGTTCACCGCAGTCGTGAACGATGCGGTGGGCGCCGCGTTGGGTACGGTGCCCGTGCCGAGCTGGTAATGACGCAGCACGGTCGGCGCATCCAGTGCGGTGCCGTAGACAGCCACGTCATCGATCTTGCCGTTGAAGTACCGGCTGGTTGAGTTCTCCCAGACGGTGTCACCACCGACCCTCCAGTAACCCGCATAGGCCTGAGCCTGCGTCGTCGGGTTGGTGCCAACAAGCACGCCGTCGAGGTACAGCGCGAGGCCGGCCGAGGACTGAGTCGCGACCACGTGGTGCCATTGACCGTTGTTGTACGTCGACGGAGAAAGGATGACGTTCTCCTGGCCCGTGTACACACCGAACGCAACCTGGCCGCTGTTCTGCATCCAGATGTGTCGGTCGTAGTTGCTCGAGTTACCGGACTGGGCGTTGCCGAAACCAATCAGCTTGCCGCCGCGTGTGGTCGTGGTGTTGAACCACAATTCTTCGGTGTACGTCTCAGGATCGTTGAATTGACCGTTGCTCGAGACAAGACCGTTGCTGCCGTTGAAGGTTGCGGCGGTGTCTGTGGTGCCCGAGATCGCGCCGGTCGCGCCCTTCGTCACACCGTTGCGGTAGGTACCGTCGTTGCCCGAGATGCTCGAGTCTTTCGCGGTGGAGCCGCTGGACTCACCGAGTCGCCAGTAGATGTCGGGTGAGGCGGCGAATACCGCGGCGCCGTAGGCATCGGATGGAGACGTCGGCAGCGTTGAAGTGCGACCAGACAGGTTGTAGTGACTCGTCACCTTGCTCTGGGTCAGCGGGGCGTTGTAGATGGCAACATCGTCGATCGCGCCGTTGAAGAAGTTGTTCCCACTCCAGGACGAGTCACCGCCGATGCGCCAGTAGCCGCTGTATGCCTGACCACTTGTCACGCTGGTGTTCTGGGCGACGCGGATCCCGTCCACGTAGAGCTGCATGCCCGACGAGCTCAGGTTCGCACCGAAGTAGTGCCACTGGCCGTCGTTGTAGGTCTTCGAACTCGTGATGATCTTGCTCGAGCCCGGGTATACCCCGAAGTTCACGTGGCCGGCCGCATCCATATAGACGTGCCGGTCGTAGCTCGACGACGTACCGGTGTTCGAATTACCAAATCCGACGATCTTGCCACCGGACGTGCTCGTGGTCTTGAACCAGCCCTCTAGGGCGAACGTGTCCGGACCGGGGATCGCGGTCTGGGTGGCGACGAGGCCATTCGAACCATTGAAGGTGTCGGCCGTGTCGGCATCACCAATCACTGCTCCGGCAGTGCCCTGAGTCACGCCACCGCTGATCACGGCGTCGTTGAACCCGACCGAGTCGTACGCGGCCGTGCCGGTGGTCTCGCCGAGGCGCCAGTAGGAAGTCGCACCATCGTTCATGACGCCCTGGTCATAAGAACTGAACGAACCCGTAGCGGAGGCCGTGACTGACACAATGGCACTCTTCACCGAGTTGCCGAATGGATCGGTGACCCTGACCTGGTAGGTATAGGTCTGCCCGGGCGTGAGCCCTGTGTCGATATAACCCATTTGCGGTCGGTCATACCAGATGTGGGAAATCTGGTTCGTGGTGTACACCGGGGTGGCGGTGACGCCGTCACGAATGAGCTCGTACTTGAGGTTCGCGTTGTCGCGGTCGTAGTCGGCGATCCAGCTGATCCGTGCGGTTCCGGCTGCGCGCGAGATTGCGGTCGGAACAAAGGAAGAACCGTTGGGGCGGGGGCCGTCCTTGTTGGGAGCGATCGAGCTCACCGCAAAGCGGACAAGGCCCTGCTGCGCAATGTTGTTGACGTCGGGGAACTCGCCGCCCATGACCACGTACTGTGAGTTCGCGACAACGGCCCAGGCCGCCTGGCCCTGCCCGGTGAAGGAACCGGGGAGAAGGTCCGGCCAGAAGTCGAGGATGCCCGGGCGGGGGTTGCCCGCGAAGTTGTAGTACCCGTATGGGTCAGCGGTGATGGTGCCTTCGACGCTCTTGGTCCAGGCCATTCCCCGCTGGACCGTCCACGTCGGCGAGGTCTGCGGGAATCCGCCGTCATTGCCGCAGTAGTGCGAGTGGCTCACGGTGTAGACGATGTTGCCGATCGGAGCGGTACCGTACGTGTCACCGTGGCAGTCTTCGATGGAGATCAGGTCGCCGTTGGTCCACGACGCGTGGAACATTCCCTCGGTGTTACCGCCCGCACCGAAGACGTAGCCAGTGCCATACACGCCGTCGGAATCGCTGGTGAGGCTGGTAATGCTGGCCTGGCTTCCGCCGTTGCGAACGAGGCTGTTGACGTGCCACTGCAGGCTTGCACCCGTTGTCGTGTCGAGCGACGTCAACCCGTATCCGCCGAAACCGCCACTGGTGCCGTCGAGTCCGTTTGCCGTCGTGAAGCTGCCGCCGACAATGAGCTGTGATCCGTCGGGAGAGACAGCAACCGCGGCGACGGTTCCGCCGGCGATGGTTGCGTTGAACGGCTGAACGAGGCCCGTGTCGACCGCGAGTTTCGCAACGTAGGTGCGCGGATAGGTGGTGGTCGAGTTCGCGACGGAGGTGAACCATCCGCCCACATAGACCGCCGTGTTGGTTGCTGCGATCGCGTTGACCCTGGTGTTGAAGATCGGCTTGAACGAGCTGATGAGCGTGCCAGTTGCGGTGTCGAAAGCCGCGATGCGGAAGCGGCCGACTCCGTTGACGTTGTCGAACACGCCGCCGATGTAGAGTCGCGTGCCGTCGGGGGAAGCGGCAACCGCACGGACCTCGCCGTTGATGGTTGGCGCGAACGACGTCATCACGCCGGTCTTGATGTTGAACGCCACGAGGTTCGAGCGGGGACTCTCGTTCGTGCCTGCGGGCGAGCCCGCCGGGCGAGCCGACGTGAATTTACCTCCCGCATAGACCGTGTCACCAACAATGGCTTCCGACCAGATGACGCCGTTGATCTGCACGGTTGGCAGCACATCGGTCGACGCGGTCGTCGGCGTCGTCGCGAGGGGCGGCGCCGTATCGGCCGTCGCCGAGGTTGCGGGCGCGATGAATAGAAGCATCGATGCGGCCACAATGGCGGAGATCAGAAGTGCGGTGGCGCGCAGGCGCGTGGGTACGATTGAGTGCATGGGGGTAAGCCTCTTCGGGTAAGGCAGCGATGTTCGGGGTAACGCTGTCTAAAGCTGATTATATTGACAATCCTCAAAGTTGCACCCCCCAATTTCCCTGATGGTTACGAGACCGTGAGAAATCCGCCGCAAACCTGTGTTTAGCTACCCTCTATGACTCCGATCGGCCGGGCCCGAGAACCCGCGCTGACCCGTGAAACTTCGCGCGTGCGGCCCGAGATCCAGGCCCTGCGTGCGATAGCGGTGACGCTCGTTGTGATCTATCACCTCTGGCCGGATCGCCTGCCCGGAGGCTACATCGGCGTTGACGTCTTCTTCGCCATCTCCGGATTCCTGATGACATCGCACCTGTTCGGCCAGGTGGAGCGAACGGGCACGGTCGCGCTCGGAAAGTTCTACTCGCGCCGAATCCGCCGCCTGCTGCCCGCGTCCCTTCTCGTGCTCCTCGTGATCGGCGTGACGACCCTGATCTTCGTGCCAGTGCGGCTCTGGACGGTCATCGGGCAGAATGTGCTGGCGAGTGCTCTCTACGTCGAGAACTGGTCGCTGGTCAGCAATTCTGTCGACTACCTCGGCGCGTCCTCTACTTCCATTCCGACCCAGCATTTCTGGAGCCTCGCGGTCGAGGAGCAGTTCTATCTCGTCTGGCCGGTGCTGCTGATCATTGCCGCATTCCTCTTCGCGCGGTCGCGGCCCGAGCGCCGCCGATTTGTCGTGACAATTGTGGTCGGGGTCGTTGCTGTCGCTTCGCTGTGCTATTCCGTGTGGGCCACCAATTACGACCAGCCCAGCGCGTTCTTCAACACGCTCGCGCGAATGTGGGAGTTCGCGCTGGGCGGCATCGCGGCGCTCGTGCTGCCGGGCATCCGGATCCGGCCCTTCGTGTCAACGGTGCTCACGTGGCTGGGTCTCGTGGGGATAGCGGTCTCGAGTGTGCTCTATCGCGACTCGTCGCCTTTCCCGGGGTGGATTGCGCTCGTACCGGTCGTGGCGACTTTGCTCGTCATCGCCGGGGGCGACCAGCAGATCAGATTCTCGCCGTCGATCCTGTTTCGTTGGAGGCCGGTGCAGTTCATCGGTGACATCTCGTATTCGATCTATCTCTGGCACTGGCCGCTGATCGTGCTGCTGCCGATCCTTCTCGCCCACGCGATTACGACGCCGCTCCGGCTCGCAATCATCGCCGCGTCGCTCCTTCTCGGGTGGCTCTCGAAGCGGTTCGTCGAGGATCCGCTCCGCTCGAACCGAGTGCGGCCGGATGCCGCTGCGCCACGCCGTTTCCCCGCCTCACGAGTGTTTGCTGCCGCGGCTGTTGGCATGCTCGTGGTTTCCGCGGCCGGAGTCTCGGTGCTGGCGGTGGGACAATCGCGGGTGGATGCGGCCGAGCGCACTCTCGAGAGCCTCCCTAACCCCGCTACGCTGTCCTGCTTCGGGGCGACTGCTCTGCCCGACATCTCCTGCAACGGGTCGAACGGTCTCGGCTCACAGATCTTCCCGCCCCCGATCATTGCGCGCGAGGAAACCGGCTCCCAGGGCTGCCAGCAGACCACCCTCGACACCGCATTGCTCAGCTGCGCATTCGGGTCGAAATCCTCGTCGGCATTTCGGGTCGCCCTCGCGGGCGATTCGCACGCGGGAGAGTGGCTCGAGGGCGTGCGCGGTGTCGCGGAGAGCAAGGGCTGGCGCCTCGATACCTACCTTCGCTCCGGATGCGGCCTTGCAATCGTGACAAACCCGGGCATCGGAGCCGCGACCCGCTGCCAGACCTGGAATGACAGCGTTCTGAAAACACTCGTCGCTCGCCACTACGACGCCGTCATCGTTTCGACGCGAAGCAGCCTTGTTGGGGGCAGCGCCATGTCGCCGAGCCAGCAGAGTGCGGTCGCCGCGTCCATGGTGCGTGCATGGACAAAACTTGAGGATGCGGGCATCCAGGTGATCGCGCTGCGCGACACGCCCGAGCCTCTCGGCGCGGGGGTGCCGGATGTCCCGGGCTGTGTCGCGGACTCTCACTCGCCGCAGACCCAGTGTTCGGTGCTGCGCTCCAAGGCCGTGATCACTGATCCTCAGGTCGCGGCCGTGGCAGCAGTGCCAGGGGCAAAGCTCGTCGACATGACCGCTTACTTCTGCCCGGGGCTCACCTGCCCGCCGATCATCGGCAACGTCCTCGTCTACAGCGACGGTCACCACATGACCGGCCTGTATTCGCAGTCGCTCGCGACCGGGCTCGCCAAGGAACTGGCGTCGGCGCTCGGCAGGGCCGACTAGCCGCACTCGGCGGGCGGCCGGTACTCGTATCGGGTGAAGTGCAGACCGGTCGGGAGCCGCCAACGTGGTGATCGAGTGGAACTGGCAGCGCGCTACTTCGGGGCTGAACCCTGGAACACGATGACCTTGGTGTCCACCGAATAGTCGAACGTGATCGACACGAGTTGTCGCTGGTTGCGCGGAATGGAGAAGACGAACACACCCGTGGTCGATTTGCCGGCGGCGAGGGTGTCGGGGAAGGTCTTGCCGCCCGGTTTGGGCAGGGGCGACGCGGGCGTGTGAGCGGTGCCGTAGTAGGCGTTGACGACCACGTTGGACAGCCTCACCGTCTTGGCAGTCGAATTCTTCACCAACATCCGAACCTGGATGGATGGCCCGTTGACGTCCCCGGGGCCAGCGCCTGTTCCGGCTACCGAAGCGACCGACGTGATTTTCACGGTCAGGCCCGCGACGATTGTCGTGTTCTTATCCAGCGGCACCGGTGGGCGACTGCGGGGCACGAACGTCGCGGACGGCTCCGGGGTTGTTGTCGACTTCGTCGGCGGCACGGGCGTGACGACCGGATCTGGCGTCGGCGAAGTCGTGTGGTAGTTGCTCGGAGTCGTGGTGATTGCCGTCGGTGTCCCGGTCGCGCGCGGCCAAAACGTGAGCGCGAGGGCGACGATGACCACCACGATGGCACCGATGACGACGAGCCGAGTCGTCCACGGGCGTCGCGGAACCGGTGATGGCTTCTCAGCTGTCATGAGTGTCTGGCCTCTTCCTGCGGGGTTCGGTCGAGCCCGATCATGTCCCGGAACCACTTTGGGGCGGCAAGCGCGAAATAACCGGCGGTCGCGACAAAGATTAAGGAGTACAGCACGAAGAACAGCAGGGGAGCGCCCAGCGTCACGAAGATGAGGCAGAGCAGGCCGTAGTCGGTAGGGAGCACAAGCAACGACCGAAAGAGACTCGCTTTGCGATTCGGAACAACCGCGCGACCGGTCGTGGCGACGTGCACTGCCTTCAGCTGGTCGTTCAGAATCATTGCGAAAAACAGCACGGTCGCGACCGCCGCGAAACCGATCGGCACGAGCAGCCAGGCGGGACTGCTCAGCTCGAAGAACCGGTACGCCGAGATGAGCACGGCGAGATGCAGCGTCACGATCTTGAAGGAATCCACGACGTGGTCCAGCCATTCGCCCGCTCGCGATCCTCCGCCTCGCAGCCGGGCGACCTGGCCATCGGCCGAGTCGAAACCATAGCCGAGCGCAAGCAGCAACCAGACGATGACGCCGACGATCCAGCTGGGCGGCAGAATGGCGAGAAGCGCGATTCCGGTGAAGGTGAACAGGGCGCTGACGGCGGTCACGGCGTTCGGCGTCATCCCGATCAGGTACGCGCCGGCCGCGAGGAGACGCCCGAGCGGCCGATTGACCAGGATCGAATACGCGGGCGACCCGGGGGCAGCCTTCTTTTGTGCGGATGCGAGCTTACGCACGGTAGAGATATAGGTATTAGGCATGAGTTCACGGCCGCTCAACGCGGAGATGCGGCGGTTTCGTCTGACCAAGTGGAGCCTGATCTCGACCCGGACCGCTTGCCTCGGGTGCTGTAGCCGGTCATAAGACGCTGAGCGAGCTCTTCGTATCCTGTTGCGACAGCATCCCAGTCGTAGTTGCGCTCGGCCCTCGCCTGAAGTCGCTCGCCGGTCGCGCGCAATTCTTCGGCCCGCGACTCGGCGGAGACGACGCGCTCGGCGACATCCGCCGCGTCACGGAAGAACGACCCGTCGTCGCCCAGAACCTCGCGGTTGAATGAGACATCGAATGCGGCGACCGCAGCTCCGGCGCCCATCGCGCGGAGCAGTGATGGATTGGTGCCCCCGACCGAGTGACCGTGGAAGTATTCGAGCGAGTTGGCGTACAACTGGTCGAGCAGGTCCTGGTCCCATACCCCACCAAGCATGTGGATGCGGGGATCGGTTGCGGCCACCGCGGCAATGCGATCCGTGTATTCAGCCGCGTAGGGCGCGGATCCGACCACCACGAGTGGGAGCCTGGCGTCACTGGCCGAATACCCCTCGACGATGAGATCGACGTGGTTCTCCGGCTCGAAGCGGGCGACAACGAGGTGATAGCCACCCGGCTTCAGGCCGAGCGGTTCGATGAGTTCGGGCTTCGGGGTGCGGAGGATCTTGGAGCCGTAGCTGATCAGCGCACTCTCGATGCCGAATTCCCGGGTGTAGTAGTCGGCGATTCCCTGCGCGTCGGAGATGAGGGCATCTCCCCACCGCACGCAGTACTGCTCAGCGCGCCGGTAATACTGCTTGCCGAGATTGCTCCACTTTCCGCGCTTCCATTCGAGTCCGTCTACGTGAACGGCGACGGGAACGCGACGCCAGCGGATGAGCGGAAGGAACGGCGCGTTCGCCGCGTTGAAGACAAAACTGATGTCTTGCCTGCGGTGGAAGAAGGCATGGATCGCGGAGAAGCCGGTGTGACTGAGCGTCTCCAGCGTCTTCGAGCGGAGAGCCGGAAGATGCACCAGCTTCATACCGAGGTACTCTTTCGGCTTTTCCTCGGTTTTCGTGCGGCAGTAGACGGTCACTTCGTGACCACGCTCGACGAGTCGGCGACCGACTTCTTCGACCGCGGTTTCAAAACCGCTATACGCCGCAGGTACCCCCCGTGTGCCGAACATCGCAATGCGAAGCTTCGGTCCTGTGTCGCCCATAGTTAGTAAGCCCCCGTTGGATTCCTCATCGCTTCGACAGTTCGCCAGAGGATGACCAGGTCACCCGTGAGCGACCAGTTCTCCACATAATAAAGGTCGAGCGTAACGCTCTCTTCCCAACTGAGGTTGGAACGACCATTCACCTGCCACATTCCGGTGAGGCCCGGCTTGATGAACAGGCGGCGGTTGACGTGGCTTTCGTACTGCTCTACCTCACGCTTGAAATGCGGTCGGGGGCCCACAAGGCTCATGTCGCCGATCACGACGTTCCACAGCTGCGGGAACTCGTCGAGCGAGTACTTGCGCAGCACCCGGCCGAGCTTGGTAATGCGCGGGTCATCCTTGATCTTGAAGATCACGTTGCCCGCACCCTCGTTCTTTTCGAGCAGTGCATCGAGGTCTTTGGCCGCCGACGCGACCATCGACCGGAACTTGTACATGTGGAAGATCGTGCCGTTGCGGCCGATGCGCTCCTGCTTGATGATCGCGGGTCCAGGGCTGTCCGACTTGATCATGAACGCGATCGCCGCCATGAAGGGCATCAGGACGAGAAGGATTCCGCCCGCAACCACAATGTCGAAGGCGCGCTTCAGAACGTGCTTTCCGCCCTCGAACTGGGGCAGCTCAACGTGCATGAGGGGCAGCCCCTCGACGGGCCGGAAATGGATTCGCGGCCCGGCGACGTTAGTGAGGCGGGACGCGAGAACCAACTCGGCGTGAGTCGTCTCGAGTTCCCAGCCGAGGTTGCGGATGAACTGCGAGCCGCCCGAAGGCTGGCCGGCGACGATCACGACGTCCGCGGAGGTTCTCTTGGCCGCGCTCGCGACATCGCCAGGGACTGCGAGCACAGGCACGTCGACGCCATCCACACTGAAGTGGCGCTCCGCGCCGCGCTCCATGGCGACGCCGATCACCTGGTAGGCCGCGCCGGACTTCTTGATGATCTGCCGGATGACGTATTCGACGTCGCGACGCTTGCCGACGACGATTGCCTGGGAAAGGTAGTGACCGGTGACGCGCTGGCGGGTGAGCCACTGGCGCCACGTCCACCGACTCGCGGTGAGACCGACAAGGCCGAGCGGGAATGCGACCACGAAGAACCCGCGAGCGACATCCACCTTGAGCACCAGGAATGCGATGGCCAGCAGGCCGAACGCGAGCAGGCTCGCCGCGACAACGCGTTTGTACTCGGTTGCGCCGACCCCGACGACCCGTGCATCCCTCGTGCGGTATGCACCGATGACGAAGAGCCACGTCACGACGATGATCGCCGCGACCGTCCAGTAGTCGATCGACAGCCCCACGAACTTGACCGCCGCGCCCGCGCCCGCATCCGGGCCGAAACGCGCAAAGAGGGAGATGAGCACACTGACAATGACGATCGAGATGTCACTGGCAACGAGCTTGGTGCGGTATTTGTGAGCCCACCGTTTACGGGGAAGGTCGGTGTCTCGCGAGCGATCGTGCGAGTCGCGCTCGCGGCCGCTTTGTACGAGTTGCTCTATCTGGGTGCGCACGGTAGTACCGGACGACGAGCGATGGGTAAGTGAGGATGGGGATGTCACTGTGAGTCCTGCATTTCGGGTTACAGGCGATATTTTGGGGGTGGCGAACCCCGACGTTCGGGTCGGGGTTCAGTTCTGCCGGGTCCGTTGGGTAGACGGTCGACTTGCTGGGGCGGGGGCTGCTGGTGCTAGGGGTGGAACTGTGTTAACGATTCAGCGCGCGCCGATAAGGTCTCCTTCGCGGGGGAGAAGGAGCGAGAACGCGACGACGCGTGACGTGCGGGGTATGTACTTCTCGCATCGTACGCCATAGCTGGCCTCAGGGCGCCAAAATTCTGAAGGCGCTTCAAATCGCCTTCTATGGTGTGGTTCGGGGACACCAAAGTAGTCACAATAAACCTGCTATTCGGGACAGGTGACGTGGTCGGGGTAAGCCACGGTCAGTGAGGGGGTTACTCACGACGTTGATCAACTTAGCGCGCGGCGGCGCGAAACGCCACCGCTAATTTGCGCAGTTGTGTGTTCAGATCGTCGCAGACTTCTCGAGCGAGCGCGGCGGCCACGGAATGATGGGAGATGTCGACGCCTGGTACTCCGCGTACTCGGGATACTTCGACCGCGTAATGCTTTCGGTGAAGATGGTCGATCCGACGAAGAGCAGTGTCAGCAGCAACGCGCCAAGCGCGGTCCACTGCAGGATCGAGCCGGCGGCAATCGCACCGAACAGGAACAACGTCCACCACTGTGCTTGTTCGCAGAAGAAATTCGGATGCCGGCTGAACCGCCACAGCCCGGTCTGCAGGAATTGCGGGTGCGGGTCTCGCCCGGCGGCTGTCTCTCCGCGCTTCCATGCCTGAAAGTTCCACTGCTGTTGATCGGCGACGGTCTCGCCGACCAGCAGCACCACGAACAGCGCGGCGACGAGCAGGTCGAGAACACCGAACGGCGTCGAGCGATACTGCCACGCGGTGAACGCTGGCAGGGTAGTCAATACGAGGATCAGGTTTTGATAGATCACGATGAAGAAGAGGTTGAAGAACTGAAACTGCCAGCGCGGCATCCGGCTTCGCAGGATGGCCCAGCGATAATCTTCGACGCCCGAGTAGCCACCCTTGCGGGCGAAATTGAAGGTGAGTCGCGCGCCCCAGAGGGTGACGAGCGCTGCCATGACGTCGAGGCGCAGGTTGGCGAGGCCGGCGAACGCCGCGAAGATCCAGACGTACGCGACTGGAACGATCGACCAGATTCGATCAACCCACGAGTGGTCGTGCGTGATCAGCGAAAGGATCCAGACCACCGCGCACACGCCGATGAATGTGTCGAGGACGGCATAAAGCGGAGTCATTCGGGCATCCTACTGCCGGCGCCGTAGTCGATAGACTTTGGCCTTATGCGAGGAATGGATAAGAGCGAAGTCAGCTCGCGGATCCTCACCATTCCGAATTTGCTGAGCTTCGTGCGGCTGGCGCTTGTGCCGTTCTTTCTCGTGCTCATCATTGTTCGCGCCGACTTCGCCGCGCTTCTCGTGCTCGTGTTCTCGAGCATCTCCGACTTTCTCGACGGACAGATCGCTCGACGGTTCGGCCAGATCACTCGCCTCGGCCAGCTTCTCGATCCCGCAGCCGACCGCTTGTTCATCTTCGCCGCGCTGATCGGCCTTGCCGTGAGCGACGTCATCCCATGGTGGCTGGTTGTCGTCGTGGTCGGCAGGGATGTCCTGCTGCTGGTGCTCGGGATCATGCTGGCCAATTTCGGTTACGGCCCGCTGCCGGTTCACCGCCTCGGCAAGATGGCGACTTTCGCGCTGTTCTTCGCACTTCCCATCCTCATGATCGGAGAGGCGTTCCATGAGGCCGCGTGGTTGACCAATCCACTCGGCTGGGCGTTCGTGGCGTGGGGCGCGTTTCTCTACTGGTGGGCAGGCGTGATCTACATCATAGAAACTGCTCGAGTTATTCGAATTCCGAAGGGTTTGCGGACCGCGCAATCCGATACGCTGGACAGCTAATTGGAGGTTGACGATGGTTGATTCCCGCGATGTGGGTCATGTCGGTGAGCCGCCGCACGCTTTCGGCCAGTCGGATCGGGACGCGGCGTCGCGTACCGACACGACTCTGACGTTCACGGGTGGCTTTGCCGCGCAGGTCGCTTCTCTCGATGGCGACGTCACGGTTGAGGAGCAGGATGCCATTGCCGCCCTGCCGTCTGGTTCGGCATTGCTGGTGGTGCGCCGCGGCCCAAATGTGGGAGCTCGTTTTCTTCTGGACTCCGATGTCACCACTGTCGGGCGTCACCCCGAAGCCGATATCTTCCTCGATGACGTCACAGTGTCGCGACGTCACGCGGACTTCCTCCGCACGGGTTCCAGCTTCGAGGTCAAGGATCTCGGGTCGCTCAATGGCACCTACTTCGATGGCACACGCATCGACACGGCGCGGCTCAGCGATGGGTCGGAAGTCCAGGTTGGTAAGTTTCGGCTGACGTTCTACGCTTCGCGGGTCGACCTCGCGCGCCTGGCCACCCGCTAGTGGCTCGCACAGCCACCCAGGCGAGGGAGTCTGGGAGTGTCGCCCTACTCAGCATCGGGCAGGTTCTCGCACGCCTCAACCCGGAGTTTCCCGACCTGTCGCCGTCGAAGCTTCGTTTTCTCGAGGAACGGCAGCTCATCACGCCGGCGCGCACCGAGTCCGGCTATCGCAAGTTCTCGACGTCCGATCTCGATCGGCTCCGTTTCGTCCTGACGATGCAGCGCGAGCATTACCTGCCACTCAAGGTCATCCGCGGTTACCTCGACGAACTGGATGCGGGCCGCCAGCCCCTGCTTCCAGGCGGCGCAACGCAGGTGCCGTCCATGTTGTCGAGCGAGAAGCGGCGCACACGCGAGGAACTCATTCGTGAGGCCGGCGCGACCGTCATGTTGTTCAACGACGCGATCACCGCTTCCCTCATTCTTCCCGCTGAGTTGTTCGGAGACGATGCGCTCTCGGTATTGAAGTCTCTCGTCGAACTGCAGCGGTCGGGTATCGAGCCGCGACATCTTCGTGGCTTCCGTGCTGCGGCCGAGCGCGAACTCGGATTGATCGAGAGTGCACTGATCCCGGTTGCGCGTCGGAAGGATGCGTCGAGCCGGGCCAAGGCGGCGGAGCTCGCGAAGGAAATTGCGGGGCAGCTCGAGGTGGTGCGCGGCAGCATCATCCGATCCGCCCTGTCAAAACTGCACCAATAGGTACCCCCCGTTTCGACACGCCGTCGCTTTTTCTGCGAATGTCGTTGATCGAGGATGATGGCGTGGGTAGCGTGGAAGTAATCAAACCGTAAATGTTAACTTCAACCTGAACGTTAGTGTGAAGTTGCAGTATTCGGGATGCCAGCCAGACCGTGTGAAGGGCAAGTGCCATGAGTGAACTCAGCCGTAGCGAGGATTCCCGCTACGACCTCGGCCTGCTCTTTACCGACGGGATGCCAGACCTGGACGACACCGCCGGATATCGCGGTGCGATCGCCGCGCGTGCCGCGGGCATCAGCTACCGCCAGTTGGACTACTGGGCCCGTACGCAACTCGTCGAGCCGACTGTGCGCGGTGCCGCCGGTTCCGGGTCGCAGCGTTTGTACGGCTTCCGCGACATCCTCGTTCTCAAGCTGGTGAAGCGACTTCTCGATACGGGTATCTCGCTGCAGCAGATTCGTACGGCCGTCAACCAGCTTCGCGAAGCCGGTGTGAGTGATCTCGCCCAGACGACTCTGATGAGCGATGGCGCAAGCGTCTACCTCTGCACCTCAAACGATGAGGTCATCGACCTGGTCAGCCGAGGTCAGGGCGTATTTGGCATCGCCGTGGGCAAGGTGCTCCGCGAGGTGGAGTCCAGCCTCGTCGAACTCGATTCGATCAAGGGCGAAGACCCGTCGGACGAACTCGCTGCACGTCGGGCGACCCGCGCCTCCTGACGCGGTTTCGCGTTAGGCGAACTCGCCGAGCTTTGCGGTGCGCATCACGCGCTCCAGTAGCTGGTCGAAATTGCGCGCCATCTCCTGTGCGCTCTCGCCCGGCCAGACGTGAAGCGGCTTGGCCGCGCCCTGCGCCTGCTGCAGCGACGTGCGCTCGGGCAGCTGCGGCGACAACACCAGAGGGCCGAACATGTCGCGCAGTTCCTTGATGCGGAACTGGTGCTCGAGAGACTGCACGCGGGCGCGGTTGACGATGATGCCAAGTGGCTGAAGGCGGGGGGAGAGGCCGCGTCGAATCTCTTCGATCGCACGAAGCGCCCTGTCGGCGGCGGCAACGGAAAACAACCCCGGCTCGGTAACGACGGTCACACGATCGCTTGCCGCCCATGCCGTTCGCGTCAACGCGTTGAGCGAGGGAGCACAGTCGACCAGAACAAGGTCGTAGTCGGCCTCGACGTTCGCCAGGGCTTCTTCAAGCTTCCAGATATCGCGGATGCTCGGATGCGGCCCATCAAAATTGATCGCAGACGGCGACCCGATGAGCACGTCGATCTTGCCGTTGCGCCCTCGCGTCCATCCGCTTGGCGCGATCGCGGCGCGCACGATCTTTTCCTTTGGACTGGCGAGAACGTCGGCGACATTGAGGTGTCCTGCGACATTGATGTCCATTCCCGTGGACACATCGGACTGCGGATCGAGATCGACGACCAGGGTTCGCAAACCCTTGGCAAACGCGGCTGAAGCGAGTCCAAGCGTCACGGTGGTCTTTCCCACGCCCCCTTTGAGGGAGCTGACGCTAAGTACATGCACGAGTAACGACGATACCTTCACTAGTCTAAAAGAACCTAAAGCGGCACATCCACAGCCTCGGAGTGCGGCCGGGCGTTGCCTTGCGTCCGTTTTAGGATTGCGCCAGTTGGAAAGGACTCCATGTTCAAGAAGATCCTCGTTGCCAATCGTGGAGAAATTGCCATTCGCGCGATGCGCGCAGCCTACGAGCTTGGGGCCGCGACTGTTGCCGTTTTCCCTTATGAGGACCGCAATTCGATGCATCGAATGAAGGCCGACGAGGCGTACCAGATCGGCGAAAAGGGACATCCGGTTCGCGCCTACCTCGACGTGGCGGAGATCGTCCGCGTGGCGAAGGAATCCGGCGCCGACGCCATCTATCCGGGTTATGGATTTCTCTCAGAAAACCCCGACCTCGCCCAGGCCGCAGCGGATGCCGGCATCACTTTTATCGGACCACCGACCAAGGTGCTCGAGATGGCTGGCAACAAGGTCACGGCGAAGGAGCACGCGATTGCCGCCGGAGTGCCCGTGCTGGCGTCCACCCCTGCGTCCCGCGACATCGACGAACTCCTTGCCGGTGCGGATGCGGTCGGGTTCCCGATTTTCGCCAAGGCGGTTGCCGGTGGTGGTGGTCGTGGCATGCGCCGCGTCGAGAAGAAGGCCGAACTTCGCGCGGCGCTCGAGGAGGCAATGCGCGAGGCGAACAGTGCTTTCGGCGATCCGACGATGTTCCTGGAACAGGCTGTCGTGCGTCCGCGGCACATTGAAGTGCAGATCCTCGCCGATGCCACGGGCGAGACCGTGCACCTGTTCGAGCGCGACTGCTCGGTGCAGCGTCGTCACCAGAAAGTCATCGAGATCGCTCCCGCTCCAAACCTCGACGAGAACACGCGGCAGGCGATGTACCGGGACGCGATCGCGTTTGCCAAGTCCATTGGGTACGTGAATGCCGGTACCGTCGAATTTCTTCTCGACACGGCTGGGGAGCGCAAGGGGCAGCACGTCTTCATCGAGATGAACCCGCGCATCCAGGTTGAGCACACCGTCACCGAAGAAGTGACGGACGTCGACCTCGTCCAGTCGCAGATGCGGATCGCGTACGGCGAAACTCTTGCCGTCCTTGGCCTTCAGCAGGAGAACCTGCGACTGCGGGGAGCAGCACTGCAGTGCCGCATCACAACCGAGGATCCGGCCGCGGGATTCCGCCCCGACACGGGCAAGATCACCAGCTACCGGTCGCCGGGAGGCGCCGGCATCCGACTGGATGGCGGCACGATCAACGCGGGCGCCCAGATTTCCCCGCATTTCGACTCGATGCTGGTGAAGATGACCTGCCGTGGTCGTGACTTCACCGCCGCGGTCACGCGGGCCAAGCGCGGGCTGGCCGAGTTCCGGCTTCGGGGTGTGACCACGAACATCCCGTTCCTTCAGGCGGTTCTCGACGACCCCGACTTCGAAGCCGGCGACCTCAGCACGTCGTTCATCGACGAACGGCCATGGCTCGTTCGTGGCCACCAGTCGAAGGACCGCGGCACGAAAGTCGTCAACTGGCTCGCCGACGTGACCGTCAACCAGCCCAATGGCAGCGGCGCGGGGCTCCTGAACCCGTCGGAGAAGTTGCCGAAGATCGACCTGGATGCGCAGGCTCCCGCTGGATCCCGACAGCGACTGCTCGAACTCGGCCCGATCGGTTTCGCCAGCGCGCTGCGGTCGCAGACCGCACTCGCGGTCACCGAGACGACCATGCGCGACGCGCACCAGTCGCTGCTCGCGACGCGAGTTCGCACCAGGGATCTCGTTGTCGTTGCCCCCTATGTGGCACGCCTGACTCCCGAGCTGTTGTCGGTCGAGGCGTGGGGAGGTGCAACCTACGATGTCGCCCTTCGCTTCCTCGGCGAAGACCCATGGGAGCGGCTGGCCGCCTTGCGCGCAGCCCTGCCGAATATCAACATCCAGATGCTCCTGCGCGGGCGCAACACCGTCGGTTATACGCCGTACCCAACCGAGGTGACGGATGCCTTCGTTGTCGAGGCCGCGGCTACCGGTGTCGACATCTTCCGCATCTTCGACGCGCTCAACGATGTTTCGCAGATGAAGCCGGCCATCGACGCGGTGCTGGCGACCGGCACAACGGTCGCCGAAGTCGCGCTCTGCTACACGGCCGACCTGATGGATCCGGCGGAGAAGCTGTACACGCTCGACTACTACCTGCGTCTCGCCGAGCAGATCGTCGACGCCGGGGCGCACATCATCGCGATCAAAGACATGGCAGGGCTCTTGCGGGCAGGTGCAGCTGAGAAGCTCGTCACCGCCCTTCGAGACCGTTTCGACCTGCCGGTCCATGTGCACACCCACGACACCGCAGGCGGCCAGCTCGCGACTCTCCTGGCCGCTTCGCGCGCGGGCGCAGACGCGGTGGATGTTGCGAGTGCACCGATGGCGGGCACAACCAGCCAGCCCTCAGCATCCGCGCTGGTCGCCGCGCTAGCCCACACCGAGCGCGACACCGGTATCTCGCTGCAGGCCGTCTCCGATCTCGAGCCATACTGGGAAGCCGTGCGTCACGTCTACCGGCCGTTCGAGTCGGGACTTCCGGGTCCCACCGGGCGTGTCTACAAGCACGAGATTCCGGGCGGCCAGCTCTCCAACCTGCGCCAGCAGGCCATCGCGCTCGGCCTGGCCGACCACTTCGAGAAGATCGAAGACCTGTATGCAGCGGCCAACCGCATCCTCGGTCGTCCGCCAAAGGTGACACCCTCATCGAAAGTGGTCGGTGACCTCGCGCTCGCCCTCGCCGCGGCGAACGCCGATCCCGCCGACTTCGAGCAGAACCCACAGAAGTACGACATTCCCGATTCGGTCATCGGGTTCATGGCCGGAGAACTTGGAGACCTGCCCGGTGGATGGCCGGAGCCGTTCCGCTCCAAGGTTCTCGAGGGCCGCAGCGTCGACATCAGCGTCAAGGAACTCAGCGCCGAAGACAAGGCCGATCTCGAGGGCGACTCGGAGACGCGGAGGCGAACTCTCAACCGCCTGCTGTTCCCCGCGCCGACGAAGATCTTCGAGCAAAACCGGGAAATGTTCGGCGACCTGTCCGCGATCGAGACTGCTGACTACCTCTACGGACTTCAACAGGGCACCGAGCACATCATCGAGATGAGTAAGGGTGTCAGCCTCTACGTCGGTCTCGAGGCGATCGGCGAGGCAGACGACAAGGGCATGCGAACCGTCATGACCACGCTCAACGGCCAGCTGAGGCCGGTGTTCGTGCGCGACCGCGGTGTCGACGTTCAGAACAAAGCTGCCGAGAAAGCCGACCCGTCAAAGCCTGGCCACATCGCGGCACCCTTCTCGGGAGTCGTCACGCTGAAGGTCGACGAGGGGGCAACCGTGACCGCGGGCCAGGCCATCGCATCGATCGAAGCAATGAAGATGGAGGCCGCGATCACGAGCCCGATCGCCGGCACCGTGAGGCGCGCTGCCATCCCCAGGACACAACAGGTAGACGCGGGCGATCTCATCATCGAGGTCGGCTGAGTGCCCTGGGGAGCCGCCAGAAGGCCCTTCGGCGTAAACTGAGCAATTGACCGACCGAAAAGGAAGCCCGTTTTGGTGACAAATCGCAACAAGGACGAGGCACCCGTCCAGCTTCTCGATACCGAGAACAATGCTGGGCCTCGCACGACGCGTAGGGTCTCCACGTCCGGCTACGGACGTGATTCCGCACTGTCTTCCGAGCCCGACAAGGTGACGATCACCGTCGACCTCCCCGCCACGATCCACTCCGCGCCCGACGACGAAGTCGCCGTCGCGATCGAAGATGTGGCTGTCAATCCCGGTTTCGTGGATGGCGTCCAGCCCTCGACCACGTCGGTCTCCGTGGTGGCAGTGCCCGTCGCCGCCCACGAAGAAGGCGTGCCGGAGGCCGCGACTATCCCCGACCTGCCCGCGAGTGACCACCTGTTCTCGCGCCGCGATCGATTGACCGGACAGGTTTCGACGACGCCGGAGCCGGCGGCGATGCTGACGGCCGATCGCCTTCTCGACGTGCGGAAGAAGCGCCGCCCGGCGCCGGAGGGCCGCTGGCCGTCATTCGTGTACGCCGCGACACTTCACCTCATCAATCTCGGCGACTCCCAGAAGGCGCGCGATCAAAAGGCGATCAGCCTGCGCATCGAGAAGCAGTTCGAGGGTGGAACGCGGTTTGTGCCGATCCTCACGCGCAAGGGCGGCGTCGGCAAGACAACTGTGACCACTCTTCTCGGCATGGCTCTCGCGGACGTCCGTGACGACCGCGTGGTGGCCATCGACGCCAATCCCGATCGTGGAACACTCGCGGAACGCGTGAACAAACAGACGCGCGCAACCGTGCGCGATGTCGTGACCCGCGCGGCATCCATTGGCAGCTTCAGTGACTTCACGACGCTCGTTTCGCGCGACGAGACGCGACTGGACATCCTGGCGTCCGACACCGATCCACTTCTCTCCGAGGCGTTCGATGAAAACGACTACAACGTCGTCGCCGACCTCACTGCTCGGTTCTATTCGATCGTGCTCACCGACTGCGGTACCGGCATCGTGCACTCGGTTATGCGCGCGACTCTCCAACGCGCAGACTCGGTCGTGATCGTCTCCGGCGGCAGTGTGGATGAGGCGCGACTGGCCTCTGAGACTCTGACCTGGCTCGAAGCCAACGGCTACGGCGATCTCGTGCGAAACGCCGTCGTGGCGCTCAACACGGCAACGCAGGGCACGAACCTGGTCAAGCTCGAGGAGATCGAGGACCACTTCCGCTCGCGCGTGCGCGCGGTCGTGCGGATCCCGTACGATCCTCAGCTCGCCGCTGGCTCTGTCGTGAGCTACAAAGACCTCAAACCGCTCACGCAGAATTCAGCGCGCGAGCTTGCCGCACTCGTAGTGGACGGTCTTCCCGTCCGCAGGGACAGCTGAGACAAGGATCCGCCCTGCAATGACGGAACGGCAAATCAGGCTCTTCGGCGACCCAGTTCTCCGATCGGTCTGCGATCCAATTACGCCCGGCGATGCGCGCGCGCGCGGCCTCGTCGACGACCTTGTCGAGACGGTGGCTGTGCCCGGCCGGGCGGGTCTCGCCGCAAACCAGATCGGCGTCGGCCTCCGCGCGTTCAGTTACAACGTCGATGACGAGATCGGTTACGTGATCAATCCGGTGCTTGCGGAAGTGAGCGGCGAACCCGAGCTTGTTGACGAGGGATGCCTGTCGGTGCCCGGTTTCTACTTCCCGCGCCTGCGGTATCCGTTTGCGCGCGTCACCGGAATCGACCTCGACGGTAACCCGGTCGAGATCAGCGGAGAGGGACTGCTGGGCCAGGCGCTCCAGCACGAAACCGATCACCTCGACGGTCACCTCTTCATCGAGGGTCTCGAACCGGACGTCAAGCGCGAGGCCATGCGCGCGATCCGGTCGGCGTCATGGTACTGACCTGCGGTTCGCGCTAGTGCGCTGACTGCTCCTGCGACTCGGCGGGGGCTCCGGCGTACATCGCCTCGATGACGTCGGAGAAGTCCTTGAGGATGACGCTGCGCTTGATACTCATCTTCGGAGTCAGGTGGCCACTGCCTTCGGTGAGGTCGGAATCGAGGATGTGGAACTTGCGAATCGACTCGGCGCGCGACACATTCTTGTTCGCCGCATCGACAGCTCGCTGGATCTCGGCGATGACGACCGGATTCTCGCTCGCCTGGACGAGGGTCTGGTCGGGATTCTGACCCTGGCTCTTGAGCCAGGCCGGAAGCATTTCCCGGTCAAGGCTCACAAGGGCCGAAATGAAGGGTTTCTGCTCGCCGACGACGATCACCTGGTCGATGATCGGATCCGCCCGGATGGGGTCCTCGAGCACTGCGGGCGAGACATTCTTGCCACCAGCGGTGACGATGATCTCCTTCTTGCGGCCGGTGATACTGAGGTAGCCGTCCTCATCAATCTCGCCAATGTCGCCCGTCTTGAACCAGCCGTCGTCGAACACCTCGGCGGTGGCCTTCTCGTTCTTCCAGTAACCCGCGAAAACATCGATGCCTCTGCCTTCGATCTCGCCATCGTCAGCGATTCGCACGGAGACGCCGGGCAGCGGCGGACCGACCTTGCCGATCTTGAAGTTCGACGGAAGGTTGACGGTCAGGGGAGCCGTCGTCTCGGTCAGGCCATACCCCTCGAGAATTGTGAGCCCAAGGCTCCGGTAGAAGTGGCCGAGCCGCAGGCCGAGAGGCGCAGAGCCCGACACGGCGTACTTGACGCGACCGCCGAGGGCCGCACGGATCTTCGAGAGTACGAGTCGGTCGTAGAGCGCGAACTGCAGCTTGAGACCAAACGGAACGTGCCCCGAATCCAGCGCTTTCGAGTGGGCGATCGCAGTCTCGGCGGCTTTGCGGAAGATCTTGCCTTTGCCGCCCGCTTCCGCTTTCTGCTCCGATGAGTTGTAGACCTTTTCGAACACGCGGGGAACGGCGAGCAGGAAGGTGGGTCGGAAGGATGCCATCGCCGGGAGCAGCTGTTTTGTGTCGGCCTGGTGGCCGACCTTCACGCCGCCGTGCACCGAGAGCACGGCGATGAAGCGAGCAAAGATGTGCGCCGTCGTGATGAAGAGCAGCGTGCTGGAGCCCGGATGTACGACCTCGGGGATCGCGGCCATCGCGTTGCGGGAGAGTTCGACGAAATTCGAGTGAGTGAGGATGCAGCCCTTGGGGCGCCCGGTCGTGCCGGCCGTATAGATCAGCGTGGCCATGTCCGACCCCTTGGCCAGCGACCGCCGCCGATCGATCTCCGCGTCGTCGACCCCGACCCCCGAAGCCGTCAGTTTGGTGACGAGCCCGGTGTCGATGCGCCAGACGTTGTCGACCAGTGGAAGATCGGCGTGGACCTCGTCGAACCGAGCGAAGTGGTCGGCCGTTTCCGTGATCATGCCCGTAGCGCCCGAGTCTTCTAGATCCCAATGGATCTGGCTGGGCGAGGATGTTTCGTACACCGGCACCAGGATCGCGCCGGCGAACCACACGGCAAAGTCGATGAGCGTCCACTCGTAACGAGTGCGACACATCATTCCGATCTTGTCGCCGGGCTGAATTCCGGCGGCGACGAAACCCTTCGCCAGGGCGCGGACCTGTGCGAGGAACTCGGCCGCGGTCACATCGGTCCAGGTCCCGTCTGCCTGCGGCAGCGAGAAGAGTGCGAGGTCGGGCGTCGCGTTCACCCGGTCGATCAGCAGGTCGGTCGCATTGGCTTCCGGGTCGGCTGGTACGGCGGCAGGCATATCAAATTGCTTCACGGTAACTCCCTTGGCACCGGTAGATCATGGCTCATACTCTATCGGGAGCTCTTGGAAGCATCTGTGTGCAGCGGCACTTTCGAAGCATCGGATGGTCACTAAACTCGATACTCGTGCATGCGATCGGAATTGACATCGGCGGAACCAAGATCGCGGGGGCCCTTGTCACTGATGATGGCGAAATCCTCGCGGAGGAACGCAAACCGACGCCGGCGGGCGATGCGAACGCCATCGTCGACACTGTCGTTGACATGATCAGGCGTCTCTCCGACGGGACCGAGGTTGTGGCGGCAGGGGTCGCCGCGGCGGGGTTCATTGACGCCGCACAATCCACCGTCTACTACGCACCCAACATCAGCTGGCGCAATGAGCCGTTCCGGGCACGACTGCTCGAACGTCTCGATCTCGACATCACCGTCGACAACGACGCAAACGCGGCGGGCTGGGCCGAGTTCCGCTTCGGTGCCGGGCGCCTGTACAGCGATATGACCATGCTCACGATCGGCACCGGTGTCGGCGGGGCGATCGTGACCCAGGATCGCCTGTTCCGCGGCGGCTTCGGCGCCGGAGCCGAGATCGGTCATCTTCGCGTCGTCCCGGACGGTCTCCCATGCGGATGCGGCGCGCGCGGCTGCATCGAACAGTACGGCTCCGGCCGCGCCCTTCTGCGCATGGCGAACGCGATCGCGGATGTCGGCGGAATCGGTCTCGGTCTCGCCCACGCCCGCAGCCAGTCGGGCGCTCTCACTGGCGACCAGGTCGGTGAACTCATCGCTGCGCACGATCCGGGCGCGCTCCAGGCACTTCGTGAGCTGGGCGGATGGCTCGGCGAAGCCTGCGCGAGCCTTGCTGCTGTACTCGACCCGCAGGTTTTCGTGTTCGGCGGGGGAGTCGCGGTCGCCGGAGATCTGCTCCTCGACCCGATTCGTGAGGCTTTCCTCGCGCATCTGCCGGCGCGCGGATACCACCCGGAGCCGAAATTCGCCACCGCCGAGCTTGTGAACAACGCGGGAGTGGTCGGCGCTGCCGACCTCGCCCGCATCCACGCGGAAGCCCGCTGACGGCGCGAACTTCGCCGTTTCGTTAGAGTGGACAGGCTGGCTGGAGGCCCCCGATGATGTACTGGATCTTCAAGAACCTGATTATTGGTCCTCTGCTCCTGACGGTGTTTCGACCAATCATCGTTGGTCGCGAAAACATTCCGAAGAGCGGCGCCGTGATTTTCGCCGGCAACCACCTGTCGTTCATCGATTCCGTTTTCCTGCCGCTCGTACTCGATCGCCACATCTCGTTTCTCGCGAAGAGCGACTACTGGCGCGGCAAGGGGATCAAGGGCTGGGCGTCCCGTACTTTCTTCAAGGGCACGGGGATGATCCCGATCGACCGCTCCGGCGGGAAGGCCTCCGAGGCGTCGCTCAACACCGGCCTCGCCGTCCTCGCAGAGGGCGAACAGCTCGGCATCTATCCAGAAGGAACCCGCAGCCCGGACGGCCGCATGTACCGCGGCCGCACCGGTGTCGCACGCATGATCCTCGAGGGCGGAGTGCCCGTGGTCCCGGTCGCCATGATCGACACCGACAAGGTCATGCCGACGGGTTCGAAGATTCCGAAGGTTCGCCGCATCGGCATCGTCTTCGGCGAGCCGCTCGACTTCTCGCGCTTCCAGGGACTAGAGAGCGACCGCTTCGTTCTGCGCTCGATCACCGACGAGATCATGTACGAACTGAACCGCCTGAGCGGCCAGGAATATGTGGATGTTTATGCTTCGTCCGTGAAGGACAAAGTCGTCAGCAATAGCCACTGACCCAAGCTCCGCTAGGCTCGCTCTCTGGGGCATTTTCGCCCCGATCACCCCTCCTCCAGTTGCTAAGGAACTCCCTGTGGAAGACCTGTCCGAACCAGTCGTGCTCGCTGATCCTTCTGTGATCGCCGGCCTCGACTATTGGCGGACGCTCAAAGTCGGCCAGCAGCCGGACTGGCGGGACTCTGACGCGGTCGCCGCGGCAAGCGCGGAGATCGCGACTCTTCCTCCGCTGGTTTTTGCCGGCGAAGTGGACATCCTTCGTGAGCGACTCGCGAAAGCCGCTCGGGGGGAGGCCTTCCTGCTGCAGGGAGGCGATTGCGCCGAGACCTTCGCGGGCGCGACGGCAGAGGCCATCCGCAACCGAGTGAAGACAATCCTGCAGATGGCCGTGGTCCTCACCTACGGAGCATCCATGCCCATCGTCAAGATGGGTCGCATGGCCGGTCAGTTCGCGAAGCCACGCTCGAGCGACACCGAGACGCGCGGCGATGTGACTCTGCCCGCCTACCGGGGCGACATCGTCAACGGCTACGACTTCACGCCAGAATCCCGTGAACCAGACCCGCGTCGACTCGTGCAGGGCTACCACACGTCCGCATCGACGCTCAACCTCATCCGTGCGTTCACGCAGGGTGGTTTCGCCGACCTTCGCCAGGTGCACAGCTGGAACAGGGGCTTCGCCTCCAACCCCGCCAATCACCGATACGAAAAGCTCGCGAGCGAGATCGACAAGGCGATTCGCTTCATGGAAGCCGCGGGCGCGGACTTCGACGAACTCAAGCGCGTCGAGTTCTACGCGAGCCACGAGGGCCTGCTCATGGACTACGAGCGACCGATGACTCGCATCGACTCGCGCAACGGCACCCCGGTCAACACCTCCGCCCATTTCCTCTGGATCGGTGAGCGCACACGCGCCCTTGACGGTGCGCACGTCGACTACTTTTCACGCATCCGCAATCCCATCGGGGTGAAGCTGGGCCCAACGACGACGCCGGATGACATGGCGCGCCTGATCGACAAGCTCGACCCCGACCGCGAGCCCGGACGCCTCACGTTCGTCGCGCGCATGGGCGCGAGCAAGGTGCGGGATGCACTTCCGCCGCTTCTCGAGGCCATCAAGGGCATGGACGCCAACCCGCTGTGGGTGTCCGACCCGATGCACGGCAACGGTCTCACTACACCTACCGGCTACAAGACGCGGCGTTTCGACGACATCGTTGACGAGGTCAAGGGATTCTTCGAGGCGCACCGTGCTGCCGGGACACACCCGGGCGGCATCCATATCGAACTCACCGGCGACGACGTCACCGAGTGCCTCGGCGGCTCGGAGCAGATTGATGAGGCCGACCTCGCGACTCGCTACGAGTCGCTCTGCGACCCGCGCCTGAATCACATGCAGTCGCTTGAACTGGCGTTCCTCGTGGCCGAAGAACTGGGCGCAACGGTCTAGCTCCGCCGTCCGTGCTCTACCGTCAGGCGCTCTACCGTCCCGTGGAGTGACACGGGTGTCGAGTGACACAGGTACGGCCAGGCGCTAGAACCCGTTGAAGCGGATCTTGAGGGTCGATCCCTTGGGCACGAGCTGACCTGCGGCTGGTTTCACACTTTGCACCGTGAAGGCGCCGCCCCCGCCAAAATCGGCGAACTGGTTGTAATCGAGCTGGAAGCCGGCCTTCTTGAGGATGGCTTTGGCCACGTCCCAGGTGTCGCCGACGACGTTTGGCACAGTCACCATCGGCGGCCCGTTCGAGGTGATCAGCAGCACGGCCTGGCTGTCGTTGACCCGGAACACACGAGCCACCCCGTTCACCTTCTGCGGGTCGATGCCGATCACGTCGCCCTTGGCGACTGAGTCGCTGTAGGTCGCGCTGCCCTGGGTACCGGTGAGACCCACGTCTTTCAGGCGAGCAATCGCTGCGGTCAGGCTCAGCCCCTTGACGTCGGGGAGCGCACCCGCGGACACGACGAGGGTGATGGTGCGCTGTTCACTGTATTTCTGGCGATCGGCGAGGCTTCTGCCATTGGCATCGAGATCGTCAATCACGAGTCCCTTGGCGAACTTCGAGCTGAATTCCTGGATCGAAGTCGTCGCCGGAGCGAATCCCGCCGCCTCAATCGACGTCTTCGCGACGGCCTCCTCGGTGCCGATGACCGGGGGAAGGGGGAGCTGCTTTGGACCGTCAGAGAGGATGATCGTGACGCTGTCGTCTTTACCGACGGCCGTACCGATGCCTGGCGACGTACCCTGCACGCGATCCTTTGGCACGGTCGGATCGGTGTGGCGGCCGGTGTGGTCACTCACGACGAAGCCCTGGGCTTTCAGGTCGGCTTGAGCCTGCGCGAGCGTTTCGCCCGCGACATTCGGAATGGTGAGGTGTCCGCCCGGCCCGGCGTTGAAGTACCAGCCGGTACCGCCAGCGATCGCGGCGATAACGAGCACGAGAGCGAACAGCCACCAGCCGCGGGATCGACGCTTCTTCGACTTCGCGCCGAGCAACGCGACGCTGGTGGGCTGCACAGGACCGGTGTTGCGGCGAGCTGAAGCGAAGACCTGTGTCTCCGCCGTTGAACCGCGAGTGGATGCCGGTCCGGGCAGCACCATCGTGCGCTGCGTCATCGTCGAGGCCGAGGCGGTGGATGGCAGAATCTCCGATTGGATGACCATGACCTCATCGAGCATTGCCCGCGCATCCCTCGGACGCTCGTCGGGCTCGCGGGCTGTCGCCCAGAGAACCAATTCATCGAGTTCTGCGGGCACGCGCGGATTCTTGTTTCCGGGTGACGGAACGGAATCGTTGGCGTGCTGGTAGGCGATCTGCATTGGCTGCTCGCCCTTGAAGGGCTGTTCGCCAGTGAGCATCTCGTAGGTCATGATGCCGACCGCGTAAATGTCGCTGCGCGTGTCAGCGACGCCGCGCGTCACAAGCTCGGGGGAGAGGTAGGCGATCGTGCCGAGAAGGGCAGCGCCGGTCGCGGTGTTCGCACTCGCGGCTCGCGCCAGCCCGAAGTCGCCGATCTTGATGCGACCATCATCCGCGAGCAACACGTTCTCGGGTTTGAGATCGCGGTGAACGATGCCCGCCTTGTGTGCCGCCGACAGACCGGAGAGCACGGCCTCGAGAATATCGAGGGTCTGGTCGGTGGTGAGCTTGCCGTTCTCCTGCAGCAGGTCGCGCAGGGTGATGCCTGGCAGGTACTCCATGACGAGGTAAGCCATGTCGCTGTCCTGGCCCTGGTCGAAGACGTTCACGACGTTGGGGTGAGCGAGTCGCGCAGCACTCCGCGCCTCCTGGATGAAACGCTCCTTGAACTTGCTGTCGTCGGCGAGATGACCGTGCATGATCTTGATGGCGACGCGGCGTTCGAGGCGCAGGTCGGTCGCAAGGTACACCGTCGCCATTCCGCCCCGCGCGATGCGCGAGCGAACCTGGTATCGGCCGTCGATGAGACGACCGATCATGGGGTCCGTTGGGTTGACAGTCACCGTTCGATTGTAGGTTCGCGAGCCTGAGTTACCCCGCTGAACACGGCGCTACGGAGCATTCCACCGACCCCGTCCGGGTGATTAGGCGAGGATCTTGTACCAGGCGCGAGCGGATGTTTCCCACTTCGCGTAGGCATTCGGGTATGCAGAGATCTGCACCGCCTGGGCAGCCTGCGTAACAGTCATCGACTGCCACCCGGAGATGTCAAGCAGCCCGCGGGTCTTGCCCTTGTTCGGGTTGCCTGGACCACCGTAGAACAGCTCAGAAGCGTAGGTCGGATTGAGCAGCTGGGTCTTGGTGCCCCACCCGGTGCTCGGCCGCTGCTGGAAGAGGCCGACGGAATCCTTGTCGCCCGATTGGCGATTGATGAGGCCCGACTCCTGGGCGGCGGCCGAGAGCGCGATGATGATTCCGTACTCGCTGACGCCGAGTCGCTTGCCGACAGCCACGATGACCGCGGCATTCGCGGACATGGTGGGGCTGAGCGGCGTCGTCACGTCTCCTACGGACGCCGTGGAGAGCCCCGGGATGGTAATACTGCGCCCGGCGTAGATGATGCTCGAGGAGGTCAGGTGGTTGGCATCAAGGATCGCCTGCACGGTGACGCCGAACTTCTTCGCGATCGAGGTGATCGTGTCGCCGGTCTTGATCGTGTAGGTCGATGCGCTGGTCGAAGGCGTGACAACCGGCGCGGCGACCACTGGTGTGGTCACGACCGGAGTGGTGGATGAGGCGGGGCGCGGGATGATCAGGGTGCGCCCGGCGTAAATGATGCTGCTCGCCTTGAGGCCGTTCGCGTTGAGCAGCGCCTTCGTGGTGACGCTGAATTTCTTCGCGATCCCGCCGATGGTGTCGCCCTTGCGAATGACGTAGCGCCCAGCCGAAGACGCAGCCTGCGTCGTTGCGGGCTTGGTCGCCTTGGTGAGTCGAAGCACCTGTCCGGGGAAGATCACCGTCTTCCAGCTCAAACCGTTCATCGCGAGCACGGATGCGGTCGACAATCCGAACTTCCCCGCGATCGCGCTGACGGTATC
>JAUZFR010000046.1 GCA_030840335.1 Actinomycetota bacterium | reverse complement strand
CGTGGTGAACAACGCCGGCTACGCCGACCTCGCGTCGATCGAGGATGTAACACTCGACGACCTCCGCGCACAGATCGACACGAACTTCTTCGGCGTCGTCAACGTGACGAAGGCCGCCCTTCCCGTGCTGCGCGAACAGGGTGACGGCCACATCATCCAGGTCTCGTCCGTTGGCGGTCGGTCGGCCTCTCCCGGGCTCGGCGCGTACCAGTCAGCGAAGTGGGCGGTGGGCGGATTCTCGGGCGTACTTGCCGCAGAAGTCGGTCGGCTCGGCATCAAGGTGACCGTTCTCGAGCCGGGTGGGATGCGCACGGACTGGGCGGGGTCATCCATGGCGATTCCGGCGATCAGCGAGCCTTACGACGCCACCGTCGGCGAACGTGCGCGCGCGATGGAAACCTGGATTCCTTCGGGAGACCCTGCCAAGGTCGCGCAGGTCGTGCTCGAGATCGCCGTAATGGACGAGCCGCCGCTTCGGCTCCTGCTCGGTTCGGATGCGTACCGCTATGCAACGCAGATCGGCGAGATCCAGGCCGCGAGCGACCACAAGTGGCGCGAACTCAGCCAGTCGATCGATCACGACGAAGCCACTGAAGCCGACACTGATCCGCTGGCGGCAGTCAACCGGAAGTAGTCGAGGGCGGCTATTTGCAACCGCAGTCCCACAGGTTGCAACTTTGTCGCTGTGACTTCCCTGCTGAGGGTCTACAACCGACCTCGGACAGGGGTAGTCTTTCGCTACTGAAGCCGACCGTGCTTCCGAGGGAGGGATGCCCTATGGCAGACAAATCGCCGAAGAAGAACAGCGCCAAGACCGCTGCGTCCAAGTCTCTCAAAGAGAAGCGCGCTGAGAAGAAAATCAAGGCGTCTTCGAAGAGCAACGGATAGCGGTCATTGCCGTAACTTCGTCGAGCCGGGCCAATTGGCCCGGCTCGATCTCGTTAACCGCCTGGCTGCGAACTACGCCCAGCGCACGACAACATCGGTGTCGAGACGCGGAAGGCGATCGCGATACGACGCCTCGGTCGGATGCCCGATGGTCGCAACGAGGAACGAACCCCAGTCGCCCTCGGGGAAGAACTGCTCGTCCAGAGTCGCCGCGTTGAAGCCGCCCATCGGGCCAGCCGCGAGACCTTCGGCGCGAACCGCGAGCAGGAAGTAGCCAGCCTGCAACCAGGAGTTGTTTCGCGCCGAGTCGAGCCTTGGGCCTTCGTTTTGCTCGAAGAACTCGGTGTAATGAGCGAGGTGCGGGGTTGTCGTTGACAGGTGCGCATGAAATCCACGGTCGAATGCCAGCACAGCGACCACGGGCGCCCCGAGCACGCGGGCCTTGTTGTTGTCATTCATGTGCGCGGCAAGGTTCTCGCGACCTTCAGCGGTCCGCACGTAGAGAACGCGCAGCGGCTGGAAGTTGGCGGACGAGGGCGGCCACTTGGCCAGGTCCCAGATCGAAGCAAGTTGTTCGTCGGTTACGGGGACGTCGGCGAAGGAGTAGGCGGTCTTCGCTTCGGTGAAGAGCGCGGCACGAGCGCCATCGTCGAGGCGGTCGAGCTCGATGGTCGGAGCTGGGCTGAGGTCAGGCATGAACTTCCATTCTCAAAGAGACTAGTAAAAACAAAGTAACGCTTTTGAACCTAGCACAAGTTACAATGAGCGGATGAGCGACGAACATGAGCCAAGATTGTGCGACAGCGCACTGGTGCGCGCGTTCGACTTTCTGGGAAAGCGATGGAACGGCATCATCCTCGGTTCCCTCCTGAACGGCCCGGCGAGCTTCTCCGAACTTCGTCGCGGCGTCGTGGGGATCAGCGATTCAGTCCTGTCCGAGCGCCTTGTCGAACTCTCGAGGGCCGGTCTCGTCACACGCAGGGTCGACGAGGGTCCACCCGTCGCGGTGTCCTACACGCTGACCGACGCCGGACTCGGCCTGTTGCCCGCGCTCCGCGAACTGACGGTGTGGTCCTCGGCGAACCTTCCGGTCGCATGACCTCAGATCCAGCGGACACCGGCTTCGTTCTCGCCCCACCGGATGGCTTGTACACCACGGAAGACCTCTATGGCGCGTTCGATCCGAATGATGACCTGTCGCTTGCTCGCACTCTCGACTTTCGCACCTACCTCGCGACCCTTGCCCAGGGGCAGCGTGTCGCACGATCATCCGGAGTCGCGGCGGCTCGAGCGCTTCACGACAGCGCGATCACACACGAGTTGTCGGCACAGGTCATCGGCACGAAGCCCGTCGGCATCATGGGCGGCCACGGCGAGCCGCGCGGCAGCACGACCTATGAGCCAATCGCCCGCCTTGCTCATCAACTGACGAGCGATGGGTACCTTGTGCTGACCGGTGGTGGACCCGGCGCGATGGAGGCCGCACATCTCGGAGCACGCTACGGCCTCAGCGGCAGCGCAGCTCTCGAGAAGGCATTGATACGGGTCGCAGAAGACGAGACCACTCGTCGCTTCCCGCTCGCGAACATGGATGAGCTGGTGATCGATGGCCGGTTCAGCGACGACGCCCTCCGCAGGCTGCATCGCTGGATGGCGCCAGCAATGGAACTGGCTCGCGAGTCCGCGGCGCGCGCGGGAACCTCAATCGGCATCCCGACCTGGCTGTACGGGCACGAGCCCGCCACGCCGTTCGCCGCCCAGCACGCGAAGTATTTCGAGAATTCCATTCGCGAAGACGGCCTCCTGGCACTGGCCACCTATGGCGTGATTTACGCGCCCGGCAGCGCCGGTACCATCCAGGAGATCTTCGAAGACGCCAACCAGAACTACTACGCGCCCCGTAACGAGGGCAAAAGCCCGATGGTTTTCCTCGACATAGAGGGCTGGTGGACCAAGCGGTTCCCCGTCACTCCCGTGCTCAGGAGCATGTTCGGTGGCGACTACGACAAGTTCGTCGAGATCGTGTCATCCCCCACCGAAGCTCTTGAAGCGATCGCCGCTCACGCACCCGGTGTTTCCGAGTGGGCAGAGACGGCGACCGACCGCAAGCTGCGAACTTGATTCGAGCTAGACGCGAGCGAGCAGCTCGTCGAGCCGCTCGAACCCCTGCACGACACCCATCTCCATTCCGCTGTTGATGAGGGCGTCGCGATCGTCGATCGAGAAATACACCGAGTGCCCGTGCACCCGGGTCTTGTCACCGAGGTCTTCGAATGTCGCGGACTCGAGGCTCACATGGCCGGGCGCACCCTCGAACTCGAAGGTCTGGATGATGCGATCCGGACTTACCGAGTGGAACACCCCTCGGAAGCCGAAGCTCTCACCCTCCGGGTTGGTGTGGGTGTAGCGGTAGGTGCCACCGTCTCGCACGTCGTACACCTCCACCTTCATCTCGTAACCGCGCGGGCCTAGCCATTGCGAAACGAGATCCGCTTCTGTGTAGGCGCGGTAGACATCCGCGATTGGCGCATCCACGATGCGCACAATGTCGATGATTGGTTCGCCGGGCTGTGCGGTGATTGTCGTTGCGTTGGTCATTTCTTCGCTCCCTGCTTGATTTCATTGAGAACTGCGTCGAGTCGGCGAAATTGCCGCTCGGCTTCGAGGCGATAGGCGTCGATCCAGGACGTGAGTGCTTCGAGCGCGGCCGGATCGAGGTGACATGGTCGGCGCTGTCCGTCGCGGGTGCGGGTGATGAGCCCCGCACTCTCCAGCACCTGGATGTGCTTTGAGACGCCCTGCAGCGAGATGGCGAACGGCTCGGCGAGCTCGTTCACGGTCGCGGGACCCCGCGACAAGCGGGCAACCAGCGCGCGACGCACCGGGTCGGCCAGGGCAAGAAATGCTCGGTCGAGGTGCGCATCCTGCGCGAGTTCCGCCTTCACGATAATTCCACCATAATCAACCCATCGCTTTATCAACCTACTAGTTGATTATCCCAAGCTACGCCCGATGAATCGAGCCGTCAACCCCTGGCTGATCGGCGGTAGCGTTGGGCAATGACTTCGTGGAGAGAGATCGCGTCAGAAGAGGCCCAGAACGATCTGGACCGGCTCGCGGATGCAACAATCGCCGCGGCCCGCAACTTCCTGGACCGCAACGGCGAGTTCATCCCGTTTCCGATGGCGATCAAATCCGACGGCGAACTCGCCCTCATCGGCCTCCAACAGCCGGAAGTTCCGGAGATTCCGCTGTCACAGGATGTGATCGACGGAATAGTCGAACTGTTCCGGGATCGGCGCGACTCCATCCGGGCGCTGGCGATCGGCATCGATGTTCACATCGAGGGCGAAGACATGGATGCGATCGAGGTGCGCCTCGAACACCGTGAAGGAGTCAGTCTCTCCGTGCTCATCCCTTACCTGCGCGATCCGCTGGACGAGAACTATCAGTACGAAGAACCCCGAGCGCAAGCGGGAGATCCCGCGATCTGGGTCTGAATTCGGCCTCCATATACTGACCCGTTGACCCCCTAAGGCGGGAGATTCGCTCGCGCCCAACGCGGCGTATGCTTCGGAACACTTACAAATCCGGGGGCGGGGGTTCGGCAATGATTGTTGGTATTGGAATTGAGGCTGTGATCCTCTTCCTGGCCATTGGTGGCTTCGTCGCGCTTGTCGCCGGTGCGTGCCTCGTGCTCTTCCTCGTGATCTCGCTGATCGCGCAAATCGCCGAAAGCTCCATCTCCACGGGGATCAAGGTGCTCTGGATCGTCCTGGCGATTGTTCTGCCGGGTGTCAGTACCGTGCTCTGGTACTTCTTCTCGCCGCGGTCGCAGCCGACGGATGAAGAACGAATTATTACGTCAAACTGGTTCGCCGAAATCGGTCAGCCGATCTAACTGCATCTGACTGGACCACTGATGAACTTTCCGCCGCCGCCAGCACCGAGCAGAGTGATGTCGCTCACCGCGACGCCCCGCTCGATGGGTTCCGCTCGCATTGCCTCAATCTCGGCCACCATGAGCGCTGCGGCGATGACGATTCCCGGTGCCGCCTCAGTGACCGCTACTCCGCGTTCGATCGCGCTCGCGGACCCGCGCGGCCTCAGCTGGACCATCCGGCGACCGTCAGACAGCACGCTGTCCTGGTCGATCGCGAAGCCGAGCAGCTGCGTTTAGGCCCGCCTACTTCTCGTTCTCCCGATTCGGCCTGGCTGCAAGGTAGGCGTTCGCGTACTCGAGGTACGTCTTCGCAATCTGCTCGCGAGCCGCATCCGGAGTGATCGTTTCGGAAAGCAGGTCGGCGAGCGCGTCCCACCAGATGCTGCGGCCGATCGCGAACCCGACGTACCCGGGAATCGGCGCCGCGATCGACAGCCAGCGGTCGAGATCCTCTTTGCTGGCGTGACGACCGAGCACGATGCACTCGGCGGTGCGACCGTCGCGGCGGGCGATCTCGGCGACAGCTGCAGCATCCGCGGTCGTGTCCATACCTTCGACCTTCCAGAGCGCAGGATTCGCGCCGCGGTCCTGCAGGTATCGAATCACATCAAGCGTCAGGCGTGGTCGAAGCTCGTCGTCATACCGCTTCGCATCTCCGTTGACCGAACGGAGGTCATCGTCTGTAGCAGGCACCAACAGCTCGATAATCAGCTCGTGACCACCCGCCGCCGCCCAGTCGGACACCCGCTTCAGCCGTGCCGCCTGTCGCCCGCGATTGTCAGCGGCGAGCCCGGGATTATCGCGAATCAGAACCTTGGCGTGATCCGTGTCGAAGAACTCTGCGTGCCGCTGCCAGTCGTCTCCGTAGGCGAACTCGAACCAGTCCCTTCCGCTCGCCTCCAGCGGCATTGAAAGGTTCACGAGCCCGTCCGAGGCGCCGGCAAGCTCGGCCACCCCGGCCGCGAACTGCTCATCAACGAGGATGCCCGCCTGCGCCGACGACGGAAGGCTCGCTGTAGCCGCGAGCAGCGCCTGGTAGACGAGCAGCTTGTCTGCGCTGATGCGAGCGGCCTGTTCCGGCGTGGCCTTCGCGGTCAGAGTGTAGAGATCCCGCTCGAGACTGTCGCGGTGATCGTCGGCGAGAATGAGCAAAACACGATCCTGCGAACTGGTCATGGTTCAAGTCTCACCGCTCCGAGCGGTGGCGCCAAGTGGTTGTGGGCACGATCGTGTTCACTGAGAGCCCTCGCCAAATGTCGGGGGAATACGCCAGACTGAAATGACGCTGTACTCCGAAGAACGTTGTCGCAGTGCATTCCCCACATCGTTGTGGCACACCAGATCACCGCTGTATCACCCTCGACGGGACTCCTCTATGTCTGACACCACGCAACTCGCAGCGCCGACTCAGGATGCCGCCGCGCACGATGCCGCAGCCGGCACGGCCATCGACGCACGCAACAAGCTGGTCATTTCGCTGCTCCTCGTATCGACGTTCGTCGTAATTCTGAACGAGACGATCATGGGTGTTGCGCTGCCCAAGCTGATCCTGGCGTTTCACATCGATGCGAGCGCTGCACAGTGGCTGAGCGCCGGGTTCATGCTGACGATGGCGGTCGTGATTCCGATCACCGGATTCCTGCTGCAGCGGTTCAACACGCGCCCGCTGTTCATTGCGGCGATGACCTTCTTCAGTCTCGGCACCCTGATTGCCGCGATCGCTCCCGGATTCGAGGTTCTGCTGGTCGCGCGCATCGTGCAGGCGTGCGGAACAGCAATCATGTTCCCCCTTCTCCTCACCACCGTCATGACCCTGGTGGCGCCGGCGTCTCGTGGCCGCACGATGGGCAACATTTCGATCGTCATCTCGGTCGCTCCGGCGATCGGCCCCACCATCTCCGGCGTCATCCTGAGTATTCTCGACTGGCGCTTCATGTTCATCCTCGTGCTGCCGATCGCGGTCGCGGCCCTGATCGTTGGTGCCGTGCGAATGAAGAACGTGACTACGCCGTCGCGAACTCACTTCGACGTGTTTTCGGTCATCCTTTCCGCGTTCGGATTCGGTGGCCTGGTGTACGGACTCAGCAATCTGGGAGCGGCGACGCCCGACACGATCGTGGTCGAAGCCTTCGTGCCGCTTGCAGTCGGAGTCGTTGCCCTGATTGTCTTCGTTCTGCGTCAGATCGCACTCGAGCGGGTGGATTCCGCGCTGCTCGACCTGCGCACGTTCGCCTCACGCACGTTCACGTTCTCGATCATCATGTTCACGGTGAGCATGATGGCGTTCTTCGGAACAATCATCGTTCTCCCCATCTACATGCAGACCGTTCTCGGCATCCAACCGCTGTCGACCGGACTACTGCTGCTGCCCGGCGGCCTCATCATGGGTCTGCTCTCGCCCGTGATCGGTCGAATCTACGACCGCTCGGGGCCAACGGCACTGCTCGTAACGGGTGCCGTCATTACGAGTGGTGTGCTCTGGGGCATGACAATGCTGACCGCGGAGAGCTCATTCTGGTGGGTGCTGGCAGCTCACGTGTCGCTCAGCATCGGTCTCGCGCTGCTCTTCACGCCGCTGTTCACGGCAAGCCTCGCGTCGCTCAAACCGAGCCTCTACTCTCACGGCAGCGCGATCGTCGGCACCATCCAGCAGGTCGCCGGGGCCGCGGGCACCGCGCTGCTCGTGACCGTGCTCACCGCAGAGAAGACCCACGCACTTGCTCAGGGGGCCTCGACGGTCGAGGCTACCGCAACGGGTATCCACAGCGCGTTCCTGTACGCGGCGATCATCTCCCTGCTCGCGATTCCTGCGGCCTTCTTCGTGCGCCGCACTATCGACGCACCGACGGGCGGCGACGCTCCTCCCGCCCACTAGTCGACGGCACACATGGCGGCGATTCGAAGCGCGGGCATTGTCCTCTACCGCAGGAACGCCGCTGGCCCCGAAGTGTGGATCGCGCACATGGGCGGCCCGTTCTGGTCGCGCAAGGATGCGGCGGCATGGTCAATCCCTAAGGGCGAGTATGCCGATGGAGAAGATCCGCTGGCTGCCGCCGTGCGTGAGTTCGGCGAAGAGATCGGCACACCTCCCCCGGATGTCGACTACGCCCCGCTTGGAGAGTTTCGCCAGTCTTCCGGCAAGATCGTGACCGCGTTCGCCGCCGAAACCGATTTCGCAGTCGCGACGATCATCAGCAACACATTCCCGCTCGAGTGGCCGCCAAAATCCGGAAACGTGCAGGAATTCCCCGAGGTCGACGACGCGCGCTGGGTTCCGCTCGCGGAGGCACGCCTCAAGCTCGTCAAAGGACAACTTCCGATCCTCGACGCGGTCGAGGCAAAGCTTGCGATCTAGCCGCAAACGGTAACGTATCGGAGTGACAGAAACCGCCGAGTGGAATACCCGGGTTGCCGCCGTCTGGAACGCGGTCGACGACTTCAGCGATGAAGACCTTCGGCGTCGGATTGTCGAGCTTGTCACGGAGCTTCCCGCGGGCAATGCGGCCGGACTCTACGAGCTCGCCTCCGCGTGGGATTCAACTGGTCATTCGGATGTCGCCGTGCCGATCTATCGCCAGGCACTCGCGGCGGGCCTGAAACCCGACCGGCGCCGCCAGGCGGTCATCCAACTCGCGAGCTCCCTGCGCAATCTGGGCGAAGCGACCGAGGCCGTGGAGCTGCTCACCGCCGAACTCGACCGGGAATCCGACGAACTGGATGACGGCATCCGCGCGTTTCTCGCACTCGCGCTCGTCGACGCCGGACGCGAGCGGGAGGCCGCATCCATTGCCCTCACGGCGCTCGCCGGCCACATGACCCGGTACCAGCGTTCGGTTCGAAATTACGCTCGCCTCCTAATCGAAGAAGACAAGGAAAACGAATGACAGACTCCGAGATCACCGATGACTACATGCGCGAGATGATGGGGACGAGCAAGCCATACAGCATCCTCATCCTGAAAAAAGGTCCGAACTACGCAATGGAGGGTGCCGACAAGATCATCTGGGAGCACGGCCGCCGAAACTTCCAGTTACGTGCCGACGGCCGTCTCGCGATCGTCCTTCCCATTCGCGCGGAAGGCGAGTTGAGCGGGGTCGGCGTCTTCAACCTGACGCCCGACGAAACTCGCGAGGTCATGGATGAAGATCCGGGAGTGAAGGCCGGAGTGCTCGTCTACGAGGTGCACTCCACGCGGAGCTTGCCCGGGGACGCCTTGCCCGCCTAGCTCTTCGGGATCCAGTTGAACTCGTCTGGATTCGGACCGGTACGCTCGCTTCGATTGAGAGCTGTAATGGCTTCGACGTCTGCTGTCTCGAGTGCAAAATCGAAGATCTCGAAGTTCTCGACGATGCGACTGTGAGTCACCGATTTCGGAAAGACGATATCGCCGCGCTGGATGTGCCAGCGAAGTGTGACCTGCGCCGGAGTCTTGCCGATGCGGCCCGCGATGCCGGTAATCACCGGATCGAGCAACACCATGCCCTGCGCGAGCGGCGACCAAGCCTCGTTCGCGATGCCGTTGTCGAAGTCGAAGGCGCGAACGTCATTCTGCGTCAGGTAGGGGTGAACCTCGATCTGGTTGACGGCGGGGATGATGTCGGTCTCATCGAGCAGACGACGGATGTGCGCCGGCTGGAAGTTGGACACGCCGATCGACCTGACCCGACCGGACGCGTGCATCTCCTGCATCGCCTTCCAGGTCTCGACGAAGTCGCCGACAGCCGGCATCGGCCAGTGGATGAGGAACAGGTCAAGGTAATCGAAGCCGAGCGCCTCGAGAGTGCCGTCGAACGCCCTCAGGGCTGCATCGCGAGCGTGGAATCCGTTGTTGAGCTTGCTCGTGACGAATACATCTTCACGAGGAATGCCGGACTCGGCGACCGCCTGCCCGACCTCCTTCTCGTTGCCATACATCTCGGCGGTGTCGATGTGGCGATAGCCCACCTCGAGTGCGTCGAGCGTCGCTTCCCGTGTCTCGACCGGCGCGATCTGGAACACACCGAATCCCAGTTGGGGAATCTCGTGGCCGTTGTTGAGGGTGATCATTGGTACTGAGGTCATGCATCCAGTCTGCTCGCTTCCGGCGAGGAATATCCTGTGCGGATGGCACAATCCCTAAGTAGTCTGGCCTCGAGCGGCGTGCCCCTGAGTAGTGTGGCCGACGACCTCTACGCACTGACGCCGGGCGAATTCACTGCGGCACGAAATGCGCGCGCTGCGGATGCGCGCAAAGCCGGCGACGCCGAATTGTCGGCACAGGTGCGGGCTCTGTCCAAGCCTTCGGCTTCCGCGTGGGCGATCAACCTTCTCGCTCGCGAGAGTCCTTCGCAGCTCCACAAAGTGTGCGCGCTCGGCGAGTCACTGAGGCAAGCCCAGACTGAACTGGACCGCGACGAACTCACAAGGCTCAGCCGTGAACGACGGCAACTGGTGCACGTGGTATCCACGGAGGTTGCGGAACTGGCGTCGCAGCGCGGCCTCAGACTCAGTTCGTCGTCGCTCGAGGAGATCGAGGGAACGCTGCAAGCCGCGACGGCTGATCCGGGCGCAGCCGATGCGGTGCGCTCCGGCCGCCTGGTCAGAGCGCTGACGTCGACCGGCGTCGATCCGGTCGACCTGACGGATGCCGTGGCCGCGACGGGAGAGGCACCCGCGACATCAACCAGGCGGGCGTCCACCGCGCAACCGAGCAAGGCAGCCGGTGCTCGCCGTGCAGAGCTTGAGCGAAGCGCGAAGAAGGCCGAGAAGGACGTACGCTCACTCGACTCCCACCTGGCCGACATCCTCGCTGGGCGGGAATCAGCCACGACGACGCGGCAACGAATCTCCAGTCAGCTCGCCGAGTTGGATCGGGTGCTCGCCGACGCAGACGAAGAGGCGCGAAAACTCCGTCGCGAGCGCGCGGCGCTCGTGCGAACCGCGGAGCGGGCCAGGGCTGCGGCCGACCGCTCAAAGCGCGCTGGGGGGTGACCGACAAATCGATTTCAGGCGGCTGCCCATAGGCTTGGAGCACCGACTACTGGAGCGTTCATGACCCGCAGTATTTCCCTTCCGCGAAGCACCCCCGAGAGCCAGGGAGTTTCGTCCCATGCCATTCTCGACTTCGTCACCGCGGTCGAGCAGCAGCTCGACAGCGTCCACAGTTTCATGCTCATGCGGCACGGAAACGTCATCGCCGAGGGCTGGTGGTCGCCGTTCGCCCCCCAGCTGCCCCACACGATGTTCTCGCTCAGCAAGAGTTTCACCTCCACCGCTGTGGGCCTCGCAGTCTCCGCTGGCCTCCTGACGGTCGACGACCGCATAGTCGACCTTTTCCCCGACGACCTCCCCGCCACCGTGAGCGACCGGTTGGGAAGACTACGGGTGAAGCATCTCCTCACAATGTCGACCGGCCACGCCTCCGAATCCATGGAGATGGATGATCGCGGAGTTGCTTCGAGCTGGGTCCAACACATCCTGAGCCGGCCGCTTGAGTTCGAACCGGGCACCCACTTCATCTATAACTCCGGCGCGACCTACCTGCTCTCCGCCATCGTGCAGAAACTCACCGGACAGCGCGTTCTCGATTACCTCACGCCTCGGTTGTTCGAACCGCTCGGAATCGAAGGCGCGACCTGGGAGCAGAGCCCGCAGGGTATCGACGTCGGTGGCTGGGGCCTCGCCATCCGCACCGAAGACATCGCCAACTTCGGCCAGCTCTACCTGCAGGGTGGTCAGTGGGGCGGCCAACAGGTCATTCCGGCGGCCTGGGTCGCGGAAGCGACCAGGTGGCAGGTCGCCAATGACGTCAGCCAGACCAATCCCGACTGGATTCAGGGGTACGGATATCAGTTCTGGCAGAGCCAGCACGCTGCGTACCGCGGAGATGGTGCTTTCGGACAGTTCTGCGTCGTGCTCCCCGAACAGGATGCCGTGATCGTCATGACCGCGGGCGTGGCCGATATGCAGGCCCAGCTCGACCTCGTCTGGGAGTACCTCTTGCCCGCGATGAACGACGATTCCACGTCGGCGACAGCCACGGATGCCGCCCAGACCGCTCTCGGCGTGCGGCTCGACGGTCTCGCCCTCGCGACCCAGCCCGGCTCGGAGACCTCGGCTCTTGCCCCGGAGATCTCCGGCGCCCGCTTCGAGTTCGATGACGGCGCGACGGCGACGCTCACCATCGCCCCGGGCGGCTCGGTGCTGTCGCTCTCCGCTATCGACCTGTACGGCGACTTCGCGATCGGCTACGGCGAGTGGATCACCGGCGAAGCGGACGCGTTCGAGGGGCGAGAATTCAAGGTCGCCGGCAGCGGCGCATGGACGGATCCGTCCACGTACGTTGCACGCCTCCAGTTCTACGAAACGCCCTTCGCCACCGTGGTCACGCTCGCCTTTGACCGCGATGCTGCGACGATCGACATTCGGCAAAATGTCGCGTTTGGCGCGACCCACCTGCTGCACGCCGTTGGACGTCGCGTCGCTGAGTAGTATTCGGTCACGACCGCAACGACGCGGACACCGAAGGGATGGTCATGATTCCTCACATCAATTACTGGGCGGTAATTCTCGCAACACTGTCGAGCATGATTGTCGGCTCGGTCTGGTACACCCCGAGGGTGTTCGGCAACTACTGGATGAAGGCGGCGAAGGTCACGCCGTCGGGCAAGGCACGAGACGCCGTCGTTCCGATTGTCACCACAGTGATCGTGAGTTTCATCACCGCCTGGGTCCTTGCGGGCGCGGTGTTTATCGCGTTCGAGTTCTACGGCGGCAACTTCCTCGTCAACTCGCTGGTAACGGCGATCCTTCTGTGGGCTGGCTTCACGGCCGCGCGGTTCGTCACGCATGACGCCTTCGATCAGCGCCCGAGCGGACTCACGGTACTGAACATCTCGCACGAACTCGTCACGATTCTGATCATGGCCGTGATCATCGGGGTGTGGCCGCCGGCCTAGCCCAGCCGAGCTGCGTAGTGGGCGACGACGACGGCCGCAGTGAGCGCGTTCGGGTAGATGGCCACGTCGGCGATCGAACCCGCGAGGTAATTGCCCGACCGGTTCGGCCAGCCGGCCAGGTTGTCTCCCCCGATTCTCCAGAACCCCGGGAAGGCGATGTTGTCGGTCACCCCACTGCGCGACGCAACCAGCACGCCGTCGACGTAGAGGATCTCAGTGCTGCCGGAGAAGGTGCCGACGGCGTGGTGCCAGGCACCGTTCCGGAAGGTTCCCGCGCTCAGGATGCCCTGTCGTGAGAGGTCGTTCTGCACCGCGAAGTGCACGCGACCGGCGGCATCGAGGTACAGCGCCTTGTCGATGTTCACACTGCTCTTCGCCGCGTACAGGCCCAGGTTCACGATTCCACCGCCCGAACCGGATGTCGTCTTGAACCAGGCCTCCACACTGAAGGCGCCCGATGGTGGCTGGGTAGCGATCGTGCCTGCCGTGTCATTGGGCACCGGGGCAGTCGCACCGGCCGGTGTCGTCTCGCCGCCCTGGAAAGTCAAACCCGTTCCTCCGCCGGCGATGGGACCTGCGGCACCATGGGTGATCGCACCCCCCAGGGTGACATCCGAGAAACCTGCACGATCGATAGCGAGCGTGCCGCTCGACTCAGACAGTGGCCAGAAGTGGCTCGCGCCATCGTTCCTGACCCGCGTCGTGTAGCTGTTCGGTGAGGCGGACCCGACCGTGGCGGAAACGGAACTCGACGTGATCGTGTTGCCGAACGGATCTCGGGCGGTCACCTTGTAGGTGTGCACCGAGCCCGCAGCGAGACCTGTGTCCACGAATCCGAGATTCGGAACCTGCCAGAACGTCGTGCTCGCGGTGGTCGTGTAAATCGGCGTCGTGCCCGCGTCGCGGAACAGCGCATAGGTAAGCAGGTTGTTATCGCGGTCAGCGACCGACTGCCAGGCAACTCGCATTGTTCCCGGGGACTGCGACGAAAGCAGGGGGTTGAATGAGGTCGTCTTGGTTGGCGCGATCTTGTTGGGCGCAATCGACGAGATCGCGAATCGCACCAGGCCCTGTTGGGACGCATTGTTGACGATGGGGAACTCCCCGCCCAGAACGACGTACTG
>JAUZFR010000107.1 GCA_030840335.1 Actinomycetota bacterium | reverse complement strand
GGGCGCGATTCGCACTCGCCGAAAAGCGTGGGGCACTCGAAATCGCGCAGGCGGATGCGGCCGAGTCGCTCGCAACTCTCCGCGAGTTCGATGCGGCGCTCGCAGCCCACGCCGAGCGACTCGGGCGCCTGCGCATCCAGCTCGAAGCCGCACAGGCAGAGTGGGAGCGACTGTCGACGGCGGTCCAGCTGTCGACCGAAACGGCTCGCGCCGCCGAGGAAGGCGTGGACCGCGCGAGAGCCGAGCGCGACGAATACGCAGCGACGCCTCGTCCGATGCTGGATGTTTCGGCCCGCGAAGGAATGCTGGTTGAGCTGGAGACGGCTCGCTCGGGCGAACTCGAACTGCGCATCCAGCTGGAAACCGCGCGGGAGCGAGTGCGTGCCGAAGACGCTCGTGCCGAGTCGCTCGCCCGGCAGCTGGTCGCAGAGCGGGCCGCAGCCGAGGAGCAGGCACGGCGAACGGTGATTCGCCAGCGCCAGGTCGTCTCGGCGACCGCGGTCGTGGAGGCATTGCCTGCGGTGCTCGACTCCATCGACCGCTCCGTGTCGGAAGCGCGGCTCGCGCTCGCCGCCCGCGAGGCCGAGCGGTCACACCAAAACCAGGAGCTCACCGACCTCCGGGCAACCGAGGATTCCCTGCGCGAGAGGCTGACGTCGATCAGCGAGAACGTGCAGGGCATCGAGATGCAGATCTACGAGCGCAAGCTGCAGCTTTCGACGCTGCTCGAGCGCGCGGGCGACGAACTCGGCCTCATCGAAGACGTGCTCGTTGCGGAATATGGCCCGCAACTGCCGGTCCCCGACGACGAGGCCCTGATCACGGCGCCGGCCCCCGACGAGACCGCCCCCGACGAGCCCACCGCTGAAGCCGTCGACGACGGTGAGTCGGAAATTCAGGAAATCGGTGAAGTCGCCGACGAGGACACGCCGGACGACGAGGCCGACGACGACGAGTCTCCTGAAATTCCGAAAGCGGCGGCAGGCAAGCCCTACGTGCGCGCCGAGCAGGAAGCCCGCCTCGGGCGCGCGGAGCGCAAGCTCGCGCAGCTCGGTCGCGTCAACCCGCTCGCACTCGAGGAGTTCGCGGCGCTTGAACAGCGCCACAAGTTCCTCACGGAGCAGCTCACCGACCTCACGAATACCCGCAAAGACCTGCTCACGATCATCAACGAGATCGACGAGAAGATGGAAGACATCTTCACGAGCGCGTTCGAAGACACACGAGACGCGTTTGACACCGTCTTCCCTGTTCTGTTCCCGGGCGGCGCGGGCAGCATTTTCCTGACCGACCCCGAAAACATGCTGACGACCGGCATCGAGGTGACCGTCAAGCCGGCAGGCAAGAAGATCGAGCGACTTTCGCTGCTGTCGGGCGGCGAGCGATCGCTGGCCGCGGTCGCCCTGCTCATCGCCATCTTCAAGGCGCGCCCCAGCCCGTTCTACATCATGGATGAGGTCGAGGCGGCCCTCGATGATGCGAACCTTGGTCGACTCCTGACCATCTTCGAGGACCTGCGCCAGACTTCACAACTCATCGTGATCACCCATCAAAAGCGCACTATGGAGATCGCGGATGCGCTCTATGGCGTCTCGATGCGCGCGGACGGAATCAGCGCGGTCGTCGGGCAACGCGTCGCACCCCCGCAGGAGCAGGCGAGTTAGCACCGAGGTCCGGACGCTCCAACCGCGCGGACCGATCAGAGGCAGATACTCTTCCCACGTCTGAGATCGGCGCCTGTTTCATGTCAGCAGAGCCGTTTGTCTCCGGGGGCGAGCACGCGCAGCCACCGGTATCCGTAGCCTTCGAGCGCAATCGTGACTTCGCCCTTCGCCGAGGGGTGGATGCTGCCATCGTGCAGCAGGTCGACGAGCTGCATCGAATCGTCGAGGCCGTCGATCGTCAGCTCGATCGTCGCGGACTCCGCTCCGAAGTTGTGGACGGCGATCAACCGCCCCTCCGCGCCCGTGACAGAGTGCGCCAGCACTGCCTGGTGGTCGTGCTCAAGCAACTCGAACTCTCCCCAGCCGATCTCGGGGGACGCGCGGTAGCGATCGATGAGAAGACGCATGAACTGCAGCAGCGAGTCGGGGTCGTGGCGCTGGGCCGAAACGTTGATGTGCTCAGGGCTGAACCCACCTGACACCATGGGCGCGACCAGGCTCGACGGGCGAGTATCTGAAAATCCACCGTTTCGCCCGGAGTTCCATTGCATCGGAGTGCGCACGGCGGCTCGGTCGTGGATGTCGGCGTTCTCGCCCATCCCGATCTCCTCTCCGTAGAACAGCACCGGCGTGCCTGGGAGCGAGAAGAGCAGGCTGTAGACCATCCGGATGCGCCGAGGGTCGCCACCGAGCATGGATGGCAGACGGCGCACGATGCCGCGGCCATAGACGCGCTGGGCGGCGTCAGGCGCGAATGCGTCGAACACTTCGTTGCGTTCGGCGTCTGACAGTTTGTCGAGTGTCAGCTCGTCGTGATTTCGCACGAAGTTCGCCCACTGTGCCTCGACGTCGAGCACCGGTCGTCGAATGAGAGTCTTCGCGAGCGGGCGAGCGTCGCCACGCGCGAGCGAAAGGTACAGGTGCTGCATACCGAGGAAGTCAAACTGCATGGTGAGCTCGCTGCCTTCTGGCCCCTCGAAATAGTCGAGCTGCTCCTTGTATGACAGGTTTACTTCGCCGAGCAACACCGCTTCGCCGCTCCGTCGTGAGAGATACGACCGCACCGACTGCAGGTATTTGTGTCGATCCGCCGTCCCCGCCGAATCGATGAAGAACGGCACAGCGTCCACACGGAACCCGCTGAGTCCGAGCTGCATCCAAAAGCCGATGACCTTGGCGATTTCGTCGCGCACCAGCGGGTTGGCAATGTTGAGGTCGGGCTGGTGACGCAGGAAATTGTGCAGGTAATACTGGTTGGTGCGCTCATCCAGTTGCCAGATGCTGGTCTCCTGTCCGGGGAAGACGGGTTTCGGCTGGTTCTTCGGCGGGCTGTCCACCCAGACGTAGAAGTCGCGGAACGGCGATTTCCGGCTCGAGCGTGACGCCTTGAACCATGGATGCTTGTCCGAGGTGTGATTGACGACCAGATCGGCGATCACGCGGATTCCCCGATCGGTTGCCGTGCGGATTACCTCGACCAGGTCACCGAGATGTCCGAACCGCGCGTCGACATCGTAGAAATCGGAGACGTCGTAGCCGTCATCCATCTCGGGCGACGGGTAGAACGGCATCAGCCAGAGGCACGTGACACCCAGTTCCTGAAGGTAGTCGAGCCGATGTGAGAGGCCGGCGAAATCACCGACGCCGTCGTTGTTCCAGTCGAGAAATGTCTCGACGTCCAGGCAATAGATGACCGCGGTTTTCCACCACAGGTCGCTCGTGTCGGTTACGCGCATCATGCCCCTCTCGTGGTTTCGACTCTATGGGCTTGGGTTTGACGAGGCCAAGGGTCGGTTCGGCCGGGCGGAGTGACATCCTAAGCTGGCTGCATGGCATCACCGTGGTCTCTCTCCGGCGCACTTCGTGGCATGTTCGCGCGCAAAACCATTGACGATCAGACTTGGGAAGAGCTCGAAGACGCCCTGATTTCGGCCGATTTTGGTCCCGACATTACGGATGCCGTGATCGACGAACTGCGCGCGAGCGTTGCGAGGTTCCACCCGACCGACCCCACAGACCTGAAGCGGATGCTTCGCGAGACGCTCGAGGAGCGGCTCGCTCGACTCGACCCGACTCTCACCCTCAGCGACCGCCCCGCCGTCGTGCTGGTCGTCGGCGTGAACGGTGTAGGCAAGACAACGACCATCGGCAAGTTCGCGAAATTCCTGACCAATTACGGGCGCACGGTCGTGGTTGGCGCGGCAGACACGTTCCGCGCAGCGGCCGTCGAGCAGCTGGCCACATGGGCGGAGCGCGGCGGTGCGCAGATCGTGCGGCCGCAGCAGCCGGGCCAGGATCCCGCATCCGTCGCCTTCCAGACGGTGGAGAAGGCTCAGCGCGAGGGCATCGAGATCGTGCTCATCGACACGGCTGGCCGACTACAGACCAAGAGCGGTCTCATGGACGAGCTGTCGAAGATCCGCCGTGTCATTGAAAAGCAGGCTCCGATCGCTGAAGTGCTTCTCGTACTCGATGCGACCACGGGACAGAACGGCCTCAATCAGGCCGAGGCATTCATCGAGCACGCCGGTGTGACCGGGCTGGTGCTCACCAAGCTGGACGGGTCGGCGAAGGGCGGGTTCATTCTCGCTGTGCAGGAGAAGACGGGCATCCCGATCAAACTGGTCGGTCAGGGCGAGGGAATCGGCGACCTCACCGGATTCACGCCCCACGTGTTCGTGCAGAACCTCGTCGGCTAGTACATCCCGCCATCGGTAGCAGCCATTCGCGTCAAGTCGCTCGGTCGTCAAGTCGCCAGGGCGCGGTGGGCGGCAGCGAGTTCGAGGTAGTGCGCGGCGTTCGCGCGAACGCCGGCCTTTTCGTCATCCGTCAGTTCGCGGCGAACCTTCGCGGGCACGCCAGCGACCAGCGAGCCGGGTGGGATGACGGTGTCCTCGAGCACGACCGCGCCGGCGGCGACGAGTGAACCGGTGCCGATCACAGCGCGGTTCAGTATTGTCGCGCCCATGCCGATGAGGCAGTCGTCCTCAATGACGCACCCGTGCACGACGGCGCCGTGCCCAATGCTGACGCCCTTGCCGACAACCAACTGGATGCCGACATCCGTGTGCATCGAGACGTTGTCCTGCACGTTGGAGCCCGCACCGATCGAGATCGAGTCGGTATCACCCCGCAGCACAGACCCGTAGAACACGCTGGAGTTCTCGGCGAGGGTAACCGCTCCAATGAGTGTCGCGTTCGGGGCGACGAATGTCGTTGGGTCGACCGTGGGCGTAATTCCGCCGTAAGCGATGATCATGCCCTCATTATTCAGCAGCCCGTGAAAGGCAGTTAAAGTAGAAGCACCATGGCCACCTTTGGAAATCTCTCTGATCGCCTCGCGACCACCTTCAAGAACCTGCGCGGCAAGGGCAAACTGAGCCCGGCGGATGTCGACGGTACCGTCCGCGAGATTCGTCGCGCCTTGCTCGACGCCGACGTCAACCTGGATGTCGTCAAGGAGTTCACGGGGCGAGTCCGTGAGCGTGCGCTGGGCGACGAGGTTTCGAAGGCGCTCAACCCCGCGCAACAGGTCGTGCAGATCGTCAACGACGAACTGGTCACGATCCTCGGCGGGCAGCAGCGTCGGCTGCAATTCGCGAAAACCGCACCGACCGTCATCATGCTTGCCGGCCTCCAGGGTGCGGGCAAGACGACTCTGGCTGGCAAGCTCGCCAAGTGGCTCGCGGCTGACAACCACACCCCGATGCTCGTTGCTGCCGACCTCCAGCGCCCGAACGCTGTCACCCAGCTTCAGGTCGTCGGTGAGCAGGCTGGCGTGCATGTCTTCGCGCCGGAGCCCGGCAATGGCAAGGGCAACCCCGTCAAGGTCGCGAAAGACTCGATCAAGTACGCCAAAGACAAGCAGTACGACGTGGTCATCGTCGACACCGCTGGCCGTCTCGGTGTCGATGCCGAGCTCATGAAGCAGGCCGCAGACATCCGCAAGGCCGTCGATCCCGACGAAGTCCTCTTCGTTCTCGACGCGATGATCGGTCAGGACGCCGTCACCACTGCCAAGGCGTTCCAGGACGGCGTCGACTTCACCGGCGTCGTGCTCTCGAAGCTCGACGGCGACGCGCGAGGCGGGGCTGCGCTGTCCGTCGCGTCTGTCACTGGTCGTCCGATCATCTTCGCGTCCACGGGCGAGGGACTGGATGACTTCGAGCCGTTCTATCCCGACCGCATGGCCAGCCGCATCCTCGATCTCGGCGACATCCTGTCGCTCATCGAGCAGGCGCAGAAGAACTTCGACGAAGACGAGGCTCGCAAGGTAGCCGAGAAGTTCGCGACCGACTCGTTCACGCTTGAGGACTTCCTCGCGCAGATGCAGCAGCTCAAGAACATGGGCTCCATCAAGAGCATGCTGAGTATGCTTCCGGGCGCCCGCGGCATGCGCGAACAGCTCGAGAACTTCGACGAGAGTGAAATCACCCGCACCGAGGCGATCATCCGCTCGATGACGCCGGGGGAGCGCCGCGTTCCGAAACTGCTCAACGGCTCGCGTCGGCTGCGCATCGCGCGCGGTTCCGGCACGACGGTGACCGAGGTCAATTCGCTCGTCAACCGCTTCGAGCAGGCGGCAAAAATGATGAAGACCGTCGCCAGGGGCGGAGTGCCGAACGTGCCCGGCATGGGGCCAATCCCCGGCGCGAAGTTCGGCAAGCCGAAGGTGCAGCAGCAGAAGAAAGGTTCGAAGTCGGGCAATCCGGCGAAGCGCGCAGCGGAGAATGCTGCGCTCGCCTCGGGCGCGAAGCCGGCATCCGCTGCTGCCGTGGGTTCGGGCTTCGGACTCGGCGGTGGCGGCAAGAAAGACGGCCCCACCGAAGAAGAGCTGGCCAGCCTGCAAAAGTTCCTGGGCCGCTAACAACCTCACGCGAGTCCGGGGTTTTCGTCCTTCCCGAC
>JAUZFR010000088.1 GCA_030840335.1 Actinomycetota bacterium | reverse complement strand
CTTCCTACAGCGGCAGGGCGAGGTCGCGGTCGTCGGGCGCGAAGGACGATCGCGCCGCTGGGATCTCGCCGAACGGGTGTATCCGCATGACCTGCCCGAGTACGAATTTGACGAGGCCGAGAGGATGTTGAACGAGCGCAGACTGCAGGCCGCTGGCATTGCCAAGCAGAAGTCACCGTGGACGCCGGTGGGGGAGGCCGGCGAGCCCGCAGTGATCGAGGGGAGCGGCAGGAAGTATCGTGTCGACCCGGAGGCGATCGCCGCGCTCGAGGAAGACGAGGGCGGCCGAGTTGCGTTCCTCAGTCCGTACGACGGCATGCTGTTCGACCGCCCGCGGTTGCGCGAGCTCTTCGAGTTCGACTACGTGCTCGAGCAGTTCAAGCCGAAGCCCCAGCGCAAATACGGGTTCTTCGCTCATCCGATCCTGATGGGTGACCGCTTCGTCGGCATGCTCGACGCCGAGGTGAATCGCGAGCGCGAAGTGCTCGTGGTCACGGCGGTGCACGAGTTCCTGCCGTTCGATCTGGAGGAAGACGAGATGGTGCGCGCAGAGATCGCCGACCTCGGCGAGTGGTTGGGGGTCAACGTACAGGCTTGGTGAGGACGGCCGCAGTGAATCTCTCCTTCATCCTCGAGACAGGGTGTCGGTGTTCGAGTCGACGGCCGCAACCTGTTCCGCGGGGCTCCAACCGAGTGCGGGGGCGATCTCACGCGCCAGGTACTCGAGCGCGCGGATTGCGACGTCGAGCGTTGGTGTACCGGGGTTGAACTGCGCAAGCAGGTCGGTCGCGACGGGTAACACTTTCTCCTCGGCCAGCCGCGGAATGATTTCGTCGGGATGGCCATAGAAGGCGTTGAAGTGGAAGAGGGCATCCTCGAGGGTCGGCGTCCCGATTGAACCCTGCGCGCTTCCGCTGGTTCGCCGCACTCCGTCGAGCACCCCGTCTGCAAGGTAGGAGAGTGCGGTGTCCCGATCCTTTGCCGCAAGGATCAGCCGCGAGATACCGATCCGTGGCTTACGGTCCAGCTGCCACTCGTCGAGGTAGGTGTCGGCCCACGGGCGTTGCACAACGTCGGTCGGCTCCGCGTATCCATAGGTCGCTCGATTGAGGAGGAGATTGGTGCCCTCGCGCGCCACGTGACGAGCGCCTTCATTGCTGAAAATCCCGTGCCAGATGCGATTCGCCGCCAGATCGGGCGAGACCGGGATGAGGGTGGTGCCGTTGTCATCGAGCGGTTGTCCCCGCAGCGCGGCCAGGGTACGCGCCAGTACCTCGGTGGTGAGCTCACGCTTGCGATCAAAGTCTTTGTCGAAGAGACCGTATTCGACCGGGCTGTACCCGCTGCCCACTCCGAGCTCAACCCTGCCGCCGGAAAGGGCGTCCAGCACTCCGACGTCTTCGGCCAGCCGAATCGGGTCTTCCAATGGAGCGATTGTGATGGCCGTGCCGAGGTGGATGCTGGTGGTCTTCGCCGCCGCGTGGGCGAGGAAAACCCACGGCGAGGGGAGTCCACCGTGTTCTGAGGGCCACGTGTGGTGCTGCGCGACCCAACCCGTGTCGAAGCCGAGTTCGTCGGCCACGACAAACAGTTCCTGCACATTGGCATAGGTCTGTCGCAGGTCCGCCCCGCCTTCGACATGGCTAAGGAATCCGAGGCGGAATCTGTTGTCGGTCATTGGTGCCTCTGCTCTCACTGAACGTTGTGGAACCCAGTTTCCAGCAAACGACTCAACCCTCAAAGAGTCGGGTAGTAGTTCTGGACATTTTGTGAAACAAACGACCTTATGTTTGGACTCGCGCGAATTATGTCCAGCGAATCCGGTCGGTGGTCAGGAGAAGGACGCGAGTTGGCCCGTCGTTTCCCGTCTCAGGGCGGTGTACAAAAGCCGTTACGCAATGTGACATATCAGACATATTTTGTAACAGCAGCGAAAACGGGCCCGACGATGTGCTTGCATCATGTCCACCAACAAAGTCGTCCGTGCCGCCCGACGGTCACGGTTTAGTTCCATTTCGCGATCCATCCGATTCACCTCAGGAGACACAGTGAACAACAATGCCTACCCTCGGCGAAGAATACTTCGGCGCCTATCGACCGTTGTGGCCGTAACGGCGCTTGTCCTGACGGGTGCGACCGCGTGCGCTACAGCGAGTGCGAATGGTCCAACGTCGACGAAGTCCGATGCTGCGTCGGGCACCCTGAACTGGGCCGCGAGTTACCAGCCATCCAGCTGGGACCCGGTCGTTGCCGGTAGTGGCGGGACTTTCCGGATCACCTCGCTCGCCTACGCATCCCTCACCAACACGAACGAAAAGGGTGAGGCGGTTCCCGGTCTCGCAACGAGCTGGAAGTACAACAAGACGGGGACGCAGGTGACTTTCCATCTTCGTCCACAGCTCACCTTCGATGACGGTTCGCCACTGAATTCGGCGGCTGTGAAGGCGTACATCGTGCGCGCACAGACACAGACCAATTCCGCGCTCGTCGGAGAAGGTATCGCGCCCATCAAGTCGATCGATACTCCCAATGACCTCGACGTGGTGTTGAACCTGAGCCAGCCGGACTTTCAACTTCCCCTTGTGCTCGCGCAGCGGGTTGGTCAGATCACCAACCCGAAGCGGACCCCCGCGGAGTTGAATGTGAAACCGGATGGCGCTGGGCCGTTCAAGGCTGTCGAGGTCGTTGCGGGAGCCCACGCAACATTCGTGAAGAATCCGGCCTATTGGGACGCGAAGAACATCCACATCGCGAAGGTTGAGGTGTTCTTCAATATTGACCCATCGAGTGTGGTTTCCGGCCTCCAGACCGGTGTCTACAACTTCTCGGACCTGGGGACCAGTCAGATCAAGGCGGCCAAGGCCGCTGGGCTTGACGTGATTTTCCAGCCCGGCTTCAACGCGACCAACCTCAGCGTTAATCGCGCTGTCGCCCCCTTCAACAACCCGAAGGTGCTCGAAGCCGTCAATTATGCGATCAACCGGGATCAGATTGTGAAGCAGGTTGACTTCGGCTACGGCAAGGCGACAGACCAGCCGTTCCCGTCTGGCTACATCGCGTATGACCCGACGTCGACGCAGCGCTACTCCTACGACCCGAGCAAGGCGAAGGAGCTTCTCGCCGAGGCAGGGTACAAGTCGGGTCTCAGCGTGAAGTTCGTTGTGTCGGCAAGCACGCCGGAGAATGAACTCCTCCAGGCCCAGTTGAAGGCAGTTGGAATCAACGCGAAGCTCCAGGTCGACCCCAACTGGGCGACCGGGTTTTTCGCGAAGAAGCTCGCGCTGTCGGCCTACGGTACAACCGGTCGCGACTCGCCCATCCAGACCCTGCAGGCGCATTTCGGGGCTCAGGGCGCGTTGAACTCGAGCGGCGTTGATGGTGGAGCCGCCTACCAGGCGGCCATTGCCAAAGCCCTGGCGACGCCGCTGGACTCGCCTGACTACAAGGCCAACATCCAGGCCGCGACGAGGGAGGGCCTCGCGACAACGGGGCTCATCTTCACAGACAGCGTGCCGAACATCTTCGTCAAGGCGAAGGCGGTTTCAAGTCTGCCGAAGATCCCGGCCTACGTCACATGGACTGGCGTCAGGATCACCGGCAACTAGCGTCGAGCGGTGGCACGAGGGTGTTCGTTCTCGTGCCACCGCTCGTTCGCTCCCGAAAGCTGGTGGCGGAAGCACGCGGCGGACGAACTCAGAGGAGGAAGAGCACATGACCACTGACACCGAATTTCTGGGCGCGCAACGCGCACGTACTTTGCCCTCATCAACGAGGTCCGTCAGCAAGTCCGTCGCCGCGCTGCACTTCAAGCGCATTGGGCTGATCGTGTTGCGCCCGGTCGCAATGTTCGTCCCCGTCTTCCTGTTCGGCACATTGATCACGTTTCTCCTCGGGGCGCTCACGGGCCTCAGCCCCGCGTATGTGCAACTTGGCGACGCAGCAACTCCTGCGGCAGTGGCGCGTCTGAATCATCAATGGGGGCTGGATCAACCTCTGCTCGTGCGGTACTGGGACTGGTTCTCCGCCTTGCTCCATGGGTCGCTGGGGTCGAGTTGGTTCAATGGCGTGCCCGTCTCGGAGCTCATCGGACAGCGGATCGCAATCAGCCTTTCCGTTGCCGGTGTCGGACTGGTGATCGGGATTGTGTTCGGCACGCTACTCGGGACCATCGCGGCGGTAAAAGCTACGTCGTGGATCGACCGCTCCATTACCGCCTTTCTCTCGTTCATCTCGGTCATGCCTCCCTTCACCGTCGGCATCATCCTCGTTGCCGTCTTCGCCGTTGGATTCCATTTGTTGCCATCGGCGGGATACATCCCAATTGAGCAGGGGCTTGGGCCGTGGTTTAGCCACATAATCCTGCCGGCGATTGCCCTGAGCTTCGACAGCACCGCCGCGCTCGCACGCCAGCTCCGGGCAGGACTGGTCTCTGCCTACACAGAAAATTACGTGCTCGGTGCAACCGTGCACGGGCTCAGCCCACGGCGAATCTTCTTCGGTCACGTGCTGCGAAACGGTGCCGGACCTTCCCTTGCGTTGCTTGGGCTGCACTTCCCCAACCTCCTGGGCGGTGCGGTCGTCACCGAGACCGTCTTCGGACTTTCGGGCTACGGAGTATTCGCGAGCCAATCGGCCCTGCACGGGGACGTGCCCGCCGTCCAGGGCGTACTCGTCGTCTCGATCGTGCTTGTCGTGGCATTCAACCTGATCGTCAACGTCGCTCTCAACCGGATCGTCCCCAGCGCAACCAGGGGGGTCTGACATGCTGTCACGCCTGGTTCGACTCCCCTCGACCTGGATCTCGTTCGGCATCATCCTGTTCATCGTCCTGCTGGGATTCTTTGGACCCCTGCTTGCGCCACACGACCCTTTGGCGGGAGGCGGCACCCTTCTCGCGCCTCCAACGTTCGCCCATCCGTTCGGCACCGACTACCTGGGACGCGATGTATTCAGCCGGATCCTCGCCGGGGCCCCGGTGAGCGTGCTGAGTGCCCTCGAGGTCGCCGGGATAGCCCTCGTAGCCGGCGCCATCCCCGGCCTCCTTTCGGTCTATCTCGGACGCGCGTTCGAGTGGCTCACACTCCGCCTCGTCGATACGCTCATCGCGCTGCCGTTTCTCGTCTTCGCCGTCGCGATGACGGCGTTGCTCGGCAACGGCATTAGCCAGGCCATGCTGAGCGTCGGAATTCTGCTGGCGCCGATGTTCTACCGTGTCGCGCGGGCATCCGCCATGTCCGTCATCGCCTCGCAGTATGTCGAATCAGCAGTGCTGAGTGGCAGCTCAACAGCGTGGGTGCTGCGCCGACACGTCTGGCCGAAGGTCGTTGCGCCGATCGGAATCGCACTCGCGAACGCGGCGGGCGCCGGCCTCGTCATCGTGGCGAGCCTTACCTTCCTGGGAATTGGTGTGCAGCCACCCGCGCCAACCTGGGGCGGCATGCTGGCTTCCGATCTTGGGTACCTCGACTACCAGCCGTACGCGCCGTTGTTCCCAATCGTGCTCATTGTGCTCACGGTGTGGGCGCTCAACCTCGCCGCCGACGTGCTCCGAGACGTCTCCGGGGAGTCCGGTCGGATTCTTCTCAAGCGTCGGGCGCTCCGTCGAGCGAAGAAACGCGCTGTTCGACGTCCGGTCCCCATTCCCAGGGAAAGTTGAATCGTCATGCCCACTGAATCTGCAGTCTCTGCGCCCATCGTCGTCGACAGGCTGACGATCTACAACTACATCGAGGATGTCCCCGCCGTGACAGATGTGTCGTTCACGGTTCGGCGGGGTGAGGCCCTCGGGATCGTCGGCGAGTCCGGCAGCGGAAAGACGCTAATCTGCCGTGCCCTTCTCGGCATCCTGCCTGAGCTGTTCGAAGTCACGGAAGGCTCCATCTCACTCGCCGGCAGAGACTCGTCGGAGTTCTCTCGTCGCGACTGGACAAGGCTTCGCGGATCGACCATCTCTGCCGTCTTCCAGGACCCGGCGTCGTACCTCAATCCATCCATTCCGGTCGGGAAACAACTTGCGGAGATTCTCAGGGTCAAGAACGGGTTGTCCCGTCGCCTCGCGCGCGAGCGTGCAATCGAGCTGCTCGACGCGGTGCGGATCAGAGAACCGGAGTACGTGTACCTGCAGTTCCCCTATGAGCTGTCGGGCGGGATGCTGCAGCGTGTTCTCATCGCGGCCGCAGTCGCGTCTGAGCCGGACATCCTTATCGCCGACGAAGCCACGACTGCCCTCGACGTAACAGTGCAGGCCGAGATTCTCGATCTGTTGACCGACCTCAAAGACAGGCTCGGGCTGGCGCTCATCGTGGTATCGCACGATCTGGCAGTGGTGGCCCAGCTCTGCAGCGAAGTGATCGTGATGAAGTCGGGCGAGGTCGTCGAGCAGGGCTCCACCGCGCAGATCCTGTTCGAGCCGCGCCACGAGTACACACAATTGCTCCTTCAGGAGCATCACCGTTTCGGGCTCGAAAGGTTCCTGCGGCCGGTCGAGGCCCTTCGATGAGCGCGCAGGAGCCGCTCCTCGAGGTGAGCGGCCTTGACGTCTTCTACGGACGGGGATCCGCAAGAAAGCAGGCGATTTTCGATGCGACATTCTCGATCGCGCCAGGGGAAGTGGTTGGCCTCATCGGCGAGACCGGCTCGGGCAAGTCGACCCTCGCGCGAACCATCCTTGGCCTGATCAAGCCCGACAACGGCGTGATCCGATTCGAAGGGGCTGACCTGGCAACACTCGGCCATCGTCAGCGCCAGTTGTTCAGGCGAAGCGGCGCGGTGCAGTACGTCTTTCAGGACCCGTTGCGCAGTCTCGACCCGGACTTCACTCTCGAGGAGTCGATCGCCGAGCCTTTGCTTTCGAGCGGTGCCCACTCGCGGGCGGAAGTTGCCACGAAGGTCCGGGAGTATTTTCGGCAAGTCAGGCTCGACGAGGGCCTCCTGTCTCGACTTCCCGGTCAGGTTTCCGGTGGGCAGCGGCAGCGTGCGGCCATTGCTCGTGCTCTCATCAGTGAGCCTCGACTGCTGATTCTCGACGAGCCGGTCAGCGCACTCGACTCCGCCAACCGCGTGCAGATTCTGGAGCTCCTGCAGAATCTCGCCAGTCCGTCGGTCTCGCTGCTGTTCATCTCCCATGACCTGGGCTCGGTGGCGGGCATAACGGACCGAGTCGTGGTGCTCTACCGGGGGCGGATCGTCGAGATCGACACGACCGACGCGATCGTGAACGACCCGATTCACCCCTACACACAGCTTCTAGTCGGCTCCGCACCGATCCTCGGCTCGGGACCATCCGATCGGGCCTGGCGCGATGACATCCGCTCACGGCTCGGCGCCGACTAAGCGCGCAACCCCACAAGGAACGGGGTCCGGCGCAACGAGTTCTAGGCGTCGCCGCACGTTTCTTCGCATTGGCCTGGGGGCGGAGACGCTGCCTGCGGGCGGAGACGTAACTCCGCCCGGGGCCGACGTCTCCGCCCGCAGAGCCGCTGGCAGTACCGCTAGATGAGGAATATATTGCAACCGGGAGAGCGGTACCGTGGTGACATGACCACGGTGAACGTCACGAAAAGCACGACGGCTACGGCAGAACAGTTCCTCGCCGGACTGACCGATTTCGGGCCGCGGAGAGGCGAGATCTTCGGCAACAGCGACGGTTCAAAGGTTACTGTTCACGATCAGGGCGACGGATGGGCGGACATCACCGAGGG
>JAUZFR010000084.1 GCA_030840335.1 Actinomycetota bacterium | reverse complement strand
GAGCGTAGCCCGTGGGCGGGAGACCTCGTCTACACGGCGTTTAGCGGATCGCACCAGGACGCGATCAAGAAGGGCTTCGAGGCGATGGAAGCCGATGCTGCCGCACAGGGTGTCACGGTCGACGAACTTCTCTGGGCCGTTCCGTACCTCCCGATCGACCCGAAGGATGTCGGGCGCGGCTACGAAGCCGTCGTGCGGGTGAACTCGCAATCGGGCAAGGGTGGCGTCGCGTACCTGCTGAAGACCGACCATGCGCTCGACCTGCCGCGCAAGCTGCAGATCGAGTTCAGCGGCGTCGTGCAGGCAAAGACAGATGCCGAAGGCGGGGAAGTGACGAGCGAGGAGATCTGGACGGTGTTCCAGGATGAATATCTCCCGGCACCCCCGACGCGCGCCGAAGACAAGTGGGGCCGATTCGAACTCCTGTCGACACGCACCTCGAGCGAAATGACCGGATCGACGAGCCTCAGCGCGAAACTGCGAGTGAGCGATGATGTCGCGGAGCTCCAGGCCTCTGGCAATGGCCCGATCGCCGCGTTCCTCGCGATGCTGCAGACCCAGGGCGTAGAGGTCGAGCTGTTCGACTACGTCGAGCACACGCTCAGCGCCAGTGGTGACGCGGTCGCGGCTGCATACGTCGAATTGCGGGTCAACGGCAAGGTCCTGTGGGGCGTCGGCATCGACGCCGACATCTCCACTGCATCCCTGAAGGCCGTCGTTTCCGCCGTGAACCGGGCTGTGCGCACCGAGGCGGGCGATCGCGAGCTTGCCAGCGTCTGAAATACAGCGCTTTTCGGATATACATCGCTCGGCTGACACTGTCGCGCCGCGCGAGCGACGTGGCGGATGAACTCCGCTCGTTAGCGTCAAGGCATGACATCACGGGTGCTGATCGCGACCGAGTTACCGCTCGCTACCCGCACCGTCGATCTCTCCGCCATCGCCCGCAACGTGAGGCGAGTCCTGGCGATCGGTGGGACCCCGATCATGGCCGTGGTCAAGGCGGATGCGTTTGGCCACGGCGCGGTCGAGGTCGCGCGCGCGACGCTCGCAGCCGGGGCATCCTGGCTCGGCGTCGCGACGGTGTCGGAGGCGCTCGAACTTCGGCGCAACGGGCTCGACGCGCCCATCCTCGCCTGGCTGATCGACCCATGGGTTGATCTGGAAGACGCGGTGCGCCAGCGAGTGACCCTGTCGTGTGCGAACGCGGAAACGCTCGCGGCGGTGACGAGCGCAGCTCGGGTCGTCGACGCGACCGCCCGGGTGCACCTCGAACTCGACACCGGTATGGCACGCGGCGGCTCAACGGTGGATGACTGGGGAGACCTGTGCGAACGGGCGGCAGCGGCAGAGACCGCGGGCGCCGTCGTTGCGGACGGCGTGTGGTCGCACCTCGCACTTGCCTCCCGCGCTGACGAGCAGGGCGTCGAACGCTCACTGGCCGCTTTCGATCACGGCGTCGGTGTCGCTCTCGCTGCCGGGCTCAATCCGAAGCATGTCCACCTCGCCAACTCCGCCGGCGCGCTGGCTCATCCGTCGACGCGGCTCTCCATGGTGCGCGTCGGCGCGGCGCTGTACGGCATCGAGACGGTTCGCGGTCGCAGCTTCGGCCTCGAGCCCGCCATGCGCGTCGTGTCCCACGTGGCCCAGCTGCGCAGGGTCGAGGCGGGTACGGGCATCGGGTACCTCCACGAGTTCGTTACATCGGCGCCCACCACGCTGGCGCTGGTGCCCGTTGGCTATGCCGACGGAATTCCACGCGCGCTGTCGCGCGGGGGAGAAGTCAGCATCGGAGGCAGGCGCAGGCCAATCCGTGGAGCCATCTCCATGGACCAGCTGGTGGTCGAGGTCAACGCCAACGACGTACGCCTGGGCGACGAGGTCGTCTTGCTGGGCGATCCTCGCGTCGGCGAACCGGATTCCGCTGAGTGGGCGCGCATCGCCGACACGGTGCCGCATGACGTCCTATGTGGTTTCGGCGAGCGAGTCGTTCGACGACACAGTGAGCTTCGACCGTCCGGAGGAGTCGCATGATCCGGGTGGGAGTATTGTTCGGCGGCGCCAACAGCGAGCACGATGTGTCGTGCGCGTCCGCGGCGGCAGTCGCGGAAGCCCTTGACCGCTCGCGATTCGAGGTCGTGCTGATCGGGATCGACCGGACCGGAAGCTGGCATCGAGTCGACTCGGTCGGCCAGCTGGATGTCGCGGCCGGCGGATCCAGGCATCCGAACCTTGCCGATCTGGACGTCGCATTCCCCGTGCTGCATGGACGATTCGGAGAGGACGGAACCGTTCAGGGTCTGCTTGAGCTGGCTGACGTGCCGTATGTCGGATGCGGCGTGCTCGCCAGCGCACTCGCCATGGACAAGCGGATGGCGAGCCGTGTGCTCTCGGCGGCGGGGGTTCCGACCGTCCAAACCCTCTCGGTGACCCGGGATTCGCGCTATGAGGCGATCGGGAAGGCGGCGTTGCTCGGGTTTCCGCTGTTCGTCAAGCCCAATCGCGCGGGGTCGAGCGTCGGTGCCGGCCGGGTCGATGTGGCGAGCCAGCTGATGCCTGCCGTGGACGAGGCGCTCGCCGAGGACTGGCGAGCACTGCTCCAACCTGTCATCGACGGCGAGGAAGTCGATGTGGGCATCCTGCAGCTTCCGGATGGGCGCCTGATTGCGGGGGCACCCCTGCGCGTGCACCCCGCCGCGGGCAATCCCTTCTTCGACTTCGCCGCGAAATACACGGCAGGCGGGGCCGAATTCGAGGTTCCGGCGGCGCTCGCACCCGCGACCGCCGCGCGTGTCATTGAACTGGCCGAGCGCGCATTCCGCGCACTCGGCTGTGTCGGCCTCGCTCGCGTGGACTTCTTTCTGCGGGCGGACGGCGAGATCGTGCTCAACGAAATCAACACGATGCCGGGCCTCACCGCGCGAAGCCAGTATCCGCGAATGTTTGGGGCGATCGGGATGTCGTTCCCCGTCCTGTTGAGTGCGGTCGTCGATACTGCCGTCGCCGGCTACGAGACGGTTACGGGCGACGCCGCGAGATTCGGGGGATCCGCTCGAGTCGCCGCTGTTCGGGGAGGCTCCAGTTGAACAACACCGCGAGCACCCTCACGCCGAAGGTGACCACGACGCAGATGATCGCCGCTAGCAACACGGGGGTCCCGACGCTGACCAGAACGACCAGCGTCGTCGCGCCCACCACCGCAGCGATGGCGTAGAGCGAGCCGACGTGCATGAGGGCGATCGGGAGGTTGAGGAGCATGTCGCGCAGGATTGACCCGCCCACCGCCGACAAAACGCCGACGAAGACGGCTGGCACCGGCGGCACACCGATTGCAAGGGCCTTTGTGGTGCCGATCGCGCAGTACAGGCCGATGGTGAGCGCATCGAGCACGGTGATGACCACGCTCAGCCGCGAGAACACCCTCTCGAGCAACATCCCGAGCAGCGCGGCACCGGTCGCGACGATCAGGTACCAGTTGTTGCTGAGGGCGGCCGGGAGCTCCGACAGCAGCACATCGCGGATGAGCCCGCCCCCGAACCCGGCGACGATTCCGATGATGGCGATGCCGAGCAGGTCGAGCCTGCGGTCACGGAACTGTGATGCGAACATCGCACCCTGCAACCCACCGATGCCGATCGCCAGGAGATCGGCCCAGAGGGGTATTGCGAAAAGCGTCGCTTGCACCGCTCCATTCTGTCGGCAGTGCGCTTCGAGTGCACGGTCGTCGGCTTGCCGGTGGCCTCCCCGTTCTGCCAGTGGAGGAGGGGATACTTGGATGGTGCCCCTCTACCGTGACGAAGCCGTTGTGCTGCGTACCCACAAGTTGGGTGAAGCAGATCGCATCGTCACGATGTTGAGCAGGCAGCACGGCAAAATCCGCGCAGTCGCAAAGGGTGTCCGCCGCACGGCGTCGAAGTTCGGTTCGCGACTTGAGCCGATGATGGTCGCCGACGTGCAGCTGTTCGAGGGGCGATCGCTCGACATCGTCACACAGGCCGAGTCGCTGGGCTCGTACGGTGCGGAGATCGCATCCGATTACGCCAGCTACACCGCGGCCACCGTGATGCTCGAGACCGCAGACAAGGTCACGGATGACAGTGGCAGCCTGCAGCAATACCTCCTGTTGGTGGGGGCGCTGCGCTCGCTCTCGCGGCACGAGCATTTGCCGGGCCTCACGCTCGATTCCTACCTGTTGCGGTCGCTCTCGATCGCCGGATGGGCGCCGAGCTTCGTCGACTGCTCGGTCACCGGGGCGCCGGGGCCGCACACCGCATTCGTCGTGCAACTCGGCGGCGTGGTCGCCGACGCTGTCGCGCCGCCCGGTACCCCGCGACTCGATCCCGCGACACTCCTGCTGCTCGCGGCCTTGCTGGCCGGAGACTGGGAAGCCGTCGATGGCGCCGACGACCGCGCGCGCGGGCAAGCGAGTGGCATTGTTGCCGCGTACACACAGTTTCATCTCGAGCGCGGCCTGCGCAGCCTCCAGCACGTGGATCGTCGATGACGCCCGCGCCAAAGACCCACCGCGATTCCGTGGAGTTCAAGCCGGTCGACTGGACCGGCCTCTATCCGCCGACGTTGCCGCCCGCCGCCGTTCCGAAACACGTCGCGATCGTCATGGACGGCAACGGGAGGTGGGCCAACGCACGGGGGCTCACCCGCATCGAGGGCCATCGTGCGGGCGAGGCCGCCCTGCTCGACGTCGTGGCGGGCGCCATCCAGATCGGCGTGAGGCACCTGAGTGTTTATGCGTTCTCGACGGAGAACTGGAAGCGTTCGCCGGAAGAAGTGCGATTCCTGATGGGCTTCAACCGGGATGTGCTGCATCGGCGACGCGATCAGCTCAACGACTGGGGAGTTCGGGTTCGCTGGGCGGGCCGGCGTCCGAGGTTGTGGGCATCCGTCATCAAGGAACTCCAGTTCGCTGAGCGACTTACCGCGGCCAACGACGTTCTGACGTTGACGATGTGCGTCAACTACGGCGGTCGCACCGAAATCACGGATGCGGTGCGTAAGCTCGCAACCGAGGTCGCGGAGGGCAGGCTGAAGCCTTCCGGCATCACGGAGAAGACCATCGGGCGTGCCCTGTACACCCCGGAACTTCCCGACGTTGACCTCTTCGTTCGCAGTTCGGGAGAGCAGCGCACGAGCAATTTCATGCTCTGGCAGAGCGCGTACGCGGAGATGGTGTTCCTCGATACGCTCTGGCCGGACTTCACCAGGGAAGACCTCTGGGCAGCGATTACTCTGTACGCAACGAGGAATCGTCGTTTTGGTGGGGCGATCGATGCACCGTCAGCATAGGGAAAAGGAACATGGGCAGAACCGTTAGAACCGTCGTCACGGTGATGTTCATCGGCGTGGTCGTCGCGGTCGCGCTGGCCGTCTTGTATCTGGGGTCGTCCACGGGCCTGGTGTTCGGTGGTCAGACGACGCTCACTGGCGACGCGACGGCCAAGACCCCGTACTACGCGCAACTGGGCTGGCTCAAGAACACGTCGCCGTGGCCCCTGACCATCAAGAGCATCACGGTGAACGCCACCAATGCGAGCAAGCCGACGACCGTCTACATCGAACCCCGGCACGTGGGCTCGCTCTCCGTGACTCCGGGCAAGACGCCGGTCTGGGCGACCAATGCCGGCGCGCCCCCGCAGGATCTCGTCGGAGGCAGTCTTCGCTACCTGGCCTTCGGGTTGACTCCCACAGAGGGAGAGGTGGCATCTTTCACGAGCATCACCGTCACATTTAGCGGTCCCCTTGGATTCACCTTCCACAAGACGTTCGACGGCATCCAGATGGCTGCGGCCTCGGCTACGCTGCCCGACGGCATCCTTGCGACCGATCCCCGCAGTGACTCGAGCTCCCTCGACGGCTATATCGCGCTGCTTCGTGGGGGTCTGCAAAGCCACAACGCCAAAAGCCTTGCGGTGATCATGGGAGGCGGCGCCACTGTCGCCGACGCGCAGGCACTGTTGGTTGCCCAGAAGAATTACCACACGATCGACAAGGTCGCGGTAACACCATCAACGCCGGGGGATGTCACCGGGCAGCGACTCGTGTTCTACCTGACCGATCCGACGAAGAATGCCCTCCCGCCCATCAAGATCCAGTGGTCCGGCTTCCGCTGGACCGTCGTTCGGGGATAGCGCGAGCGCCCGGAGGTGAGAGTCAGTTCGAGCGCTGGAGGCCCCAGTCGGCCCCGGAAAGCGCGCGAATTGCGCCGATCGTCGCGGCGAGGCTCGGCACCCGCTCGGCGTCGGCGTGGCTGACCAACTGGATGCTGCGGATGCTTACCGGCGACGTCGCGCGGATCGCCGCCCCCTCCGGAACATTCGCCGTTGCAAGTGCGAGCCTGGGGAGCAGGGCGACTCCGAGGTCGCTCGCGACGAGGTGGAGTACCGCAACCGCGTTGTCCGTCTCATAGTCGATGACCGGGTCGAAACCGGCCGTGTCGCAGACCGCCAGCAGGTGTCCGCGGCACAGCGGACATCCGGCAATCCAGCGTTCCGCGACGAGTTCATGCACATCCACCGCTTCTGACTGCGCGAGCGGGTGCCGCTCGGGGAGGGCGAGGAGCACTTCTTCGGTGAAGAGCGGGGTCAGCGCCAGTCCACTCGCGATATCGCGGTGCGGATCCGACCGGTCGCCCGGGTAGCTGAACGTGATCGCGAGGTCGATGGCGCCCTCGCGCAACATCGTGAGTGCTTCCGGCGGTTCGGCTTCGATGTAGGTGACGACGATTCCATGGTGTTTCTGCGCCATCGTGCTGAGCAGGCGGGGGACGATCGTCGACGACGCCGTCGGGAAAGCGGCGATGCGCGCTGTTCCGGTGCGCATTCCGGCGAGTTCGGCCAGGTCGCCGGCAGCGGCGTCAAGTGCGGAGGAGATGGCGACGGCGTGCCGGGCGAGCAGCTGGCCCGCTTCGGTGAGGCGGATGCTCCGGCCAGCTCGAGTCACGAGGGGCACCCCGAGACGTGCCTCCGTGCGCTGCAGGTGTTGGCTGATCGCCGGCTGACTGAAGCCCAGCTGACGTGCGGCCGCAGTAATTGTGCCCGTCTCGGCGATCGCGCGCACTATTCGGACCGAATGCAGATCGAGATCGGTGTCCATCGAGCAATCATAATCTCACGTTATTGATCGCATCCGAAGTATGTGCTTGTCGGATGCGTGGCCGTCAAGGATGCTTGATTCATGCCATCCGCCGCTCCCACCCTGATCTCGCCTGCGCTCGACAACGCCATCTCGCAGTTCGGGGACGCGAGCGGCTATCTCGCCGTTGCGTCCATCGGGCTCCCTCCGCGTGCTGCCGTTACCGCGATGAAAGCCGATCTCGACGCGTGGTTCGCCGCCGACCGCGACCCTCAGGGCTACGACGCGATCATCGAGCGCACGAGGGCGTCGTTTGCGAGCCTGGTCGGAGTCACACCGGATCGCGTCGCCGCCGGGTCCCAGACGTCGGTGATGACGAGTCTGCTGGCCGCCGCGGTACCGGTGGGTGCTGAGGTGCTCTGTGTCGATGGCGACTTCTCGTCGATCGTGTTCCCGTTCCTGCAGCGCTCGGATATCCGGGTTCGCAACGTGCCGATCGAGGCGCTGGCCGAATCGATCACCGACGAGACCTGGCTCGTGTCGTTTTCGCTCGTGCAGTCCTCGACGGGAGTTGTCGCAGATTCGTCCGCGATCCGCGAAGCCGCTGCGCGACACGGCGCGTTCACCTTCTGCGACGTGACCCAGGCCGCGGGCGTGCTGCCGGTCGACGCATCGCAGTTCGACGCCACCGCGTGCCACACCTACAAGTGGCTGTGCTCGCCCCGCGGCGTCGCGTTCATGACCCTTTCCACGCGCTTTCAGGAGTTTGTTCGCCCGCTACAGGCCGGTTGGTACGCGGGCGACGACGTTTGGCAGTCGTGCTACGGCCCCGAAATGCATCTCGCGAAGGACGCGCGCCGGTTCGACGTGTCGCCGGCCTGGCAGGCGTGGGTTGGGGCCGAGGAGGCGATCGCACTCTTCGCCGGACTCGACATTGCCGAGGTCTGGGCACGCGCATCCGGGCTCGGCGACCAGTTGTGCGATGCTCTCGGCATCCCGCAGCAGCACCAGGCGATCGTCACGTGGGCGGACCCCGACCGTAGCGACCTCGACCGACTCATCGCCGCGGGCATCCGCGCATCCGGTCGCGCGGGCCGCCTGCGCGCTTCGTTCCACCTGTGGAACACCGAGAAGGATGTCGCCGCAGTGCTCACTGCGCTGGAAAGGTAGCCCGGGAAGGCAGCTCCAAGCTTCACGGTATTCTTATCGAATGGCTGCTAGCTCTCCCATCCGTACCGGCATCATCGGATTCGGACTCGCGGGGCAGATCTTTCACGAGCCGTTCCTTTCGACCAATCCCGCGTTTCGGATCGACGTCGTGGCAACGGCCGATCCGGCCAGACAAGCCATCGCGAGAGCGAAGTACGTCGTCGTCGATACGCCGGCGGAGTTGCTGTCGCGGGCGGGGGATCTTGACCTGGTCGTGCTTGCGTCACCGGCTCATGTTCACCTGGAGCAGGGCCTCGCCGCACTCGAAGCAGGGGCGGCGGTCGTCGTCGACAAGCCCTTCGCGCCGTCCGTCGCGCAGGCAACGCAACTCATCGAGACGGCAGAGCGGGTGGGGCGACCGCTCATCGTGTTTCAGAACCGCCGATGGGATGGCGACTTTCTCACGTTGCGCAAACTCATCGACAGCGGACGACTCGGGCGCATCCATCGGTTCGAATCGACCTTCGAGAGGTACTCGAGCCAGCTGCGTGACCGCTGGCAGGACACAACGCCGATCGAGCAGGGTGCAGGCATCACCTTCGACCTCGGCAGTCACCTCGTAGACCAGGCGCTCCAGCTGTTCGGGCCCGCAACGCTCCGCCGCGCGGAGCTTCGGATCCTGCGCGACGGGGGAGCGAGCGACGATGATGCATTCCTGTCGCTCGAGCACGACAGCGGAATCATTTCGCATCTCACCGTGTCACGCCTTGCCGCCCAGGCCGGGCCGCGGTTCCGACTTCTCGGAACCGAGAGCGCATACACGGTGTACGGGCTCGATGGCCAGGAAGCCGCGCTCAAGGCGGGTGCGCGTCCCGACGACCCTGGTTTTGGACAGACACCGGCGAGCGCCTTCGGTCTGCTCGGCGGTGGCTCGCGCGGCTCCGCGCTGGAGACCGTGCCCACCGAAGCCGGCAACTACGCGGCTTTCTATGCCGGCGTCGCCTCCACCGTGCGCGACGGAGCGCCGCCTCCGGTTGATCCGCGATCCGCTCTCGAAGCGCTCCGCATCCTCGAACAGGCCCACAGCTAGCGCTGCGCCGAGCAGCGCCCGAAACCCCAACGCGACGAACCAAGGAGACGACCGTGTCATCCGTCGATACGACAATTCAACTGATCCGAACCGGTGACCAGGCTGGCGGCATCTGCAGCCCTGACCTCGCTGATGGTCCGTGGATCTTCGACGCGCTGCCCGAGCCGGTCTATGGTCCGGGTTCGTCAATGGGAGACGTCATTCCGGTGTCGTCGCCTCGACAGGGGCAGCTGCCGCGCGAGTACCAGTCGGCGTCCGGCGACGAACTGGATGCGCGCATCCGGGCCGCGAAAGCGACGCTCGGGGATCGCGTCGTGGTGCTTGGCCACTTCTACCAGCGCGACGAGGTCGTGAAGTATGCCGATTTTGTCGGCGACTCGTTCCAGCTCGCGAATGCGGCGCGGGATCGGCCGAACGCGGAAGCAATCGTATTCTGCGGCGTGCATTTCATGGCCGAGACCGCGGACATCCTTGCCCGTCCGGGGCAGGCCGTCGTCCTGCCGAACCTCGCGGCCGGGTGCTCGATGGCCGATATGGCCGACATCGACTCCGTCGAGGAATGCTGGGAACAGCTCGAAGCGCTGTACGGGACCCAACCGGATGCCGACGGCAGGGTGCCCGTAATCCCCGTGACCTACATGAACTCATCGGCCGCTCTGAAGGCATTCTGCGGAAGGCACGGCGGCATCGTTTGCACGTCGTCGAACGCGACCACCGTGCTCGAGTGGGCCTTCGAGCGCGGACAGCGGGTGCTCTTCTTCCCCGACCAGCACCTCGGGCGTAACACAGCGAAGGCCATGGGGGTGCCCGTCGAGCGGATGCCGATGTGGAACCCGCACAAGCCGCTGGGCGGTAACGACGCTGGCGCGCTGGCCGACGCCCGCGTCATCCTCTGGCACGGATTTTGCTCCGTCCACAAGCGCTTCTCGGTCGCCCAGGTAGACAAAGCACGGGCCGAGTACCCGGGAGTGCGGGTACTCGTGCATCCGGAGTGTCCGATGGAAGTCGTGGACGCGGCGGACGCCGCGGGATCGACGGACTTCATCGGCAAGGCGATCGCGGCGGCCACCGAGCCGACGGTCTTCGCGATCGGCACGGAGATCAACATGGTGAACCGGTTGGCGGCACAGTATCCGCAGCACACCGTGTTCTCGCTCGATCCGGTGATCTGCCCCTGTTCGACGATGTACCGCATTCATCCCGGCTACCTGGCCTGGGTACTCGAATCTCTCGTGCGCGGCGAGACCGTCAACCAGATCTCGGTGCCCGAAGCCGTCGCGACGCCTGCGCGGGTCGCGTTGGAGCGGATGCTGGCGGCACGCCCCGGCACTACCGCAGCAGAGGTCGTTGGCGACTGATGGCCGTGAACGCAACCCACATCGCGGCCGTGGTCGGCGCTGCGCTGCTGGAAGACGCTCCGTGGGGCGATGTGACCTCTGAGCTGCTCATCCCGGCCAATGCCGTGGCCACTGCCCGCCTCGTCGCCCGTGAGTCGGGCGTCTTCAGCGGCGGCGCAGTGTTTGTCGCCGCAATGACGCTCACCGACGACTCGATCGCAGTGACCCTGTCGGTCGCCGACGGCGAAACGTTCGACGCCGGAACGCTGCTCGCGACGGTCGTCGGTCCGGCGCGGGGTGTGCTTCAGGCTGAGCGTGTCGCGCTCAATTTCGTGCAGCGGATGTCGGGAATCGCGACGCTCACCGCCCGTTACGTGGCGGAGACTCGTGGCACACGGGCCCGCATCGTCGACACCCGTAAGACCACTCCCGGACTCCGCGAGCTCGAGCGGGATGCGGTGCGCGCTGGTGGTGGACACAACCATCGCTTCTCGCTGTCGGATGCCGTAATGGCGAAAGACAACCATCTCGCGGTGCTGACCGCGGGCGGTCGCGACCTGACCACCGCTCTGCTGGACGTGCGCGCCCGGCTCTCCCACACCACTCACCTCGAGGTTGAGGTGGACCGCATCGATCAGATCGAGGCCGTTCTCGCAGCGGGCGTCGACACGATCATGCTCGACAACTTCTCGCCGGAACAGCTGGTGGAAGGGGTGGCGCTCGTCGCCGGCCGCGCGCTGATCGAGGCGAGCGGGGGCGTGAACCTCGAGACCGTCGCCGCGATCGCCGGGACAGGCGTCGACATCATTTCGGTTGGCGCCCTCACCCACAGCGTGCGCTCCCTCGACCTCGGGCTCGACATCGACCTGGGGCTCGACACCGACCTGGCACCATGATCTACCTGGACTCTGCCGCGACGACCGCTGTGCGCCGCGACGTGCTCGAGGCGATGTGGCCGGCTCTCACCGGGCAGTTCGGCAATCCGTCGAGCACGCACGATCTCGGTGCTGCCGCCGCGAAGATGCTTGCGGATGCGCGCGACACTATTGCCGCGATCGTCGGCGGGCGGGCGTCCGAAGTCATTTTCACCTCGGGCGGCACCGAGAGTGACAATCTCGCGATCAAGGGGATTGCGCTCGCCGCTCCTCGCGGGCGACACATCGTCGCGAGCGCTATCGAGCATCCGGCTGTTGCCGAGGCGTGCGACTATCTCGAACGATTCCATGGGTTTGAAATCTCGGTGGTCGACGTCGACGGCGACGGCATCGTGAGGGTCGAGGATGTCGCGGCCGCGGTTCGCGCGGACACCACGCTGGTCTCAATCATGTACGCGAACAATGAGATCGGCAGCGTGCAGCCGATCGCGCCGATCGCAGCAATCGCCCACGCTGTCGGCGCCGTGATGCACACCGACGCGGTGCAGGCTGCCGGATGGCTCGATCTCGACGTGCGGACGCTTGGGGTTGATGCGCTCAGCATCTCCGGCCACAAGCTCGGGGCCCCAAAGGGTGTCGGTGCACTGTGGCTGCGCGGCAGCATCCCGATCGAGCCGCTGATTCACGGGGGTGGCCAGGAGCGCGGCCGACGGTCGGGCACCGAGAATGTCGCGGGCGCGGTGGGACTCGCAACGGCTCTCGCCATTGGCGAGCGTATCCGCGTCGACGCGACAGCAAACACGACCGCTCTGCGCGACGCGTTCATCTCTCGCGTGCTGGCAACGGTGCCGGGCGCGCGCCTTACTGGCTCGCCGACCCTTCGGCTACCGGTGAGCGCGTCGTTCACTCTCGGGGTGACAAGCGGTGAGGCAGTCGTGCTTGAACTCGAGCGACGGGGCATCGTCTGCTCGAGCGGGTCGGCATGCGCCGCGGGTCGCGACGAGCCGTCAACCGTGCTCCTTGCCCTTGGACTTTCGCCCGAGCTGGCCCAGACGGCCCTGCGGTTCACGCTCGATGCGTCGATCACTGCCGATCAGCTCGACGATGTGTCCACAGCTCTTCGCGACGCGGTGGCGACGGTGGCCTCGATCGCGTAGCCGGTAGGCTGGGGAATCTCATTCTCGACCGGGCATCCAGCTCGGCTGAACACTCTGGAGTTCTCGTGGCCACGCCAAACCCCCTCGACGCCGTCATCGCCCTCGCCAAGAGGCGCGGATTCGTGTTTCAGTCGGGTGAAATCTATGGCGGTTCCCGCTCGGCGTGGGACTACGGACCCCTCGGCACCGCGCTGAAGGACAACATCAAACGCCAGTGGTGGCAGTTCATGGTGCAGGGCCGCGACGACATCGTCGGTATTGACTCAGCGGTTATCCTGCCGCGACGGGTGTGGGAAGTCTCCGGTCACGTCGACGTATTCTCGGACCCGCTGGTCGAGTCCCTGCACACCCACAAGCGCTACCGCGCGGACCATTTGCTCGAGGCGTACGAGGAGAAGCACGGTCATGCTCCGGCCAACGGCATGGCGGACATCCGCGACCCCGACACGGGCCAGCCCGGCGCATGGACCGAACCACAGAACTTCTCCGGCTTGCTGAAGACCTTCCTCGGCCCTGTCGACAACGAAGAGGGCATGGCCTACCTGCGCCCCGAGACCGCACAGGGCATCTTCACGAACTTCGCCAACGTGTTGGGCAGCGCCCGCATGAAGCCTCCGTTCGGCATCGCGCAGGTCGGCAAGAGTTTCCGCAACGAGATCACCCCCGGCAATTTCATCTTCCGCACGCGCGAATTCGAGCAGATGGAGATGGAGTTCTTCGTCGAGCCGGGAACGGATGAGGAGTGGTTCCAGTACTGGATCGACGCCTGCGAGGAGTGGTTCACGGGTCTCGGCCTTACGGCAGAGAACATCCGGCGTTTCGAGCACCCGAAAGAGAAGCTGTCGCACTACTCGAAGCGCACGATCGACCTCGAGTACCGCTTTCGGTTTGCCGGCAGCGAATGGGGCGAGCTCATGGGCGTCGCCAACCGCACCGACTTCGACCTCAGGACTCACTCGGAAGGCTCTGGCGTCGATCTTTCATACTTCGACCAGACCAGGAACGAGCGCTGGATTCCGTTCGTCATTGAGCCCGCGTTCGGCCTCACCCGTGCCCTGATGGCCTTTCTCATCGACGCCTACAGCGAGGATGAGGCACCCAACACGAAGGGCGGAGTCGACAAGCGCGTCGTGCTCCGCCTCGATCGCCGCCTCGCGCCCGTGAAGGTTGCGGTCTTGCCCCTGTCGCGCAACGAGCAGCTCACGCCGCTCGCGAAGTCGGTCGCCGCCGACCTGCGCAAGTTCTGGAACATCGAGTTCGACGACGCCGGGGCAATCGGCCGTCGCTACCGGCGCCAGGACGAGATCGGCACCCCGTTCTGCGTCACGATCGACTTCGATTCGCTGGACGACAACGCCGTGACCATCCGCGAACGCGACTCGATGGCGCAGGAGCGCATCTCACTCGATCGACTGCGCGGCTACCTCGCGGAGCAACTGCTCGGGGCCTGAACCGCAACCTCCCGGCCAACCGATAACCTGTAGAACGTGTCTACTCCGATCAATCCCTTTGGCCAGGTGCTCGTTGCACTCGTGACGCCGTTCACCGCGGACGGCGAAGTTGACTGGGCCGACGTAGAGAAGCACATCGACGATGTCATCGTCGCCGGTGCCGACGGCATCGTTGTCACAGGCACGACCGGCGAGACCAGCACCCTTACCGACCGCGAGAAGCTCAAGCTCGTCGAGGTCGGCAAGTCAGTGGCCGGCGGCCGAGCGAAGATCATCACGGGCGGCGGCTCCAACGAAACCGCGCACGCCATCGAGCTCTACAAAGCCAGCGAAAAGGCCGGCGCCGACGGCGTCATGATCGTGACGCCGTACTACAACAAGCCGACCCAGGCCGGAGTGCTGACCCATTTTCGGATGATCGCCGACGCGACCGACCTGCCTGTCATCCTCTACGACATTCCGGGTCGCACCGGCATCCCCATCAAGTACGAGACGATTCTGCGCGCGGCGCAGCATCCGAACATCGTCGCTGTCAAAGATGCAAAGGGAGATCTCGCCGAGGTCAGCCGCGTGCTGAATCAGACGGACCTCGTTTATTTCTGCGGCGATGACGCGCTTGTGCTGCCGAGCCTCGCCATCGGTGCTACCGGGCTGATCGGCGTCACGGCGAACATCGCCGCGACGCCCTATCGGCACATCGTCGATGCGGTCAACGCAGGCGATCTCGTGGCAGCGACGGCCGCGCACAAGGCACTTGAGCCTCTCGTGCGAGCGGTGATGACGCACGTGCCCGGCACTGTTGCGACCAAGTACATCCTCCACGGGCTCGGCCGAATCAAGAGCCCGCGCGTTCGACTTCCTCTCGTCGGCCCCGAAGACTTCGAGGCCGCGCAAATCGAAGACGAACTCGCACTCGTCGGCGACATCCCCGGTGTCGATCTCAGCAACTTCCGCCCGGACCGCAACGCTGCGGCAGGTGGCGCGCTGCCAAAGGTCGCCGGCACCACTCGATAGATCTACTCAAGCTACGGATCCAGGACTTGATGCCAGTAAACGTGCACGAACCCGCTCCGCTCCGCCCGGGCACGCTTCGCGTGATCCCGATCGGAGGTCTCGGCGAAATCGGCCGCAACATGACCTCGTACGAGATCGACGGCAAGATCCTCATCGTCGACTGCGGCGTGCTGTTCCCCGAAGAGACCCAGCCGGGCGTCGACCTGATCCTTCCCGACTTCTCGCCGATCCGTGATCGGCTCGATGACGTGCTCGGGGTCGTGCTCACGCACGGTCACGAAGACCACATCGGTGCCGTGCCCTACCTGCTCCGTCTTCGCCAGGACATCCCGCTCATCGGTTCGACGCTCACGCTCGCACTCATCGAGGCGAAGCTGAAAGAGCACCGGATCACGCCGTACTCGCTCACCGTGCGAGAAGGTCAGCACGAGAAGCTCGGTCCGTTCGATCTCGAATTCATCGCCGTCAACCATTCCATTCCGGATGCCCTCGCCGTCGCCATCAAGACCTCAGCCGGCCTCGTGCTCCATACGGGCGACTTCAAGATGGACCAGCTCCCGCTCGACGACCGAATCACCGACCTCCGGGCGTTCGCGCGACTCGGTGAGGCAGGCGTCGATCTGTTCCTGCCCGACTCCACCAACGCCGACGTGCCCGGATTCACTGCGCTGGAACGGGAGATCGGTCCGGTTCTCGAGCGGGTCATCGCCAAGGCTCCCCGACGCGTGATCGTCGCAAGCTTCTCAAGCCACGTCCACAGGGTGCAGCAGGTGCTCGATGCCGCCGTCGCCAACGACCGCAAGGTCGTGTTGATGGGCCGATCGATGGTACGCAACATGGGCATCGCCGCGGATCTCGGCTACCTCAAGGTTCCGGACGGCGTACTCATCGACGCCAAGAAGGCCGTAGAGCTGCCGGACAATCGTCTCGTCTACATGAGTACCGGCAGCCAGGGCGAGCCCATGGCGGTCCTCGCGCGGATGGCCAACCTCGAGCACCAGATCGAGGTCGGCAAGGGGGACACGGTCATCCTCGCATCGAGTCTCATTCCCGGTAACGAGAATGCGGTGTACCGCGTCATCAACGGGCTCATGAAGCTCGGCGCGAATGTCGTGCACAAGGCCAACGCCCGGGTGCACGTCTCCGGGCACGCTGCTGCCGGCGAGTTGCTGTACTGCTACAACATCCTCAAGCCGAAGAATGTGCTGCCTGTCCACGGCGAATACCGCCATCTGGTAGCCAACGCCAACCTCGCAGTCGCGACCGGGGTGCCTGAAGAGAACACCTTCATCGCCGAAGACGGCACGGTTCTCGACCTCCGAGACGGTGAAGTTCACATCGCGGGCCAGCTGGACCTCGGCTACGTCTATGTAGACGGTTCGAGCGTCGGCGAGATCACGGATGCAGACCTCAAAGACCGCAGGATCCTCGCCGAAGAAGGCTTCATTTCGATCTTCATCGCAGTCGATCCCCAGACCGGTCGCGTGATCGTCGGCCCGGAGATCCAGGCTCGCGGTTTCGCTGAAGACGAGGACGTGTTCGACGCGGTGAAACCGCAGATCCTCAAGGCACTCTCGGATGCTGCAGCGAATGGCACGCGGGACACCCACGCCTTCGCTCAAGTCGTTCGTCGCACCGTGGGTCGCTGGGTCAACACGCAGCACCGTCGTCGCCCGATGATCATCCCGGTCGTAATCGAAGCGTAGGTTGGCGTCTCCGCGCGGATTGAGCCTGTCGAAATCTCATCCCTGAGGCTGACCTGCCGTGATCCCTCGACCGCATAGGTTTAGCGCATGAAATCGACTCGGGGGATTCTTGCGCTGGCCTTCGCGCTCGCGACGGCTGTTGTTCTCGTCGGTTGCGCGGCGACCGCGACGACGGCGGAGCCCCGCGCTCAGCCGAGCGTCATCGCGACAGCGACACCGTCTGCGGTTCCCACGCCGACCCCGACGCCGGCAGTGAAGCCAACGCTCGCCCAACTGGTCGTCTCGGCCGACGGCATCGACTCGCTCGTGATCGGTGCACCCGTGACGCCCGAACCAACCGGTTTCGACCTCGCCAGGTTCATCGTGAAGCATTGTGACAATACCGACGCGGATATCGGCCTGTGGGAGCCGACCTACCCCGGTACCTCGTTCAGGCTCGTCACGAATCCGCAAACGGCGACGGGCGACATCCGGATGATCCTGGTCACTTCGACGAAGCTGGCGACGGCGACTGGCGTGCATGTCGGTAGTGCGCTGAGTGAACTGAAGGCGGCATACCCGGCGTTCGACAAGGTCATTACCGAGCCAAGCACGACCCTGTACATCCTGAACGGAACGCACGGAAAGATCGCCTTCGAGGTCGCACGCCAGTTCACCTATGGAACGGCGAAGACGCCCTACTGGTCAGAGGATCAGGTCGACCGGGTGCAATTTATGTCGATCTGGTCGCTGCGCGCGAAGCCGATCGCGTATTCCGGCATCGATATGCCCGGCGGTTGCGCCTGATCCACGGATCGTCCCCGATCGCCCGCGGTGTTATCGAAGCGTGACGTTTTATCATCCTGCCGACTGAGGACGGCTCGGAACGCGCACCGTAGCGTTGCAGCCATGACCAAAGCGATCGCCCGACCAAGCATCCTGGCGGCGATCCTGCTCGCGCCGGTGTTCGTGATTCTCGCCGGCTGCACGCCGACATCCGACGCGACGTTGCCGACCAATCCGCCAAACACCTCTATCACGCCGACGCCGACAGCGACCCCGGTGCCGACGGCGACCGTGACTACGCCGCCAAGCAAGCCCGAGCTCACTGACCTCGTTGTTGGGCCAGAAGGGATCGGGCCGCTTCGCTTCGGAGTCCCCGTCCCATCGGCGTCTCCGGATACGGCAATCGTGAAGTACAAGGCCGACTACTGTCTCCTGAACGGCGCGATCGGTAAGCCCTACGTCGGCCAATGGATCGCGAACTATCCGGCTGAGAAGCTCACGTATGGCGGGCCCGGTCAGTTCGTTGTGCTCACCGTCGGCGGCGCCAAGTCCGGCTCCGTGCGGAGCCTCTGGGTCTGGTCGCCAAAGATCGCAACCGCAACCGGAGTGAGGGTTGGGAGCACTGAAGCTGCCCTGAAGGCGGCATATCCGAAGTTCAGCTATGTCATCAACGCACTCTCTACCCGGATCTATGTGATTGACAAGCCTCCCGGTCGGATGGTGTTCGAGGTGGCAACGCAGAAGAACTATTGGTCAGCATCCGAAATCGGCAAGGTCCTCTGGATCGGCGTTCAGCGGTCAAATCTCAAGGTCTCATCCATCGCGGGGACTGATGGTGTGGGGTCCTGCGGTGCATAACAACGGCAAGACGATCGTTGCCGCGTCCGTCTCGATTCTTTTGGTCGGCTGGCTAGTTGGATGCACTCCGTCAACGCCCGTCGCGGATCCTTCCGCAGCGCCGAGCGTCACGCCCTCGTCGATCGGGACTCCCACTCCCACTCCCACTCCAACGCCAACTCCGATCGCACTGACGATCTCGCCTGACGGGATCGGCCCACTCGTGGTTGGGGAGCCCGTTCCCGCGACGTCGGAGGCAGCCGCGGTCGTGAAATTCGATCCCAGGTCGTGCAACACGACCAACAACACGGGCGCGTGGGTGCCGGCCAGTAAGAAACTCACGCTGGTCGTCGTGACGGCGAACGCCAGAAAGACCGGGAAGATAACCTCTCTTGGCGTATTCCACCCAGGAGTGATGACTGCCGAAGGCATCGGCGTCACGAGTTCCCTCGCCCAACTGAAGCTGGCATATCCGGACATAGTTTCCGCCGGCCCCGGTCCGAGCACCGACATGTTCGTTCTGAACGGCACCGTTGGTCATCTGATCTTCGAAGTTGCGTGGTCTGGCGCCAAGGCAAAGGGCTACTGGCCAAAAGCCGAGCAGGGCACGGTCCTGTGGATGCGGGCCGAAACGAAAACGACAGAGGTCTACTCCATCGCCAATAGCGATGCCTACGGCGTGTGCCACGGGTAGCAATCGGAATTCTTCGCGGCGACGGAGGTTCCCGACGTGCTGGTCGAAGACATCCGTTCGTTCGCGCGCCTCCTTTAGACGGCGAGGCCCCTGAGGTACCGTGGGGCGCATGGCTACGAGCACTCGATCGAATTCGCGCGCCCGCGGGGGCGGCTCGGGTTCTTCGCGTTCTCGCACGGCACCGACCAAGCGACTTCCGTCGACACGGGCGAAGACTCCGCCACCACCCGAGCAGGGACTTCTGACCAAGGCCTGGCTGGGCCTTGCCCACATTGCCGGCGGCGCGTTCCGAGTCCTCGGGAAAGAGACGCTCGAAAAAGACCAGCGGCGGGACGGCGTTCCGTTCTTCCTTCTCGTTCTCGCAGTCATCGGCGCATTCGTCGAATGGTTCAACCCGACCGACGCCATCGCGAGCGCCTTGGATGCGTACACGTTCGGCGGCCTATTCGGTCGCGTCGCCTTTGCTCTCCCCGTCATCATGCTGTTGTTCGCGGCCTGGCTGTTCCGGCATCCGTCGAGTGTGCACGACAACGGGCGCATCGGCGTCGGGGGAGTGCTGCTGCTCTCCAGCGTCGCGGCCCTCTGCCACATCGGTGGCGGACAGCCACAACCCGGAGGTGCGCTGTCCCGCGGCGGTGGAATCGTGGGCTGGCTGATCGCGTCTCCGTTGCTCGCGGTGGGAAGCGGCTGGCTGGCGATACCCGTCGCCATCATCGTTCTTGTGCTGTCGCTGTTCATCATCACGAAGACGCCCCCGAATCGAATCGGCGTGAGACTTCGTGAACTCTACGCATACCTGTTCGGCGCAACGCTCGCCGAGCCTTCCCCGAAGACCAAAGAAGTCAACGACACCGAGCCACTCAAATTCGGCACTCTGAGCGACCTCGGGCTGGACGACGACGACCCGTCGAGCCTGCCGTGGTGGCGTCGAAACAAGTCAAAGCGGGGCGACGTCAACGCGTTCGATACCCCGGTGCTCGGCAACGACAACGACACCGTCATCATCGACCACACGGGCGATGGCGATGAGTTCGGCATCGACCTGCTCGAGGAACTCGTCCGGGCCGAGGATGCCGTCAAGCGCTTCACGGGGGAGGTCGACACGAGCGCGACCTCGCTGCGCGAAGATCCGGTCGGACTCCTTCCCGGGTTCACTGACAAGGCGAGCGAGAAGGGAATCGCGGGTGAGTTCGATGGGCCGCGTCCACGACCGAAGGCGACCGCTCCATATCGCCTGCCCACCGCGTCCATCCTGACTTCCGGCACGCCGCCAAAAGCGCGCAGCGCGGCCAACGACGAGGTCGTCGCGGCGCTCACCGAGGTTCTCAAGCAATTCGAGGTCGATGCGAAGGTCACGGGGATGAGCCGCGGGCCGTCGGTTACCCGTTACGAGATCGAGCTTGCTCCGGGCGTGAAGGTCGAACGCGTGACCGCGCTTGCCCGAAACATCAGCTACGCAGTCGCGAGCAACGAGGTCACGATTCTCTCCCCGATCCCGGGCAAGAGCGCGATCGGCGTGGAAATCCCGAACAAGGATCGCGAGATTGTCTCCCTCGGCGACGTGCTGCGCTCGAATGCCTCGACGAAGAGCGTTCATCCGATGACCATCGCGCTCGGTAAAGACGTCGAGGGCGGGTTCGTCGTCGCCAACCTTGCCAAGATGCCGCATCTTCTCGTAGCCGGGTCGACCGGATCGGGCAAGTCGAGCTTTATCAACTCGATGATCACCTCGCTGCTGATGCGGGCAAAGCCCGCTGAGGTTCGCATGGTGCTCATCGACCCGAAACGTGTCGAACTCTCGATTTACGAAGGTGTTCCGCACCTGATTACCCCCATCATCACGAACCCCAAGAAGGCGGCAGAGGCGCTTCAGTGGGTCGTGAAAGAGATGGACATGCGGTACGACGATCTGGCGAGCTTCGGCTTCCGCCACATCGACGACTTCAACCGCGCGGTGGTGGCGGGTGAGATCGTGCTCCCGGTGGGAAGCGAGCGCGTTCTCCGCCCCTACCCGTACCTGCTCGTCGTGGTTGACGAGTTGGCTGACCTGATGATGGTCGCGCCGAGGGATGTCGAGGACTCGATCGTGCGCATCACACAGCTCGCGCGGGCATCCGGTATTCACCTTGTTCTCGCGACACAGCGGCCGTCCGTTGACGTGGTGACCGGCCTGATCAAGGCAAACGTGCCGTCGCGGCTTGCCTTCGCGGTCAGCAGCATGACGGATTCGCGCGTCATCCTCGATCAGCAGGGCGCCGAAAAGCTGATCGGCCAGGGCGACGGCCTCTTCCTGCCGATGGGCGCAGGCAAGGCCGTGCGAGTCCAGGGCGCGTGGGTCACCGAGGCCGAGATCGACGCGGTAGTCAAGCACGTGACCGCACAGGCGCAGCCGGAATACCGCGAGGATGTCGCGGCGCCGGTCGAACGCAAACAGGTCGACTCCGATATCGGCGACGACCTCGACCTGCTGCTGGCTGCCGCTGAACTGATCGTTGGCATGCAGTTCGGCTCGACCTCGATGCTGCAGCGCAAACTGCGAGTTGGGTTTGCCAAGGCCGGCCGCCTCATGGATCTGCTCGAATCGCGCGATATCGTCGGCCCGTCCGAAGGATCGAAGGCACGCGATGTTCTGGTCGGCGCCGACCAGCTGCCAGCGGTGCTCGCGCGACTGCGCGGTGCCGACGGACCGGCGAGCAGCGACGCCGGGAGTTCCCGTAGAGACCTGATCGCAGAAGCATCGACCGGTTACGATGAGGATGAAGGCGGCTCGGACGAGGACGCCTGGGGGCTGACCGGCAGGGAGTGACAAACGTGGCGCTACCGGCGGGAGACAACAGCGCGGCGGCCCGCACGAACTCCATGCGAGGTCGAGTCGCGTCACACGGCGACACCCCGGCCAGCAATGGCAACGTGGCCAACATCGTCACCACGATCCGCATCCTTCTTGCTCCGGTGTTCGTCTGGCTGCTGTTTCTCGACAACGAGCAAAACGGAATCTGGCGTTATCTTGCAGCGGCCCTGTTCATCCTCGCGATTGCCACCGATGGACTCGATGGTGTCCTTGCCCGGCGTCGTAACCTCATCACCAACGTCGGGATCATCCTCGATCCGATCGCCGACAAGCTGCTGATCGGTGGAGCGCTGGTGACGCTCTCGATTCTCGGCGAGTTGTGGTGGTGGGTGACCGTCGTCATCCTCGTGCGCGAGATCGGCATCACGGTCTACCGTTTCGCGGTGCTGTCGAAGCGAGTCATCCCCGCCTCCCGCGCCGGGAAGCTCAAGACCGTGTTCCAGTCGGTGGCGATCTCGCTGTTCCTCGTTCCGTTCCACTCGTTCCTCGGCCCATGGGTTCTCTGGGTGAACTGGGTAGCGATGGGAATCGCGCTGGTTCTCACGGTCATCACCGGCATCGACTACGTCGTGCAGGCGGCGCGCCAGAACCGCGGAAGCACGGCGTGACCGGTCTCGCGGGGGAGATCCTCGACGACCTCGTACATCGGGGCCTGACCCTTGCCGTCGCCGAATCACTGACGGGCGGCCTTCTTGTCGCCGAATTCATCAGCGTCCCCGGTGCCTCTCGCGTTGTGCGCGGCGGAATCGTGGCATACGACACGGCTCTCAAACACACGCTGCTGGGCGTGGATGCGGATCTGCTGGCCGAACACGGTGCGGTTCATCCGGATGTTGCGCGGCAGATGGCCCTCGGCGTTCGCCAACGGCTTTCTGTGAATGGTGCTCCGGCGTCGATTGGGCTTTCGACCACGGGCGTCGCTGGGCCCGACACGCAGGACGGCCGGTCGGTTGGCACTGCCTTCGTCGGATTCGCCATTGGCACGGCGACCAGCGTCCTGAGTCTTGATGTCACGGGGTCGCGGGAGGACATCCGTCGGGCCGTTGTCTCCGAATCACTTGTACAACTTCAGAAACTGCTGCAACCGACGTCTCTGCACTGATTGGCCCCGCTCCTTCTCCCCAGGGAATATCGCGCGTTTCAATCTCGTTACATCTATCGAATTCACAGCACGAAACAGGTTGCACTGGTTAGATTGAAAGCAACCGGGGGATGTAGTGTTATCCACCCGGCACCATTCATACCGTTAGCGATCGTCAAGAGAAGGAGGGTCCCATGGTTCTGGTTCGTCAAGAAATAGGTGACGTACTGCGCGACTTTCGTCTACAAAAGGGTCGTACCCTCCGTCAGGTGGCGAGCAAGGCAAGCGTCGCGCTCGGTTACCTCAGTGAGGTTGAGCGTGGGCAGAAAGAGGCGAGTTCAGAGATTCTCGCTTCAGTGGCCGATGCACTGGAGACTCCAATCTCCGTGATCATGCGCGAGGTCGGTGACCGCATTGCGATTATCGAAGGCCTCAACCCGATCCCAGACACTGTTCCGGATGACCTCGTCTCCGGTTTCGATGCAGACCTGGTTCTGCGTTAGAAGTCAGTACCTAAGAACGCCCCCGGATGACCCCGGGGGCGTTCTTGCTGTTAGTGCCCCCTTAGTAGTTAGCGTTGACCTGTGCGATTGAGCGAATTCTGGCTGGCGATCTCGGATGAGTTCGGCGAAGCCTACGGGCGTGTCCTCACGAGCGATCTCGTGCTCGAGGAGGTGGGCGGGCTCACCGCAACGCAGGCGATCAAGGCGGGTGTACCGGTGCGGGCAATCTGGATCGCCCTGTGTCGGGCGACCGATGTGCCGCCCGAGCGCTGGTATGGCGTTGGTCAGCGCCAGCCCAAAAAGTAGCCAGGGCGGCCGCAGAAAGTAGAGCGAGTTCCCGCGTGTCTATCGAACACGTGTTCGGATATCGGTAGGCTCCTTCATAGCGGCTTTCGAATACGGGTTATTCACAGAAGGTTCGTCGCTCCGGCTCAATGTCGGATGGCGAGCGTAACGTTTTCCTCGTAGCCCAAGCGGCGACACCAGCCTTTTGTCGGGAGGCTGTCGGCCTTGTTTCATCGGCCCGCAGCGGAGCGACAGCCTATGGGGCGCAACCTACGACACAGCGCAAGCTGAAGAAAAGAGAAGACGGAATGCCATCAGCAGCAGATCGCGAAAAATCCCTCGAAACCGCTCTCGCCCAGATCGATCGCCAGTTCGGCAAGGGTTCAGTCATGCGCCTCGGCAGCGATGATCGCGCTCCGGTCGAAGTGATTCCCACTGGTTCCATCGCGCTCGATGTCGCGCTTGGTATTGGCGGGCTTCCGCGGGGTCGCATCGTCGAGATCTACGGGCCGGAGTCGTCGGGTAAAACAACGCTCACCCTGCACGCAATCGCCAACGCGCAGCGTGCTGGCGGAATTGCTGCCTTCATCGACGCAGAGCACGCTCTCGATCCCGAGTACGCGATGAAGCTCGGTGTCGACATCGATGCGCTGCTCGTCTCTCAGCCCGACACGGGTGAGCAGGCTCTCGAGATTGCCGACATGCTCGTTCGCTCGGGCTCGATTGACTTGATTGTCATCGACTCCGTCGCTGCGCTCGTGCCTCGCGCCGAGATCGAGGGTGAGATGGGTGACTCTCACGTCGGCCTCCAGGCGCGGCTCATGTCGCAGGCTCTGCGCAAGCTCACCGGTGGCCTCAGCCAGACCAACACCACGATGATCTTCATCAACCAGCTGCGCGAGAAGATCGGTGTGTTCTTCGGTAGCCCCGAGACCACTGCGGGCGGCAAGGCGCTCAAGTTCTACGCGTCCGTTCGCCTCGACATTCGTCGCATCGAGACCCTTAAAGACGGAACAGATGCTGTGGGTAACCGCACCCGCGTCAAGGTCGTCAAGAACAAGATGGCGCCACCCTTCAAGCAGGCCGAGTTCGACATTCTGTACGGCATCGGCATCTCCCGCGAGGGCAGCCTGATCGACTTCGGTGTCGAGCACGAGATCGTGCGCAAGTCGGGGGCCTGGTACACCTACGACGGCGACCAGCTCGGCCAGGGTAAAGAGAACTCGCGCAAGTTCCTTCTCGATAACCCGGCGATCGCGCTCGAGATCGAGCAGAAGATCATGTTCAAGCTTGGTGTCGGGGCGGAGGCGAAAGCCGCAATCGCGGCGGTTGCTGCGGCAGACGCCAAGGAACTCGCGAAGGTGGAGGCGAAGGCTGCCACTGCGGCGGCCAAGGTGGGCCCTTCGCTCGCAGTCGAGGAGCCGACCCTCAAGGTCGGCTAGTCGACACAACGAAGAAAGACTGACAAACACGCTCATGAACACGCGCTCATGAAAAACGCAGACGGCTCCGAACCAAAACTCGCCAGGGTTAGTTACCTGCCCGGGGTGGTTCCTCCTTCGGACCCGGTTGTGTTGGCTGACGAGGTGCCAGTGGGGGAGGTGCCAGTGCGTGAGGTGCCAGTGCGTGAGGTACTGGCGGACGCGATGCCGGCAGACGGGGCACAGCCTCCGGAGACTGTCGGCGAACGCTCGGCTCGCGCGCACAACGTGAGCATGCACGCCCTGACGCGTCGCGGACTGTCTTCGGCGGAGATGACCACCCTGCTGCGCTCGCGCGACCTCGACAGTACCGATATCGAGATTGAGGTTGCTCGTCTCGAAGAAGTCGGGCTGCTTGACGATCGTGAACTGGCGGGCAACCTGGTGCGTACGCTGCAGGACCGCAAGGGGCTCGGTCGCAGCGCGATCACCGCGGAGCTTCGGCGCCGCAAGGTCGACTCCGTCGCCATCGAGGAGGCACTCAGCGAACTGGACGGTGACGACGAACTGAGCCGAGCCCGAGAGATCGCCATGAAGCGCGCTCCTCAGCTGAGGTCCCTCGACGCTGAGACCGCACGGCGACGGTTGGGCGCGTTCCTCATGCGAAAGGGCTACTCGGGCAGCGTTGTGTCGTCCGCTGTCGCATCCGCGCTCGCCTCCAACGCGCCGAGCACCCGCGGGCCGCGCTTTCAGTAACGGACTGGCACGCAGCAGTCGAGGTTGTGCGCCGACTGGCCCGCACGAATCTGCGACTTAGACTGGACGGCATCATGACGCTTCTTGTCGACGCCCCAAGCGCCACCCGCGCAACGCCGCGCACCTATGAGGTGCGTACTTACGGCTGCCAAATGAACGTGCACGACTCCGAGCGCCTCAGCGGTTCGCTCGAAGCGGCCGGTTACGTGCGCGCGCAGACCGGTCAGGCCGATGTCGTCGTCATCAACACCTGCGCGGTGCGGGAAAACGCCGACAACAAGCTGTACGGAAACCTCGGCATGCTCGCCTCGGTGAAACGTGAACACGAAGGCATGCAGATCGCGGTCGGCGGGTGCCTCGCCCAGAAAGACAAGTCGACGATCCTCGAGAAGGCGCCGTGGGTCGACGTCGTCTTCGGCACTCACAACATGGGCGCGCTTCCGACCCTCCTCGAAAGGGCGCGTCACAACGGCGAAGCTCAACTCGAAATACTCGAGTCGCTCGATGTTTTTCCGTCGACGCTGCCTACTCGGCGTGAATCCACCTACAGCGGGTGGGTGTCAGTATCTGTCGGATGCAACAACACCTGCACCTTCTGCATCGTCCCGGCGCTGCGCGGCAAAGAAAAAGATCGCCGCCCAGGCGACGTGCTTGCCGAGATCCAGGCGCTCGTCGACGACGGCGCCATCGAGGTCACCCTCCTCGGGCAGAACGTCAACTCGTACGGTGTCGAATTCGGGGATCGGCAGGCATTTGGCAAGCTCCTTCGCGCAGCCGGAACGATCGACGGCCTCGAGCGCATCCGCTTCACCAGCCCGCACCCCGCTGCCTTCACCGATGACGTCATCGACGCGATGGCGGAGACCCCGTCGGTGATGCCGCAGCTGCACATGCCGCTTCAGTCGGGCTCCGACCGCATCCTGAAGTCGATGCGCCGCAGCTATCGATCCGAAAAGTTTCTCGGCATCCTCGACCGAGTGCGAGCGAAGATCCCGAACGCTGCGATCAGCACCGACATCATCGTCGGTTTCCCGGGGGAGACCGAAGATGACTTCCAGGAAACGCTTCGCGTCGTGCGCGAGGCGCGGTTCGCTTCGGCGTTCACCTTCCAATACTCGATCCGCGAAGGTACGCCTGCCGCGACGATGGAAGACCAGATCCCCAAAGCCGTCGTTCAGGAGCGCTATGAGCGTCTTGTCGCCCTGCAGGACCAGATCGCCTGGGAAGAGAATCAGACGCTGGTTGGTCGCGAAGTCAACGTGCTGGTCGGCGCGGAAGGCACGAAGGATGCCGACACGCACCGGCTGTCCGGTCGCGCTGAAGACAGCCGCCTTGTGCACTTCGAGGTGCCGCCGCACAGCGACATTCCGCGTCCGGGTGACATCGTCACTGTGACAATCTCCGAGGCGAAGCCGTTCTATCTGCTCGCCGATTCCGCGGACGGCTCCGCACTGCGCATCCGACGCACCCGCGCGGGCGACGCGTGGGATCGTGCCGAAGCGGACAGTTGTGCGGTGCCTGCCCACACGTCGGCGGGCTCCGCCGCATCGGCGGACGCCGCCGGTCGCGTCTCGCTCGGTTTCCCCACGCTCCGTGTCGCCACGACCCCGATTTACGACCTGCACGACGACCAGCGCTAGTACGCCTGATGCTCATCGCCATCGTCGGTGCCACCGGCACCGGCAAGTCAGGGCTGTCCCTCGACCTCGCACAACGGCTCGCGGAGCGGGGCACGACCGTCGAGATCGTCAATGCCGACGCGATGCAGTTCTACCGCGGCATGGATATCGGCACAGCAAAGCTGTCGATAGCTGAGCGACGCGGTATTCCCCACCACCTGCTCGATGTGCTCGATCCGGAAGACGAAGCGAGCGTTGCCGACTATCAGGTCGACGCGCGCGCTGCGATCGCCCAAATCATGGAACGTGGCGCCGTGCCAGTCCTCGTCGGCGGTTCCGGTCTCTACGTGTCGAGCGTGTTGTGGGATTTCCGGTTTCCCG
>JAUZFR010000147.1 GCA_030840335.1 Actinomycetota bacterium | reverse complement strand
GGACCGGAGCACCGGCAGTCGCCGCTGCTCGTCTCAACCACATCGCCCGCCGCACGCAATCTCGTCACGCTGGGGTCGTTTTCGATCGAGAAGTTCCTCGCCGGCCCCTTCGATGAGGCGGTGTTCCGTTCGCTCGGAAGCCTGATCCTTGCGGAGGACTCGTCTCTCGGGGGCGGCGATGAGCGCGGCCAGGGAACGCCGGTCATCCTCGATCGGATGACCGACTTCGTCACCTCGAACCTCGGGCGGCGCCTCTCCGTGGACGACATTGCGACCGCCGGCGGGTGCAGTACCGTCACGGCCGAGCGGATGTTCGCGCGTCACACCGGACTATCGGTGCTGTCCTGGGTGAGAGGCAAGCGAATGGATCAGGCGGCGGTGCTGTTGCGCACGAGCGGACTTCGCGTGGGCGAGGTCGGCAGGATGGTCGGCTTCGATGACCCGCTGTACTTCTCGCGTGTCTTCAGGGCGACCTATTCGATTCCGCCGTCGCAGTACGCATCCGGCGAGTTGAGACCGTAGCGCAGACGGTTTCGATCGCAAATCAGGAAATAGTGCCGAGAGCTGCTGGAAACATCGCCGCAACACCGCGGGGATAGGCTCGCAGCATGGGCGACCTGTTCGACGGCTACGGCGCCACCGCGACGCGCTCCAAGGGAGCTTCCGCGTTCGACGAGATGTTCTCCGAGCCCGGCCTCGCCCGAACTTCGTACCGTGAGATCCACGCGACACTGGCCAAAATGACCCAGGACGAACTGCGCGGCCGAACGGATGCACTCGGTGCCAGCTATCTCGCCCAGGGCGTCACGTTCGACTTCGCGGGTGAAGAGCGGCCGTTCCCACTGGATGCGGTCCCGCGCGTGATCGACCAGGCAGAGTGGGTCACCGTCGAGGCGGGAATCAGGCAGCGGGTGCAGGCGCTCGAGCGCTTCCTCGCCGACGTGTACGGCGCGCAGGCGGCAGTGACGGATGGCGTCATCCCCGCCGCCCTCATCACCTCGTCGAGCCATTTCCACCGCGAAGCCGCGGGCATTGTCAGCGCGAACGGCGTTCGAATCCAGGTCAGCGGCATCGACCTCATCCGCGACGAGTCCGGCACGTGGCGAGTGCTCGAAGACAACGTGCGCGTGCCAAGTGGCGTGAGCTACGTCATCTCGAACCGACGCGTGATGGCGCAGACGCTGCCGGAACTGTTCGTCAGCATGAGAGTGCGGCCTGTCGGCGACTACCCCAACAAGCTCCTGCAGGCGCTGCGCGCGGCCGCTCCGGAGGGAGCCGACGACCCGACCGTCGTCGTCCTCACCCCGGGCGTGTTCAACTCCGCGTACTTCGAGCACACTCTGCTCGCCCGGCTGATGGGTGTCGAGCTGGTCGAAGGTCGCGACCTGTTCTGCTCGGGCGGGCGCGTCTGGATGCGCACGACCTCCGGCCCCACGCGAGTGGATGTCATCTACCGACGGGTCGACGATGAGTTCCTCGATCCCCTGCAGTTCCGCGCCGACTCGATGCTGGGTTCGCCCGGCATGCTGCTCGCTGCCCGGCTCGGAAACGTGACCATCGCGAACGCGGTCGGCAACGGCATCGCGGATGACAAGCTCGTGTATACCTACCTGCCCGAGCTCATCCGGTATTACCTGGGTGAGGATCCGATTATCCCGAACGTGCACACCTGGCGCCTCGAAGAGCCCGGCGCCCTCGAAGAGGTGCTCGATCGCCTCGATGAGCTCGTGGTGAAACCGGTCGACGGGTCGGGTGGCAAGGGTCTCGTCGTCGGACCAGCGGCATCCAAAGACGAGCTCGAGGCGTTGCGGCTGCGGCTGCTCGCGGACCCGCGTGGCTGGATTGCGCAGCCGGTCGTACAACTGTCCACGATCCCGACACTCGTCGATGACGGGATGCGGCCGCGGCACGCGGACCTCCGTCCCTTTGCCGTCAACGACGGTAAGGATGTCTGGGTTCTGCCCGGTGGGCTCACTCGCGTCGCCCTCCCCGAAGGTGAACTCGTCGTCAACAGCTCACAGGGTGGTGGGTCGAAGGACACCTGGGTTGTCGGGCAGGATCCGCTCCAGGTCACGCGTCACAACATCCAGGGTCTCGTCGCCGACCAGGCTGCCCCGACCCAGAGCATCTCGATCATTCCAGGGGACCACGTGCAGGACCATTCTCCGCTTGAGGGCCATCGCAACGACCAGGAGCAGCAACAGCAACAGCAACAAGGATCACCATGCTGAGCCGCATCGCCGAGTCGCTGTTCTGGATCGGACGCTACATCGAGCGGTCCGACGGCACCGCGCGCATCCTCGATGTGCACCTGCAGTTGCTGCTCGAAGACCCGTGGATCGAAGAGAATCTGGCCTGTCGCTCGCTGCTCAGCGTCATGGGAGCCGACATCCCCGAAGACACTGAGCTCACCCGCGCGGACGTGTTGAACATCCTCGCCGTCGATCGTACGCAGCCCGCCTCGATCGCCTACTCGCTGAATGCCGCGCGGGAAAACGCCCGTCGCGCTCGCGAAGTGATTTCCACCGAGCTGTGGGAGGTTCTCAACACCACCCGGGCGAGGATGCCGCGCAAGGTATCGAGCGACAAGGTGCATGAGTTCTTCGGCTGGGTTCGTGAGCGTTCGGCGCTCGCGGTGGGCATCATCGAATCCGCCACCAGTCGCGACGAAGCGTGGAGCTTCTTCACTCTCGGCCGAAGCATCGAGCGTGCCGACATGACCGCGAGGCTGCTGGCCACGAGGTCGCTCACCGAGGCGAGCGGGCCATCCTGGACGACCATCCTGCGCAGCGTCGGGGCGTACGAGGCGTATCTCCGCACGTACCGCGGGGTGCCGAGCGCGCGCAACGCGGCGGAGTTCCTGCTGCTCGATCGGTTGTTCCCCCGAAGCATCCTGTTCTCTGTCACTCGGGCGGAGCAGTGCATGCGCGACATCGAGCCGCGCACCGACCGCGTCGGCGTGAGCGACCAGGCCCTGCGACTGCTTGGGCAGATCCGCAGCGAGTTGGAGTTCCGTCCGATCGCCGAAATCCTTGACGACCTGACCCGGCACATGGACAACGTTCAGCTCGCAACGAGTGCGGCCTCGGAGGCGATTCGACAACGGTACTTTCCCACGAACGCTGCACCGAACTGGGTGCGGGAGAATTCGTGAACCGTCTGCGCATCAAGCACATGACGGGCTTCCACTACGCAGGTGAAGTCACGGCCTCATACAACGAGGCACGGATGCTGCCCGCATCGAGCGAAGGTCAGCTCGTTCTGTTCTCGAACCTCGACATTCTTCCGATCTCCAGTCAGCACTCGTACGTCGACTACTGGGGCACTCGGGTCTCGTCGTTCGACATCCTCACTCCGCACAAAGAACTCGCCCTCACGGCGACGAGCCTTGTGGAGGTACGCCCGCGCGAGCATCCGGTGCACAAGCTGGGTTGGGAGAACCTTGCGGATGCTGCCGCTGCTGCCACCGAATACGTCGAGCAGACCGCGCAGACCCGTCGCACGGCGCCACCCGACGACGTGGCGGCGCTTGCGGCGGAGATCCTCGCGCGCTCGGATAACCCCTGCGACGCCGCGCTCGAGATCTGCACGAAGATCGGCGAAGCGGTCGAGTACATGCAGGGCGTCACCGGCGTGCATACCACCGCAGCGGAGGCGTGGGCGGTGCGCAAGGGCGTCTGCCAGGACATCGCGCACCTCGCGCTCGGTGCCCTTCGTTCGGTCGGCATCCCGGCGCGCTATGTGTCTGGCTACCTGCATCCGAAGCCCAACGCCGAGATCGGTGAAACCGTCGCGGGCGAGTCTCACGCCTGGGTCGAGTGGTTCTGCGGTTCGTGGCGCGGATTCGATCCGACCAACCTCATCGACATCGGCGATCGCCACGTGACGGTCGGTCACGGTCGCGACTACAACGATGTCGCTCCGCTGCGGGGTGTCTACGCGGGACCGTTCAGCTCGGCCCTCTTCGTCACCGTGGAGATCACGCGCGAGGCCTGACCGCGACCCTTTCCCTCGCACCGAAAGTCGGATTACGGATTGGCGGCTATTGCCTGTTCCCTGGCGCGAAGATCCTTCCGCAGGATCTTGCCGGTGCCGCTCTTCGGAATCGTTTCGATGAATTCGACCCTGCGCACCTTCTCGTGCCGTGCCACTTTCGACGCGACGTAATCCATCACCTCCTGCGCACTGAGCTCCTCTCCCGGCTGCACAACGACGAATGCCTTGGGGATCTCCTGCCCATCTTCGTCCGCAACACCGATCACCGCGCCATCCGCGATCTTCGGATGTCCGAGCAGTACTGCCTCGAGCACCGCTGGCGCGACCTGGTACCCCTTGTACTTGATGAGCTCCTTAAGCCGGTCGACGATCGTGTAGACGCCCTGGGAATCGACAGTCGCGATGTCGCCCGTGTGGAGCCATCCATCGCTTTCGAGGGTCGCCTTCGTGGCCTCTTCGTTGCCCAGGTATCCGAGCATCACGTTCGGTCCTTTGCACATCAGTTCACCGGGCACGCTCGTGCCGTTCTCGGGGATGGGAATCTCAACGCCCGACTCCGTGTCGACCAGCCGGCATTCCATGTTCGGCAACGCGAAACCGATCGAACTGAGCGAGATATCGTCGGCGTAGACGGGGATCGCGTGGGAAACCGGGCTGAGCTCGGTCATGCCGTAGCCCTGTCGAACGATGCAGCCCAGGCGCTGGGCGACGGCGCCGGCGAGGTTCGCGTCCAGTGAGGCAGCGCCAGAGAAGATCACCTTGATCGACGACAGGTCGAACTGATCCACGAGAGGATGCTTGGCCAGCGCAACCGCGATGGGCGGCGCGATGAACACCCAAGTGCACTTGTGCTCGCTGATGATGCGCAGGAACTCGGGCAGATCGAACCGTGGCATCGTCACGAGTGTCGAGCGCCCCTTGACCGCGTAGTTGAGGAGAACCGTCAGGCCATAGATGTGGAAGAACGGAAGAACGGCGAGCACGGTGTCTTCACCCGTGAGCCCGATGACGCCGTTGCTCTGCGCGACATTGGCGACGAGGTTGCGATGGCTGAGCATCACGCCCTTGGGCCGACCGGTCGTGCCCGAGGAGTACGGCAACACGGCGACCTGAGTCGCGGGGTCGATGTGGATGTCCGGCGCTGTGGCCTGCTGCGCGAGCAGATCGCGGAGCGACGGATGCCCCTCCGCGCCGTCCATCACTACGAGGTGCTCGGCGTCGATGCCGGCTTCCTCGGCGGCGGCGCCCGCGCCCGCCAGAAGCGGCGAGACAGTGAACAGCCAGGACGCACCGGCATCCTTCAGCTGCCCGGCGATCTCGTCGGCCGTGTACATCGAATTGATTGTGGTGACGATGCACCCGGCGCGGAGGATGCCGTGGAACACGACCGCGAAGGCCGGCGCGTTCGGGCAGAGCAGCCCGATCGTCGTTCCCGGCGTTGCTCCCCTCGCCGCGAGAGCACCCGCCACCGCGTTGATCTGCGCCACGAGTTGCCCGTAGGTCAGCCCCGTGCCTGAAGCGCCATCGACTATCGCGACTTTCTCGAGATCGGCGTCATCCAGTGAACCGAACAGGAAGTCGTAAACGCTCAGGTTCGGGATTTCGACATCGGGAAATGTGCTTCGGGTCATGACGGCTATCTCCTTTGATAGGCAGGGTCACGGATGATTCGGAGCACCGAGCCACCTCGTTAGGCCATTTCACTACGTTGTTGCTCAAGAAGCGAGAATTATCCGCGTTGGATTGCAATCTCCTGGGTCGCGAGCTCGTCCCGGATGACCGGCTTCTTGAACTTGGGTCGCTGCGCATCGAAGGTGACGCCCAGTTTGAACCCGTCGCCCGACTTCACGTGCAGTCGGAGGTGACGCGCCACGACCATCCATCCGACCGCCACTGCCGCCGCGATCAGGCCGGATGCCGCCGCGACGCCGAGAGCCCATCGCGGTCCGGCGACATTTGCGACCCAGCCGACGAGCGGAGCACCGATCGGCGTGCCACCCGCAAAGATCGCCATGTACAGCGCCATGACGCGCCCCCGCATCGCGGGCTTGGTCGTGGTCTGCACGTAGGCGTTTGCGCTGGTCATCATGGTGAGCGAACTCAACCCGACGACGACGAGCACCGCGGCGAAGCTCCAGTAACTCGGCATCAGGGCGGCGGTCAGCGTCGCGAGCCCGAAGCCGGTCGACGCAAGCACAAGGATGCGGATACGCGGCCGCTCCCTGCGCGCCGCGAGCAGGGCGCCGAGCACCGAGCCGATCGCCATGATGGACGAGAGGATGCCGAATCCATTCGCGCCCTGGTGGAACTGCACTGCCATGGTCGAGGTGAAGATCGGGAAGTTGAAGCCGAACGTGCCGACCAGGAAGACCATGACGAGCACCACAACGATGTCGGGCCTCGAGCCCACGTATTTCCAGCCCGCCCGAATCTGCCCGCGCTGACGACCGGCGCGAGGGGACGCCTGCAGTTCGTCCTTGCGCATGAGCCGGAGCGCCGCGAGCGTGGCGGCGAAGGTCGCGGCGTTGATGATGAAGACCCAGCCCGAGCCGATGGCCGCGATAAGCAGCCCGGCGGCCGCGGGGCCGATGAGGCGCGCGCCATTGAACGACGCCGAATTGAGAGCAACCGCATTCGGAATGCTCTTCTCAGTGACCAGCTCGGAAATAAACGTCTGGCGCACGGGTGCATCGATGGCAGCGGTGATGCCCAGCGCGAACGCGAAGAGGTAGACCTCCCACAGCGTGGCGACATTCATGAGGACGATGATGCCGAGACCGAGGCCGAGGGCCGCCATGACAATCTGCGTGACCATGAGCAGCTTGCGTCGATTGACGCGATCGGCGATCAGGCCCGACAGCGGCATCAGCAGCAGTTGCGGCCCAAACTGCAGAGCCATCGTGATACCCACGGCAGAGGCATCGTGATTGGTCAGCTTGGTGAGAACGATCCAGTCCTGGGCAGTGCGCTGCATCCAGGTTCCGATGTTGGACACGAGTGCTCCGGTGAACCAGAGCCGATAGTTGAAAATTGTGAGCGAACGAAAAACAGCTTTCACGAGTCGGCGATCTCCCGGAGGATAGGTACGGCCGAGTCGATGATTTTGCGTTGCTCGGGGGTCAGTCGCGCGAGTTGCTTGGTGAACCACGCGTCGCGCTTGCGCTTGGTCTCTCGGATGAAGTCGCGGCCGCCGTCTGACAGGTCGATGATCACTTTGCGCCCGTCATCCGGCGAACTGACTCGCGTGACGAGTGCGGCCTCCACGAGGGCGTTGATGGTGCGGTTCATGCTCGGGGGAGTCACGCGTTCGTGCGCGCTCAGCGAACCGAGGGTCTGGGGGCCGTTGTTTGACAGGGCGAACAACACCGATCGCTGGCCCTCTGTGACACTTTCGTCGCCCTGCATCGACCGGATGCGGCGCGCGAGTCGCTGGATCGCGAGTCGTGTCTCTTGATCGTCCCTAGCCATGATACTTAGCCTAACAAATTAGCTTGGCTAAGTATTCCACTGCCCGAAACCGGGGGCCCTACTATTGCCTCAGCGAGGAGGCTGACGTGGCGCAGATTGCGGGCTCAAGAACGGACCACACTTTCGTCGACGCCGAGGGTGTCACGATCCACTACTACTCGTGGGCTGCCGAGCATCCGAAGGGTGTAGTGCAGATCGCCCACGGTCTCGGCGAATACGCCGGTCGCTACGAATACCTCGCCCAGGCGCTGGTCGCGGCGGGGTACACCGTCTACGCGGATGATCATCGTGGCCACGGCCAGACGGGACTTGGGCAGTACGGTGGCGACTCCTCAAAACTCGGCCGACTCGGCCAGGGCGGGCTGCGGGCAACCATCGAAGCCGTCCGCCAGCTGACCGGTATCGCCCGCAAGGAGAATCCGGATGTCCCGCTCGCGATCCTCGGACACAGCTGGGGTTCGCTCATGGTGCAGACCATTCTGAACAGCCACGCGGGCGACTACGACGCGGCGATCCTCACCGGAACGGCGCATCGCGTGCCCGGCGGGATGAACAGCGGACAACTGAATGCAAAGCACAAGCACCTCGGAACGACCGGCTACGAATGGCTGAGTCGCGACCCGAAGGTGTCGCAGGCGTTCCTCGATGATCCGTTGACGTTTTACGCCGACGTGCTGAAACTGTTCGGGCTCGCGGACGGCCTTCGACTGTTTGGCGTGCCGACCCGCAATATCGAGAAGGACATCCCGCTGCTCATCATGATCGGCAGTGAAGATCCGCTCGGGGGCGAGAAAAGCGTGCGCAACCTCGCCAAGGCATATATCTCGCGGTCGCGGCTCACCGATGTCGAGGTGATCGTGTACGCGGATGCTCGGCACGAGATCTTCAATGAGATCAACCGCGACGAAGCCAACACCGACCTGATCGCCTGGCTCGACGAACGGTCCTGACCGCCGGTCGTACGTCGCCAGCGGGTGCAGGCGCCCGAGATTAGGCTGAACGCATGCATGGTGAATTCAAGGTGCCCGGGGGAAAACTGGTCGTCGTCGACCTCGATGTCGTGGATGGCGTGATCGCCAACTTCCACCTTGCCGGAGATTTTTTCCTCGAGCCCGACACGGCACTCGAAGCCATCGATGCAGCGATCAACGGGCTCCCCGCCGACTCGGATGCCGGCCGGTTCGCCGCCGCGGCGCAGGGGGCGCTGCCCAAGGATGCGACCCTGCTCGGGTTCTCGGCGGAATCTGTCGCCACGACCATCCGTCGCGCCCTCGCGCAGGCCACGAGCTTCCGCGACTACGACTGGCAGATCATCCACGGCAAGTCGGAGCGCCCGCAGCTGCAGATGGCGCTCGACCAGGTGCTTGCGGATGAGGTGGGCGCTGGTCGCCGCGGACCAACCCTGCGCATCTGGGAGTGGGACAACCCCGCGGTCGTGATCGGCAGCTTCCAGTCCGTGAAGAACGAGGTCGACCTCGAGAACGCATCCAGGTATGGCTTCGAGATCGTGCGTCGCATCAGCGGCGGCGGCGCGATGTTCATGGAGGCGGGTTCGGTCATCACGTACTCGATCTATGCGCCATCCGATCTCGTTCAGGGAATGAGTTTTGCGGACTCGTACGCGTTTCTCGACGAGTGGGTCATCGTCGCACTGAAGTCCCTCGGCATCGACGCCTGGTACCAGCCGCTGAATGACATTACGAGCGCGAAGGGCAAGATCGGCGGGGCCGCGCAGAAGCGTCTCGGCGCTGGCGCCGTTCTTCACCACGTCACGATGAGCTACGACATGGATGCCGACAAGATGGTCGAGGTGCTGCGGATCGGTCGCGAGAAGATGAGCGACAAGGGCACAAAGAGTGCGAACAAGCGCGTCGATCCGCTGCGCAGCCAGACCGGCCTCTCACGCGAAGAGATCATCGACCAGATGATCGCCAGTTTCACAAAGCTCTACGGTTCGAGGCCCGGCGAAATCACGGAGGACGAGTACGCGAAGGCCGAGGCGCTCGTCACCGAGAAGTTCGGCACCGAGGAATGGCTCCAGCGCGTCCCGTGACCCGCACCAGGAAGACGGAAGGCCAGCAGCGCTAGCGTCTCGTCAGGTCCTGGTAGTCCGGATGCTGCTTGAGCCAGTGCGCCGTAAACGGGCACTGCGCAACGACGCGGTAATCGGTCTGCTCGCGAACCTGATCGAGGGCT
>JAUZFR010000141.1 GCA_030840335.1 Actinomycetota bacterium | reverse complement strand
CGCCGCATCGGGATTCGGCAACGAGATCATCTTCGCGCCGATCATCACGGCTTCCGTTGGGATCAGCCTCCTGGCAACGTCACGCCAGATCGTCTCCAACCGCCGACTGCGCACAGCCAACACCGAGATCGCCCGACTGGCGGTTCAGGATGAACGCGCCCGCTTCGCTCGCGACCTTCACGACATCCTCGGCCACTCCCTGACTGTCGTCACCGTGAAGTCAGAGCTCGCGGGTCGGCTGGTGGAGATCGATCCTCAGCGTGCCATCGCCGAGATCAGGGACATCGAGGATCTCGCCCGTCAGGCGCTCGTGGACCTGCGGTCGGCCGTCTCGAGCTACCGCGAGGTCAGCCTCGCGAGCGAACTCGCGTCCGCACGGGCGGCTCTCGCCGCCGCAAGCATTGAAGCGTACGTGCCGCTGGATGCCGACGCCGTCGACCCGGAGCTGCGCTCCGTCTTTGGCTGGGTCGTGCGAGAGGGTGTGACGAATGTCATCAGGCACTCGAGGGCTCACTCGTGCTGGGTGGAGTTGGGCCACGACACCATCCTGATCCGTGACGACGGCGTTGGAGAGGGCTCGCCCGCGATCGGCAATGGCCTGCGCGGGCTTGGCGAGCGGGCCCATGCCGTCGGCCTGGCCTTCGCCGCGAGCGCGCGCCCTCAGGGCGGGTTCCAGGTCTCGGTCGGCCGGGCGGCGCTGTCATGACAATCCGACTGCTGGTGGCCGACGACCAGGCACTCGTGCGAGGCGCGCTCGCCTCGCTGCTCGACCTTGAAGACGACTTCGAGGTGGTCGCTCAGGTCGGCAGGGGCGACGAGGTGGTGCAGGCGGCACTCGACTCCGGCGCGACCGTTGCGCTGCTCGACGTCGAGATGCCCGGGCTCGACGGCATTGCGGCCGCCGCAGCGCTCCGCGACCGGGTGCCGGACTGCCGCGCACTCATCGTGACGACTTTCGGCCGCCCGGGCTACCTCCGCCGCGCGATGGAGGCGGGCGCCTACGGCTTCGTCGTGAAGGACACGCCCGCGAGCAGGCTCGCCGATGCGGTGCGACGAGTCGCGGCCGGACTGCGGGTCGTCGATCCCGCACTCGCCGCCGAATCCCTCGCCGCGGGTCAGTCCCCGCTCAGCTCGCGCGAGACGGATGTTCTCGTGGCTCTCCGAAGTGGTGCGAGCGCGGGCGAGATCGCCAGGCAGCTGCATCTCTCGGACGGCACGGTGCGAAACCACCTGTCGTCGGCCATCGGCAAGACCGGTGCAAGGAACGGACAGGAGGCCGCACGCATCGCGGCCGAGAACGGATGGTTGCTGGGTTGAGCGAGCACAGGATTTCGGAACTATTGATCCCGACTTCGATGACGGCGGAAGGAGCATCCGAATTCGCGGCCGCCGAAGCCATCCATTTCGCCGCCGAAGCCGAGGTCTACGGCACGACCGAACTCGGCTACTCCCCCGAGGAGACGCTCCCCGAGTATCACGACCAGGAGAACCAGCCGACACGGATGTTCGCCGTGCACGTCGACGGCGTGCTTGCGGCACGAGGACGGTACGAACGTGAACCGGGCGACGACGCCTCAACAGGCTGGCTGAATGTGGATGTCGCCCCCGGATTCCGCAAGCAGGGAATCGGCACAGAGCTGGCCGACTGGCTCGAAGATCTCGCTGTCGCCGATGGCCTGACGAAGGTGATTGTTTACGTGGCGTCGGCCGCCTCCGACGGCGACCAGCTCCCCTCCCCGACCGGGTTCGGCAGCCTGCCCGCCGACAACACCGAGGTGAAGTTCCTGGTGCACCGCGGCTATCGGCTTGAGCAGGTCGTGCGCGCGAGTCGTCTCCCGCTTCCCACCGACGTGGCGGCGCGACTGGTCGAAGCGACCGCGACAACTCCCGACTACGCCCTCCACTTCTGGATTGACCACACGCCCGCGCGCTGGCTCGAAGACATGGCCGTGCTCCGCACGACAATGAGCACGGAGGAGCCGGATGCCGGCCTCGACTCCCCTGAGGACGTCTGGACGGTCAAGCGGATCGTCGACACAGAGGCGCGCCTCGACGGCAGCCCGCGCACGGTCCTGGTCGCCGCCGTCGAACATACAGCCAGCGGCCAGCTCATCGGATTCACCGCTCTCTCCGTGCCCGCAGAGATCGATCGGCCAGTCTCGCAGGAAGACACGCTCGTTCTCCCCGAGCACCGCGGGCACCGCCTCGGGATGCTGCTGAAGGTCGCCAACCTCGACTTTCTGCAGAGAACGCGCCCCGGGCATCCGTCGGTCATCACCTTCAACGCCGAAGAGAACCGGCACATGCTGAACGTCAACGAGGCGGTCGGCTTCGTCGCGATCGGCTACGAAGGCGCGTGGAGACGAGACCTCTGATCTCACTCGTCGGGGCGATACTCGCGAACAGACGCTGGATCACCTTCAACGCCGAGGAGAATCGGCCGATGCTCGACGTGAACGCAGCGATCGGATTAGTGCCCGTCGCGCACGAAGGATCCCGCAAGCTGCTTCTGCAGGCGGAGCGGCCCTAATAGACCGTGTATCCGCCGTCGATCGTCAGTACCGACCCCGTCATGAAGGACGACGCGTCACTGGCCAGAAACACGATGGCAGGGCCGAGCTCGTCGGGTTCGCCCACGCGCTCGAGCGGGGCATCCTCGATCCAGTAGCGGCGAAATTGCGGCTCGTCGACCGGCGACATATCGGTGCGCATGTAGCCGGGTGCAAGTGCGTTGACTCGCACACCGAGCGGTGCCCATTCGGCAGCGAGACTCCGGGTCAAATGGTGGACCGCCGCCTTCGATGCGTTGTACGCGGGCTGGAACTGGGGTCGATTGACGATCTCGGCCGACATCGAACCGATGTTGACGATCGAGCCCTTGCCCTGTTCGACGAACTGGCGGCCGAAAACCTGCGAGCAGATCCATACGCCGTCGACGTTGACGTTCATGACCTCGCGCCACTCGTCGTCGGTGACCTCGAGCGCGGGCTTGTGGATGCACGTCCCGGCGTTGTTCACGAGCACATCGACCCGCCCGAACTCTGCCAGCGTCTCGGACAGGATGCGATCGACATCCGCCCGGACGGTCACGTCCGCGATCACGATGTGCGCCCGGCGACCGAGCGCCTCGATTTCGCTCCTCACGGATGCGGCGGCATCCGCATCACGTCCGACGACGACAATGTCGGCTCCACCCTCCGCCAATGCGAGTGCGAAGGTGCGGCCGAGTCCGCGGGTCGACCCCGTGACCACGGCGACTCTGTCATCCAACCGAAAACGTTCCAACATGGGGGCTCCTTTATCCTCTGCGCCGATTCTCCCGCACTAGCGAACCCGCTGACACCACGGGCAGAAGTGCGATCCGCGGTTCATGAACTGCTCGCGAACGATCGGGCGACCGCAGCGCGGGCACGGTTCGCCGTGCTGGCCGTAGGCGTTGAGCGAGTGCGAGAAGTACCCGGACGCTCCGTTGACGTTCACGTACTGCGCATCGAAACTGGTGCCGCCCTCCGCGAGAGCTTTGCCGAGCACCAGGCGCACCTCGGAGAGAAGAGTTTTCGCCCGAGGGCGGCTCAGGGTGGAGGTCGGCTGGTTGTAGTGGATGCGCGACGCCCACAGTGCCTCGTCGGCGTAGATGTTGCCGATGCCGCTGATCAGGGTCTGGTCGAGCAGGGCGCGCTTGATGCCGGTGTTGCGCCGCGCCAGGGACGCTAGGAATTTCGCGTCGTCGAACCGCGCATCCATCGGGTCTCGTGCGATGTGGGCGACCTGGCTCGGCACGAGGTCGCCCGCACCGTCGGGCGCCGTGACGAGCGAGTCGATCGCCATCGATCCGAAGATGCGCTGGTCGACGAAATCGACCCGCAGCTGGCCGTGCTGCGGATGCGTGACATCGATCCGGATGCGCGTAAGCCGGTCGAGCGCCGCCTCCGGCTCCCGAAGCAGTACCTGACCGCTCATCCCAAGGTGTATCACCACTGCGGTCTCAGAAATTGAAGGAGAATCGTCGAATTCGACGCTCGAACCACGCTTCGCGCCGCTTTCGAGCGAGATCTCCTTCATTTTCGGCAGGGCGCGGAGCGGGAGCCAGAGGAACTTACCTCGGCGCTCTGCGCTCGCGAACGTGCTGCCGACGAGGCGGTCGATGAAGTCCTCCGACGGGCCGCCGTGGCGCCGAAGCGAGCGCTCGTCAAAGACCGTGACCTGGGTGACGGTCGCCCCGGTAACGGCGGGCGCGAGACCGGCACGCACCACCTCGACCTCGGGCAGTTCAGGCATGGATGCTCCGCGTCACGGATTGATACGGGGCTGCTGCAGCATCGTCCAGGCCTCGAGAGCCGCGGCCATTTCGGCCTGCTTCTTGCTCGTCCCGTCCCCGGACGCAATGCTGTGTCCACCGAGAAGAACCGTCGCGTGGAATCGTTTTGAATGATCTGGGCCGCTGTCCTTGACCAGGTACGACGGCAATCCGCGCCCGAGTCGCGCGGCGAGTTCCTGAAGACTCGTCTTCGGATCCATGGCGGCACCGAAGCGGTCCGGGTTTTCGAGCAGGGGGCGAATCAGCCGCAGCACGAAGGCGGTGGCCTCATCCTCCCCGCAGTCTATGTAGACCGCGCCGATCACGGCCTCGACTGTGTCGGCGAGGATCGACGACTTGTCGCTGCCGCCGGTGAGCTCTTCGCCACGACCGAGCCGGATGTGCGCGCCGAGCCCAATGGATCGCGCCACTTCGGCAAGCGCGGCGCTCGAAACGAGGCTCGCCCTGCGTTTTGCGAGTTCGCCCTCGTCGAGGTGCGGATTCTCGCGGTACAGCATGACGGTGACCGCCTGCCCCAAAATCGAATCACCGAGAAATTCGAGGCGTTCGTTGTGCGGGATCCCACCGTTCTCGTAGGCGAAGGAACGGTGCGTCAGCGCCAGTTCGAGCAATTCGGGCCCGAGCGGCACGCCGAGCGAGGTCGCCAAAGCTGCCCGGCTGGCTGGCGTGCCAAATGGCAGTTCAGTCTCAGTCACGAGCTGGTGCTCCTCGGCCGAGGCGCCGACCTGCAGCTGCTCGATGTGCAGCTGTTCGATCTGCGGCAGGCCGATTAAACGTCTGCGACCTTACGGCCCTTGTACTCCATGTACAGGGGCGTGCCAGCGGAGTCCTCGACTACCTTGGCGCGGTGCGGCAGGCTGTAAACGGTCTTGCCGTTCTCAACGGTCTTCACCAGGGTCGGCGCGGTGGCCTTCCACTGCGCGCGGCGCATACGAGTGCTCGCGCGCGACATCTTGCGCTTGGGTACAGCCATGACTATCTCTTCTCTTCAGTGGTGCTTGTTCCGGCACCATCGACGTCGGTGGAAGCTTCCGTCAACCCGTCGAGCCCGGCAAGCGCGGCCCACCGAGGATCGACAGGTGCTTCATGCTCGTGGCCCGGGTTGTCAAGAAGCCGTACCCCACAAATCGGGCACAGGCCGAGGCAATCTTCCTGACAGACCGGCTGAAACGGTAGTGACAGCACCACCGCATCCCTGACCAATGGTTCAAGATCCACGTGATCGTCTTGAACCGTATAGTCAAAAGCTTCGTCGAAAGAATACGCGAAAAGCTCCTGGAATTCGACTTCGACCGGAATTGCGACGTCGATCAGGCATCGGACGCACTCGCCCGTTGCCACTGTCGTGACGTCTCCAGAGACCAGAACGCCATCGTGCAGCGACTCAAGGCGGGCTTCGATGTTCAGCTCTGAACCGGTGCGCACACCGATCACGGCGTTCCCGAAGCCATCCGGGACGGTGACGTCGATCGACTTCTCACGCATCTCACCCGGGCGGTGCATGAGGTCGAACACCGGCACGGTGTATGGAGTTTCACGGAAATTGGGCACGACGAAGAAGTTTACCGGAGTTGTAGCGCGGCTGCCGGATGCGGTTCTCCATCCCCCCTGTGCCGCTGCGGGCGAATGGGAGTAGTGGGTTACGCCTCGGCGGCAGTGAAGGCCGCGTCGTAGATGGTGAGGGCGCGCGCCACCTCGTCGGGGCTGACGATGCACGGCGGCACGACGTGGATGCGGTTGTCCGCAGTGAACGGGAGCAGCCCGCGATCCATGAGCTCCTTCTTGAGCACATTCATGGTCGCGCCGGACACCGGGCGGCGCAGCTCGGGGTCGTCGACGAGGTCAAGGGCCCAGAACACACCCACGCCCCGCACTTCGCCGATCATCGGATGCTTCGCCGCCAGCGCCGCGAGCCCCGGCGCGAGGTGGTCGGCGCCGATCGTGCGGGCGTTGTCGATGATGCCCTCGGAGTCCATGGCGTCGAGAGTCGCCACGATGGACGCCATGGCAAGCGGATGCCCGGAGTACGTGAGCCCGCCAGGGAACACGTCGTCCGTGAACGCATTGGCGATCGTATCCGAGATGATCACGCCGCCAGCCGGAACGTACCCGGAGTTGACGCCCTTGGCGAAGGTCACGAGGTCGGGCTGAACACCTTCGACGCCCGCCACCGCAGGGGTCTTGAACGCGAACCATTCACCGGTGCGACCGAAGCCGCACATGACCTCGTCGAAGATCAGGATGATGCCGTACTTGTCGCAGAGGTCGCGCACTCCCTCGAGGTAGCCGGGCGGCGGAATGAGTACGCCGGCGGTGCCAGGGACGGTTTCGAGCAGGATCGCCGCGATCGAAGCCCCGCCCTCCGACTGGATGACGCGCTCGAGATGCCTGAGCGCCCGCTCCGACTCCTGCTCGGGGGTCTCGGCCCAGAACTCGCTCCGGTACAGGAACGGCCCGAAGAAGTGCACGTGTCCGCGCGCATACTCGTTCGGAACCCGACGCCAGTCACCGGTCGCCACGACGGCCGCTCCCGTGTTCCCGTGATAGCTGCGGTAGGTCGACAGCACTTTGTCGCGTCCGGTGACGAGGCGCGCCATCCGGATTGCGTTCTCGTTCGCATCCGCACCGCCGTTGGTGAAGAACACGCGAGAGAAGTGACCGCCGGCCTTCTCGAGGATGCGGCTGGCCGCCTCCCCGCGAGCGATGTTGGCGTGCGCGGGCGCGATCGTGGTCATGATCTCGGCCTGCGCCTTGATTGCGGCGACGACGGCCGGATGCTGGTGCCCGATGTTCAGGTTGACCAACTGGCTCGAGAAGTCGAGGTACTCCTTGCCCGCGTAGTCCCACAGCCTGACACCCTCGCCTCGAGCGGGAACGAACGGTGAGAGCGAGCCCTGCGCGCTCCAGGAGTGAAACACGTGGGCACGATCGAGATCGTAAGCGCGCTGCCCCTCGGCTGCATTGACACGGGGCGTGGTGAGATCGTTCATGATTGCCTTAGTTCGGGGTGTGGGAGCCGCGCTCTCGCGTGACTCCCACACCGTATTGGTTACTTGCCGCCAGCGTTGAGCGTCACGGTCATGGGCTGCCAGCTGGCGCCCATGACGTCGACACCGTCGGCCTTCAACTCTTTCAGAGCCGCATCCACGTACTTGTTCGAGTACGCGGTTGCCGGCGGATCCTTCGAGATGATCGTCTTTCCGGTGTTGTCCTTCGTCGCCTTCGCAATGGACACCGTCTGGTCCCACAACGACTTGCGTATGACACCGATGCCCTCAGTCGACGGCCAGATCAGCTTGTTGACCTCGTTCGTCATCCACAACTGATGGCTCGTGCCGAGCGTCGAACCGGCTGCCGTGACGATGTCCGCGGCCTTCTGCGGGTTGTCCCGGGCGAAGATCCACCCTTCGATCGACGCCTTGATGAACTTGACCGTCTGGTCCGCGTAGGCCTTGTCCTGCAGCTTCGACGTGTCCGCCCAGATGGCATCCTGGAGCATCGCCGTGCCGTCGTCGTTCCAGTTGATGACGTTGAGATCACCCGGAGTGTAGAGCTTGCCGGTCTTCGGATTCTCGGTCTCGAGCACCTGCGCGTACTCGTTGTAGGTCATCGCCTGCGCCGCGTCGATGTCGCCCGCGAGGAATCCCTTCATGTCGAATGCCTGCTGCACGAGCTTGATGCCGCTCGTCGTGTTCACGCCGGCCTTCTGCATGCCCGCGAACAGCTCCCACTGGTTGCCGAAGCCCCAGCTGCCGACCTTCTTGCCTGCAAGCTGCGCAGGAGTGGTGATGTCCTTGTCCTTGAACGAGATCTGGGTCGTGCCGCTGCGCTCGTAGATCTGCGCCACATCCGTCACCCCCACGCCCTGCTCGATGCTGCCGAGCACCTTTGGCACCCAGGAGATCGCGTAGTCGGCCTGGTGTTTGACAACCGACGTGATCGGAACCGTATCGGTTCCGGCCGGTTTGATCGTGACGTCGAGGCCCTCCTTCTTGTAGTACCCCTGGCTCAGCGCCGCGTAGTACCCGGCAAATTGCGCCTGTGGCACCCACTGCAGTTGCAGCGTGACCTTTGTAAGGCCCGCAGCCGTCTTCGGGCCCGTGCTGGTGGAGCTACATCCGCTCAACACCAGGGCCGTGGCTGCTGCCACCGCGCTGATGCCGAGCACAACTCGTGTGCTGCGTTTCATTTGGTTCTCCTCCTTGGTGCTCTTGGTGGGGGTGCCGCCGATTATCTTCCGACAACCGGACGCTCTGGAGGGAGAGGGGAATGCCTCGTCGCAAGCTTCTCCAGGCCGAGAGTGACGCAATAGAACACGAGCCCGAGCAGGATCGCCCCGAGCACGAACGCATAGGCCACGGTGAAATTGCTTTGCGCCGCCGCCGAGGTGATGGATGTCGCCAGCCCGTCGACGGGACCGCCGAAGTACTCGGAGATCAGCGCCGAGATCACCGCGAGCGATGACGCGATCCGGAGCCCGGTGAAGATGAATGGAAGCGCCCCGGGCAGGGTGACCGTGCGCGTGGCCTGCCACGGTGTCGCGGCGTACGCACGCATCAGGTCGCGGTGCACGGGTTTGACCTGGCGTAGTCCGCGAAGGGTGTTCAGGTAGACAGGAACGAAGACCGCAAGGGCCGCGATCAGCTGCCGAGAGGTCTCAGCGCCCGCATCGAACATCGTGTACAACACCGGTGCAAGCGCAACGAGGGGAATGACCGACGCAACCGTCACGAGTGGTTGCGTCAGCTGGTCGAAGACCCTGAGCAGCGCGGAGATCATCGCCGCGATGAGCGCAAGAACGACCCCGATCACGAAGCCGATCAGTGCGTTGCCACCCGTGACCAGCATCCCCGCCCAGACCGTTGGCCAGTCCTGGCCGAACATCGTGCCGATGTTCACGGGCCCCGGCAAAACATAGGGCTGGATGTTCAGAACGATGACCGCAAGCTGCCAGACCACGAGCGCCGCGACCCCGAATACGACGGGGGCGACGACGGCTCTGATCCGGGTGCTCATCATCTGTTCTCTACGCCCCTGACGGCATCAACCGGCGTGCCGTGCAGCGCTTCACGCACGGCGCTCACGGTCGCGAAGAAGCCGGTCGCTTCGCGCAGGTTCTCGTCGCGCACGTCTGTGCCGCCCAGATCAACGGCCACGATGTCGCGGATGCGACCGGGGCGCGGCGACATCACGACGACCCGATCGGAGAGGAACACCGCTTCTGGGATCGAGTGTGTGACGAACACGACCGCAGCACCGGTTTCCCTGCGAATGCGCACGAGTTCGTTCTGCATGCGCTCACGCGTCATCTCGTCGAGCGCGCCAAACGGCTCGTCCATGAGCAGGAGTCCCGGGCTTTCGGC
>JAUZFR010000101.1 GCA_030840335.1 Actinomycetota bacterium | reverse complement strand
CGAGATGAAGGCGAGCCCGACCTACAAGCAGCAGCGGATCCTGCTGTACATCCTTCCGCTCGTGTTCCTGTTCTCAGGGTTCAATTTCCCACTCGGCGTCATGTTCTATTGGTTGACCACCAACCTCTGGACGATGGTGCAGCAGTTCATCGTTATCCGGAACATGCCAACGCCCGGCTCAGAGGCCGCGCTTGCACGCGAGGCCCGCATGGCACGCAAGCGCCAGCGCCGCCCGCAGCCGGCAGTGGATACCGGCGCGGCCGGTACCGCCGGGTTCACCGCGGTTGAAGAACCCAAGAGAGTGACGACGCAGCGCCAGCAGCCCGTCAATAAGAACAGAGCCAAGAAAGGCGCGACCAAGAAGTGACTGAAGTGACCGAGACCGAGACCGAGACCGTTATCGAGCCGACTGCAGAGATCGTCGAGGGCGACGCGGCAGAAAGCGAAGCCACGGATGCGCCGACGGCTACCCAGCTCGAGGAAGAAGGCGACATTGCCGCCGACTACATCGAAGAATTGCTGGATATTGCCGACCTCGACGGGGACATCGACATTGACGCCCGAGGTGGTCGTGCCTACCTTTCGGTGAATTCGACCGAGGGCAGCAGCAACCTCAACGTGCTTTCGAAGCCAGAGACGGTGAACGCGCTGCAGGAGCTGACGCGGATTGCTGTTCAGACCAAGACCGGTTCGTTCTCCCGGCTGATTCTTGACGTGGGCGGATCGCGTGAGGCCCGCGCAGCCGAGTTGGCGGTTCTGGTCGACAAGGCGATTGCTCGCATCGATGCCGGAGCAGAGGCCGCTTCCCTGCCTGCGATGTCGTCGTACGAGCGCAAGCTTGTGCACGACATCGTGAGCGAACGGGGCTACGTTTCGGAGTCCGAGGGCGAAGGCCGCGACCGCCACACGGTCATCACCGGCGCCAAATAATCTCGGCCAACGTTTCACGTGAAACATTGACCGCCGTCAGCGTCGAGGATGAGCCAGTAGTTGCGGCTCAGCTCTTCGGTTCGCGCATTGACCTGGCTCGTGCGTACACCAGGGAACTGGGGCAGCGGGGTGAGGAACTAGGGCTTATCGGCCCCCTCGAACCGCCACGGTTGTGGTCACGGCACATCCTGAACTGTGTGTTGGTCGCTCCCCTGTTGCGCGCAGGCACGGTCGGCGACATCGGGAGCGGCGCCGGATTGCCCGGACTTGTTCTCGCGATCGCACGCCCCGACGTCCATTTCGTCCTCATCGAGCCGATGGAGCGACGGATCGACTGGCTGGAGCGTGAGTCGACCGAGCTGGGACTCGACAATGTGACGGTATTGCGTGCGCGCGCTGAGGATGTGCGGCTGGACTCCGGTCTCGACCAGGTGACCGCTCGAGCGGTGACGTCGTTGTCGAAGCTGATTCCGATCACCGCGCCTCTGTTGCGGCCCGGCGGAGAGATGGTTTTCCTCAAAGGTGCGCGAGTTTCGGACGAGGTGACCGCCGCAGCCAGGCAGATCCGCAGGGCGAGGCTCACTGGCGTCGAGGTGCTCGAATTGGGAGCAGACATCCTGCCTGAAGTCACCCGGGTCTTTCGGGCTACAGTGGACTGATTGTCCGGCAGACCGCGACAACGACACAGAAGGTTTCACGTGAAACATCCAGAAGGCGATATCGCTGAAGCGGCCGTCGACGAGCCCGTCGAGGCTCAGGCGGAGTCACGCGAAAGACCTTCCGTTCCCGCGTTCGAGGAGACTCCGCTCGCCCGGGAATTGGCGGAAATACACCGCCGCAAGCAGGCTCTTGCGGCGGAGGCGCTCCCGCTTCCAAGCGCGACACGAATCTTCACGGTTGCCAACCAAAAGGGCGGCGTGGGGAAGACCACGACGACCGTCAACCTCGCCGCCGCGCTTGCGCGTGCCGGAGCGCGGGTTCTTGTGATCGACCTCGATCCGCAGGGCAACGCATCCACGGCTCTTGGGGTTGAGCATCGATCCGACACCGTCAGCGTGTACGACGTGATCATCAACGACGAGCCGATGGCCGACGTGGTGCAAAAGAGTCCGGAGTTCGAAGCGCTCTATTGCCTCCCGGCAACCATCCACCTGGCGGGAGCCGAGATCGAACTCGTCTCACTAGTCGCTCGGGAGCAGCGCCTGCGCACCGCCCTCGACCAGTTCCTCAACGAATCCGAAGAGCTGTTCCACTTCGTCTTCATCGATTGCCCTCCTTCTCTTGGGCTGCTGACGATTAACGCCTTTGTCGCCGCGCGAGAGGTGCTGATCCCCATCCAGTGCGAGTACTACGCGCTCGAGGGGCTCAGCCAGCTGCTCAAGAACATCGAACTGATCGAGAAGCACCTCAACCCCGCGCTCGCAGTCTCGACGATTCTGTTGACGATGTACGACGGCCGCACGAACCTCGCGAACCAGGTGGCACAGGAAGTGCGCGACCACTTTCCGAAGGAAACCCTTCGTACCCTCATCCCCCGGTCGGTGCGCATTTCGGAGGCGCCGAGTTACGGGCAGACTGTCATCAGCTACGACACCAACTCTCCGGGCTCGCTCTCCTATCTCGAAGCGGCCGCTGAAATCGCACGCCGAGGAGCACCTGACTAATGGCAACACCGCGACGCACAGGACTTGGCCGTGGCATTGGCGCGCTGATTCCCGTGCAGGATGATCCGACTGCCGATCGACCGGTCGACGTCTTCTTCCCCGACGGTCGTCTGCCGAACGAGGATCTCGTCACCGTGCCGGGAGCCCGGCTGGCCAATATCTCGCCCGACGACATCATTCCCAACCCTCAGCAGCCGCGTACGGAGTTCCGGGACGAGGAGCTCGCAGAACTGGTCGTGTCGATCCGCGAGATCGGCGTGCTGCAGCCGATTGTGGTCCGTCCCCTGGTCGGCGCGGTCGAGGGTGGCCCGCAATACGAACTGATCATGGGCGAGCGACGGCTTCGGGCCACAAAGCAGCTCGGCCTCGACTCGATCCCCGCGGTCATCAAGAACACCGCCGATGAGAACATGCTTCGCGATGCGCTCCTCGAGAACCTGCATCGTGCGAACCTGAATCCGCTGGAAGAGGCATCCGCTTACCAGCAGTTGCTCAGCGACTTCGGCATCACACAGGAACAGCTGGCCGAGCGCATCGGGCGATCGCGCCCCCAGATCACGAACACGATTCGCCTGCTCAAGCTGCCGGCATCCATCCAGCAGAAGGTCGCGGCCGGAGTCTTGAGCGCCGGACACGCGCGGGCGATCCTCGGTGTAGTCGACACCGAAGCCATGGAGCGGCTGTCCGACAAGATCATCAACGAAGACCTGTCCGTTCGGGCGGCAGAGGCCGCAGCCGGTCTGGCCTCGCCAAAACCGAAGCGCGTCAAGCCACTCGCCGGTGGGCGGCAGGGTCATCTCGACGAGGTCGCAGAGCGCCTTGGCGATCGGCTCAACACTCGGGTCAAGGTCACCCTCGGGGCAACCAAGGGCACCATCGTCATCGACTTCGCCACCGTCGGCGACCTCAATCGGATACTTACCGAAATCGGCATGGACGGCTTCGGCGCTCGGAGATAGCTCGCTCAGCCCGTCGTGCTACGGTATCAAAATCCCTGATCAGAGCGGCATTTCACAAAACATCCCCCACACAGCATCCTCCTCCTTGGAAGGCGCGGTCGCGGTGAGAAACGAGGCGTGGAAGTCGCCGCGTCGTCAGCGGCCGGCCACCGCGTCGGCCTTCGCTGCGTCGGCCAGGGCGGAGTAGACCCAGCCAAGGTCGTGGCCTGCTGCTTCGAGGGCTTGCGGCAGAAGTGACGTCTCGGTGAGGCCTGGGAGCACGTTCGCCTCGAGGAACCACGGCGTACCCGCTCGATCGATCATCAGATCGACGCGCGAGATGTGCCGAAGGCCGAGAGCTGTGTGCGCGGCGATTGCGGCGTCGGCGGCGCGAGCGGCAACTTCGTCAGAGATTCTCGCGGGCGTGTAGAACCGCGTCTCCCCCGCGTTGTACCGGGCCTCGAAGCTGTACACGCCGGACACTGGTTCGATCTCAACGGCGGGCAGGGCGACAGGGCCATCCCCGGTGTCGATGATGCCGATGGCGATCTCCGTGCCGACGATCTTCTGTTCGATGAGGGCAACGTCGCAATAGGTATAGGCGTCGACCATAGCGCGAGGGAGATCGGCGATGTTGTCGACGAGCGTGACCCCCTGGGCGGACCCGCCCTGCGCCGGCTTCACCACGACCGGCATCGGGAGCTCGTCCGAAATGCTGTCGAGAACGCTGCCGGCACCGAGCTCACGGAAGGCCTCGCGCGGGAGGGTGATCGAGCGCGGTGTCGACACGCCCGCGCGAGCGACGAGCACTTTGGCGGTGGGCTTGTCCCAGGCGAGTCGGGCGGCATCCGATCGCGATCCGACGAAGGGGATGCCCATGAACTCGAGCAGGCCGCGGAGCGCTCCGTCTTCGCCGCTGGCGCCATGCAGGGCGGGCCACACGACATCCGGACGGGTTTCACGCAGGTGCGCGAGCAGCGACCCATCCGGATCCAGAAGTTCGACCTCGATGCCGTGTTCGGCGAGGCAGTCGGCTACTCGGCGTCCCGAGCGAAGCGAGACATCCCGTTCGTGTGAGATTCCGCCGGCCAGTACGACCACGCGGGCCTTGTTTGTGGTGTTCATGGTCTCCTAGCCCAGATTCGCGGGAGGGCTGATATTGTTGTGCTCGGGTCGTATCGTCGCGAGCGGCGAAGTCTGCGAGAACGTATTCAGCAACTCGAGCTCGCCGTTGATCACCGTGGACAACCGACGGATGCCCTCGCGAATGAAGTCCGGAGTCGGATAACAGAAGGCAAGGCGCATGAAATTGCGCCCATCGCCGTTCGCGTAGAAGGCTGTACCGGGCGTGTAGGCGACGAGTTCCTTGACCGCACGCGGAAGCATCGACTTGCTGTCGATGTTGTCGGGCAGCTTGAGCCAGACATAGAACCCGCCGTGCGGGACGGTCCAGCTGAGGTCGGGCAGGTAGTCGCCGAGCGCCTGCAGCATGGCATCGCGTCGCTCGCGGTAGACATTGCGGAAGGTATCGATCTGGCCGCGCCAGTCCGCGGTGGAGAGATATTCGGAGATGATCAGCTGGGTGAACGAGCTCGGCGACAGCACCGCCGCCTCGTTCGCGAGGATGAGCTTCTCCCGGATGGCGTGTGGAGCGAGCGCCCAGCCCACCCGGAAGCCCGGTGCGAGCGTCTTGGAGAACGTTCCGAGATAGACAACGCCCTCCTCCTCAACCGACCGCATCGCGTGCGGTGGGGGCGAATCGAAGTAGAGCAAGCCATACGGATTGTCCTCGAGCACCAGAATGCCGTTCGAACGCGCGATTTCAAGCACTTCGAGCCTGCGCTCCCAGGACAGCGTCACTCCGGACGGATTACTGAACGTCGGCACCGTGTACAGGAACTTGATGCGCTTGCCATCCGCTTTCAACCGGGCGATACGCTCTCGAAGCGCCGCCGGCACCAGCCCGTCGTCATCCGTCGCGACGTGTTCGACCTGTGCTTGAAACGACTTGAAGACGACCATCGCGGTCACATAGCTCGGACCCTCGGCGAGCACGACATCGCCGGGGTCGAGGAAGATCTTCGACACTAGCTCGAGAGCGTGCTGCGAACCGGTCGTCACAACCACGTCATCCACGCTTCCCCGGATGCCCTCGAGTGCCATCACCTCGAGGATGTGCTCGCGCAACATCGGAGCGCCCTGGCCGGAACCGTATTGGAGAGCAACGGGACCGTTCTCGCGCATGACCCGCTCCATCGCGCCCGTGACGAGGTCGCGCGGCAGGGCGGACACAAACGGCATGCCACCTGCGAGCGAAACCACCTCGGGTCGCGAGGCAACGGCGAACAGGGCGCGCACCTCGGAGGCGGCCAGACCGGCCGTGCGCTGCGCGTAGCTGTCGTACCACCGATCGAGGTTGTTGCCCTGATTAGTCATGCCCGTTCCGTTCGCTGTGTTGCCTTCAAGAGTATGGGTTTAAACGAAAACGGCCGCCCAGAGCAGTGTCTGGGCGGCCGTTCCGCGTGTGCGCTAAGCGCTGTTACGCGAGGAACTCCGCCAGGTCGGCCTCGAGGGCCGGCTTGGGCTTCGCGCCGATGACCGTCTTGACGACCTCTCCGCCGCGGAATACCTTCATCGCGGGGATCGACGTGATCTGGTACTTCATCGCCATCTGCGGGTTGTCGTCAACGTTGAGCTTGACGACCTTGATCTTGTCGGCGTGCTCGGATGCGATCTGGTCGAGGATCGGGGATACGGCGCGACACGGGCCGCACCATTCCGCCCAGAAGTCGACCATGATTGTGTCGCCCGAGTCGAGGACGTCAACCTGGAACGAGTCGTCCGTCACTGCCTTTGCGTTAGACATTTCTTCTCTTACCTTTCGTGGAGTTTGGTCTTGCTAAATCCGTTGGAGAACGTGAGCGTCAGGCGCCGACCGGAACAGCTTCGGTGACCGACTTGGGAAGTCCGGCGAGGTAGTGCTCGGTGTCGAGAGCGGCAACCGTGCCCGAACCCGCGGCAGTCACTGCCTGGCGATAGGTGGGATCGATGACGTCCCCGGCGGCGAATACCCCGGGGAGATTGGTGCGGGAGCTGCGACCCTCGACGGCAATCGTTCCGAGGCTTGTGAGGTCCAGCTGGCCGTGGACGAGGTGGGTACGGGGGTCCGCGCCGATCGCGATAAAGAGCCCGCTGACATCCATCGTCGTCTCGGTGCCGTCAATGGTGTCGACAATGCCGATACCCGTGACGAGCGAGTCGCCATAAATGTGCTCGACGGTCTTGTTGAGCAGGAACTCGATCTTCGGGTTGGCTCTCGCGCGATCCTGCATGACCTGGGATGCACGCAGCGTGTCGCCGCGGTGGATCACGTAGACCTTGTCGGCGAACTTCGTGAGGAACGTCGCTTCTTCCATCGCCGAGTCACCGCCGCCGACTACGGCAATGGTCTTCTGGCGGAAGAAGAATCCGTCGCAGGTCGCACACCAGGAGACGCCGTGACCGCTCATGCGCTCTTCGTCCTCAAGGCCGAGCTTGCGGTAGGCGGAACCCGTAGCAAAGATCACGGCCAGCGCGTCGTACGTGTCGCCATTGCCGAGTGTGACGTGCTTGATCTCGTCCTTCAGGTCGAGGGAAACGACGTCGTCGAGGATGATCTCTGTGCCGAACCGCTCGGCCTGGGCCTGCATCTGCATCATGAGCTCCGGGCCCTGGATGCCGTCCGGGAATCCGGGGTAATTCTCGACCTCAGTGGTCTTCATGAGTTCGCCACCCGCCTCGACCGAACTCGCGATCAGCAGGGGCTTGAGGCTGGCTCGTGCCGCGTAGATTGCGGCTGTGTAAGCGGCCGGACCCGACCCGATGATGATTACCTGACGCACGTGAAGCAGCTCCTCGAGAGTATTCGTAACCGGTACAACCAATTGTAGGGTTGCGCTATTCCAGTGCGCCGATTGAGTGGAGGGGCTTCCAATCCGACCACCGGTGCGCTGGGATTTACGCTACCTGCTGCGTCGGATCCGGCGCACGATCGGTGCGGCGAGGTCGCGGAGTTCCGGCGCTCGCAGCAGAACCAGCATCCCGCCGTAAACCAGCGCCATCACACCGCCGATGACGGCGATCGACAACACCGCGGCCGCGACTCCGGATACCGCGAACCCGCCGTTGAATGCCCCGAGCGCGCCATCAAGGGCAACGCCGACGGCCGCTGCAGGCAGGAGAGCGAGCAGGAACACGCCATACGACTTCAGGATGCGTCGGGCGCCAATCCGATGGATGCGCCGACGAAGGAGGGTGGCCGCGACGACGGTCTGAGCGAAACCGGCAATGGTGGTTACGATCGCTATTCCCATGGCGATCTGGTCGCGGGGCAGTGTCGCGGCGATCAGGGCGCCGATCACGAACAGCACCGACTGGAAGGTCTGGAAGAAGAACGGTGTGCGGGTGTCTTCGAGCGCGTAGAACGTGCGCTGCAGCACAAACAATACGCTGAACGGGATCAGACCGATGAGATAGGGCATGAGGACGTTGCCCATCGCCACCGTCTCTGCGAATCCTCCGGTGGAAAACACGGCCGAAAACGGGTAGGCGACCACGATCAGCGCGACCGCAGCGAACACCAGGATGAGCCCAATAGATCGCAGGGAAGACGTGAGGTCTCGCCGCAGCGAGTCCAGGTCGTTGCGTGCCGCGTGCCCGCTCATTCTCGTGAAGTACGCAGTCGCGATCGAGACGGTGACGATGCCGTGCGGCAGCATGAAGATGAGCCAGGAGTTGCGCAGCACGGTATTGGATGGTTGTCCGCTGCCGGCGAGGCTCGCGACATCCGATTGCACGATGCCGGCAAGCTGAGTGATCAGGATCATCGCAAAGGTCCAGCCGGCCGCCTTGCCGACCTTGCCAAGCCCGACGCCGCGCCAGCGGAACTCCGGGCGGTAGCGCAGCCCGGCGCGGCGCCAGAAGAACACAAGGAAGAACGACTGCGCGGCAACACCGAGGGTCGCGCTGCCGGCAATCAGGGCGATCATGCCGGGGGTCCAGGTCGACGCGTCCTTCACATCAACCGAGCTGAACAGGATGTCGAACGTGACAAGGCCCGCTATTGCCACGACGTTGTTGACGACCGGTGCCCACGTGAACGGGCCGAAGACGCGGCGCGCGTTGAGCACCTCACCGAACAGGCTGTAGAGCGCATAGAAGAAGACCTGGGGCAGGCACCAATAGGCGAACGCGGTGGCGAGGGAGATCTGCTGTGGTGTGAGACCGCGGGCGGAGTCGGTGGTCTGATGGGCGTACAGATTGACCAGGAGGGGTGCGCACAGTGTCGCGACGACCGCGATGACGAGGAACGAGACGACTCCGAGCGTCACGACGCGGTTGATGAACTTCTCGCCGCCATCGGCATGCTGCCCGGCGCGCACGATCTGGGGCACGAGGATTGCGCTGAGCAGACCGCCGGCAATGATCGCGTAAATGTTGTTGGGCAGCCCGTTGGCGATGGTGAAGGCGTTGGCCGGTGCACTCTGGGTAAACAGGGTGTGGGCCAGAACCGCGACGCTGACGAATCCCAGTACGCGCGACACGATGGTGCCGCTGGCAAGCAGGGCACTCGCGCGACCGACACCGCTGGCTCTCGCGGACTCCGGAAGGTCCGGGGGCGGGACGCTACTCACCGTCGGCCTTGCGACGATTGCGGCGACTGCGGATGTTGCGGAAGATGCCGAATCCGAAGATCCCGACCACCAGAGCACCGAAGACCAGGGTGCCTACCGTCTCCCAGGCCGCCTGAACGTCGGTGTTGATGGACTTGGTGACGCCCACCGCGTGCCCGTTCTTTGAAGACAGGCTCACGTCGACGACCACTTTGCCATTAGAAATCGACTGCACCGGGATCTGGGCTTTGCGTTGCGAATTTGCGTCGATCTTCAACTCGAACGAGGAGTATTTGGGGTCGATTGACAGCAGGGTGCTCCGCGGACGCACGGTGATGTAGACGGTCACCGGCTGCGAATACTGATTGCCGACCGTGATCGGCAGAGCACCGGATGCGCCGAGGAAGAGCACGTCGCTGCTGTCGACGACCTGCACAGAATTGACGATCGCGTCCGAACCGGTCACGAAACCTTTTGCAGCTGTATTCCAACCGGTCGGGTTGTCGAGCCACTCGTCAGAGAGCACCGAGAGAAGCGCCAGCCGCCTGCTCGACGTCAGCGCTTCAGGGGACTCGACGATCGCCGAAAACCGTCGCTCGCGGGTTTCCGAAACGAGCATGGAGCGCACGAGCGCAACGCGCGAAGCGGGTTGCGGCTTGTCGACGATCTTGACCGACACCTTTTTTGTCGCCAGAACATTCGCAAGGCTGCCCGTTGTGATCCACGGCCGGGAGTAGAGGGCCGCGAGCGTGCGATTGAGCTGGAGCTGGTCATCCTGCCAGTTACGTGGAAGCGTGACGAAAAGCGGGGGAGAATTGCCCGCCGACTCGACGCTCAGCTGGTCGAGTGAGGTGGTGAGTTTCGTGAGAGCGGATGCCGCGACCGAACTCGACGACTGCACCGCATCGCTGAGATACCCGGACAGGATGTCGTCGGAAATCGCGATGGATGTCGAACCCGCGCTCGCGGCCGCGCCCATGGTGTCCTTCGGCGCTTTGATGTTGCTGCTCGACAGAATGAGCGACGAGAATCCTGAAGCCGTGAGCTTCGTCAGATCGCTGCTCGTCACGGTGTCGGGGGCCGGCCATCCAACCCGCGGAATCGTGTAATTGAAGCGCATGAGGTCGTCGTTCGAAGTCGGGAGCGACGGATCATTCGGATTCTCGGTCGGCGTCGGCGTCGGGGTGGGCGTTGATGTTGACCCGTCGCTCGCCGTGTCAGTCGGCGTCGCAAACTGGGTCGGGTCGATCGCGTAGTCAAGGGGTTTGACGATCGGCACCCTCCGGGAACCGGACTGCAGCGCGACGGTGAGGTCGGCATCCGCCCAGGCCAGCGGGAAGGTCTCGTTCGAGACCGACTCGAGCTGGATGAGCCAATCTATGGCCGACTGGGGAGCGGACCGGCCGAGTACACGGATCGAGGCGATGATGCGCGGGTCGATACCGATGGCAACCTGCGTGTTTGCGAGATCGTTCAGTTCACTCGTCAGCACGCCGCCGGGAGCAGTATCCGTCGCGAGGGTCTTGGCACTGATGAAGTCGGTGGATGAGGCGGGAATCGTGAGCGGTGCGGCGATTGTGAGGGGAACGGGGTTTGCGGTCGAAGTCCTCCAGGCGATCGCCGATCGTGACGAGCCGATCGTGGTGCCGTTGCCTTTGACCGTCGCCTGGATCGCGTAGACGCCCGGCGTACCAAACTTCAGGGACTTCGCGGGCACGGAGATATCGATCGATTGGCTCCCTCCGCCGAGCACGATCGGTGTGGACACCGTTCTGACCTTCGTCGGCGCCACGGAACTCTTCGACACGCCCGAGAGCCAGTTCGCCAGACCGGCGCGAGTTGCAATCGGGGAGCGGTCGACCGTAATCTCGGCCGTCCCGGCGTTGATGCCGGCACCAATCGTGTCCTCAAGCGTGAGGACGAGTTTGAGGGGCTGGTCGGCGGCGGCCGTGCCGTAGTCGGCTGGAACAAGGGTGACTCCGACTGCTCCGACGGTCGGGGCAGCGGCGGACGCCGGTGACACAGTTCCGAGCATCGTGAGGCTCACGATGATGGCCAGCGGGATGCCCGCGGCTCTCCACTTCACCGGCTGACCCCTGAGAAGCGTACGGCCAGCATGCGACGAGTCTAAGGGCTCACCCGCTGGGCACTCGGTGAGCGCCGACAGCGCCTGTGGCAAGCTAATGCACTATGGATAGCGTCGCGACGGCAATACAGCGACTCGATTCCCTGGCGACCACCGGACCCGTGAGCCGGCTCGCATCCGCTTTCTCTGCGGCGGGCTTCGAGCTCGCCCTTGTTGGCGGTCCCGTGCGCGATGCGTTCCTCGGTCGTCCGATCAGCGACCTCGATTTCACAACGAATGCGCTGCCGGACGACATCCTGCGAGTCGTGAAGCCCATCGCCGACACTCACTGGGACATCGGGCGCGACTTCGGCACCATCGGAGCGGTCGTTTCGGGAGAGACAGTCGAGATCACGACGTACCGCGCCGACTCGTATGACGGCGAGACCCGCAAGCCGACCGTCGAGTTCGGGGACAGTCTCGAAGGGGATCTCGTGCGACGGGACTTCTCGGTCAACGCAATGGCGCTGCGACTGCCGGATCGGGTTCTCGTTGACCCGTCCGGGGGCATGGAAGACCTGATCGCGCACATCCTGCGCACGCCCTCCGCGCCAGAGGTTTCGTTCGGCGAAGATCCGCTTCGGATGCTGCGCGCGGCACGCTTCACGAGTCAGCTCGACTTCACGGCTACCGCCGAAACGATCTCGGCGATGACCGCGCTGGCCGATCGCATTTCGATTGTCAGTGTCGAGCGCGTGACTGCCGAACTGACGAAACTGCTGCTGACCGACTCGCCGCGGGCGGGCATCCGGTTGCTGGTCGACACCGGGCTCGCCGAGCTCGTACTGCCCGAGATCCCTGCGCTGCGACTCGAAATCGACGAGCACGCGCACCACAAAGATGTCTACGAGCACAGCCTCACTGTGCTCGACCAGGCAATTGAGCTGGAGAAGTCGCGCGGCCACTCCCCTGACTTGGTGTTGCGGCTCGCGGCGCTGCTGCACGACATTGGCAAGCCCGCGACCAAGCGGGTCGAACCGGGCGGAGTGGTGAGCTTCTACCATCACGATGTTGTCGGTTCGAAGTTGGCCGCGCGCAGACTCAAGGCGCTTCGTTTCGACAAGGACACCATCCTTGCCGTGTCTCGCCTCATCGAGTTGCACCTGCGATTCTTCGGGTACACGGAGGGCGCCTGGACGGATTCGGCAGTGCGGCGCTATGTGCGGGACGCCGGTCCACTGCTCGAGCGGCTGCACATCCTGACGCGTGCCGACGTGACGACGCGCAATCAACGCAAGGCCGACCGGCTTGGATTCGCCTACGACGACCTCGAGACACGCATCGCGGAGATCGCCGAGGCGGAGGGTCTTGCCGCCGTGCGACCCGACCTCGACGGTGAAGCGATCATGCGCATCCTCGGCATCAAGCCGGGGCGTGACGTCGGCGAGGCGTATCGGTACCTGCTCGACGTGCGGCTGGACGAAGGCCCGCTCGGCGCGGAAGTCGCCGAAGAGCGCCTTCGCGCCTGGTGGGCCGCCCGCTGCGGTCAGCCGGAAGGATGACGCGGGCAGACGTCTCGCGTACGTAGGCTGCGAGCATGAAACGTCGCCGTGTCCTGCTGTTCGCCCCCGCCGCCGTCGCGGTGGTCCTGCTTGCGGGATGCGCGGGGCCGACGCCGGTATCGAGCGCTCCACCGACCGCCACCACGACGGTCGCACCTGCGCCCACTCCGACAGCTAGTGAGGTAGCCGGACCTCCGCAGGTGCGCGTGCCATTCGATTGTGACGCCCTGTACACAGAAGCCACGGCGACGCCGCTGGTTGGAGTGACGCTCACCGCGCGCGGCGGCAGGAATGCAGCGCTCACCTCGCTCTACGGCGTAGCAGAGCGCCAGGCCGGAATGCTCGACTGCGGGTGGGACGGGGGCGTCGCAACGGACTTCGGACCGGCAAACGGACTCGGCATCGTGGTCGTGCCGGACGAGGCAACGGGATACGACAACAATGTCGCCGCGGCGCAGCCTGCGAAGTACCACCCGGTCACGGGTACGGCGGGAGACAAGTCGAGCTACTACTGCACGAGCCGCGGCCTCGATGCTCAGGGGTATTCCTGCGTCGGTGAGATGGTGGTGGGCAAATACTGGGTGCTGATCGATCTCGTGCATACCGTTCCGGTCGCTCCCGCTGTCGCGGCTGGTGCGATGCAAAAGGCGCTGGAACGGACTGCCGCCACGGTCGACAGCGCCGGTCCCGAGCTCCCGGCCTGGATCCCGCCGACAGGAGCGCCGTCGAGTTTTTGTACTGATGCACAAAGCACGACCCGCGTCCGCGCTGCGATCGGAGATTCCACCGCAACGCTCTACAAGGACACGAACGGCCCGGTCTACACAGCCGCGAACGTCGGCTACTCCGCAAGCTACTCAGACTGCTTCTGGACGGGCAAGCATTCCGCGTCGACGAACTTCACCCTCGTGCCCGGCGGAGCCTGGGCCTTCCCCGGAATTCGACCAGCGATTTCCGTCGACTCCACGTTGTACGGCGCGAAGTTCTCCGCCTGGACGGTGCCAGGTGCCGGTTCCGCACTCGTCGCCTGTAAGGGCAGCTGCGAGGCGTTCCTGACGGTCGGCCAGACCGCCGCGCAGATAGATGTGGAGGATGCCGGCAAGGCGGCCACGACGGCGAAGCTGGCCAAACTTGCCGCCGCGATCAAGGCCGCTGGCTAACAAACCTCCTGAATTGCGAAGCGGGCGGAGACGTTGCATCCGGGCGGAGTAGCTACTCCGCCCGCGAGCGAGAACTCCGCCCACAAGCTAAGGAGTCAGGCGTTCTCGGCGATAAAGCGCTCGAGGAGCTCGCGCGCCACCGGATCCGGGTGCTGCACCACAGGGCTCTTCATGAAATAGGCGGATGCTGCTTCGACCGGTCCGGAAATGCCCGCGGCGAGTGCCATGCCGGCCGCACGGATGGCGTCGATCACGACGCCGGCGCTGTTGGGCGAATCCCAGACCTCCAGCTTGTACTCCAGGCTGGTGGGAGCATTGCCGAAGCCGTGACCCTCAAGCCGAACAAACGCGAGCTTGCGGTCCCGAAGCCAGGGCACGTGATCGCTCGGCCCGATATGCACGTTGTCGGGGTCGAGCGTCGCGTCGATGTTGCTCGTAACCGACTGCGTCTTCGAGATCTTCTTCGACTCGAGCCGTTTGCGCTCAAGCATGTTCTTAAAGTCCATGTTGCCGCCGACGTTCAGCTGGTACGTGCGGTCAAGCACGAGCCCGCGCTCCTCGAACAGTCGGGCCAGAACGCGGTGCGTGATGGTGGCGCCGAGCTGGCTCTTGATGTCGTCGCCAACGATCGGCAGGCCGGCCACGCGGAACTTCTCCGCCCACACAGGATCGCTGGCAATGAAAACGGGAAGCGCGTTGACGAAAGCGACGCCCGCATCGATGGCGGCCTGCGCGTAGAAGCGTGCGGCATCCTCTGACCCCACGGGCAGGTAGCAGACCAGCACCTGGGCACCGGATGCGCGGAGTGCGGCGGCCACGTCGACGACGGGCGCATCCGATTCGGTCACGACCTCGCGGTAGTACTCACCGAGTCCGTCGAGAGTCGGGCCGCGCTGGATCTGGATGCCCGTGGGCGCGACTTCGGCGAACCGATAGGTGTCGTTCTGGCTGGCCCAGATGGCCTCAGAAAGGTCGAGGCCGACCTTCGCGGCATCCACATCGAAGGCCGCGACGAATTCGATGTCCCGGACTCGATATGGCCCGAATCGCGAATGCATGAGGCCGGGAACGGTCTCGTCATCCGCAGTATTCGCGTAGAAGGTGACGCCCTGAACGAGCGAATTAGCGCAATTGCCGACGCCGGCGATGGCAACCCTGAGGGTCATACGGGTGGTGCTCCTTGATCGGGGCTGCAGAATTCACCTAGACTAGGCAGGTTGTCTGGACCCCAAGTGGTCTTGGCACAACGTCAACACCCTCCTGCCGCAGATCGTCTGCGGCCGTTCTAGTCCAAAGGAGGTGGGTTTGTGACGCATCAGTACGAACTAATGGTGATCCTCGATCCAGAGATCGATGAGCGCACCGTAGCTCCCAGCCTAGACAAGTTCCTCAATGTCATTCGCAACGATGGTGGAACCATCGACAGCGTTGACATCTGGGGCCGTCGTCGCCTGGCTTACGAGATCAACAAGAAGACCGAAGGCATCTACGCCGTCGTGCAGCTCACCGCTAACGCGTCAGCGACGGTCGAACTCGACCGCCAGCTGAAGCTCAGCGAAGCAGTCATGCGCACCAAGGTGCTCCGCGCGGAAGAGGCAATCGCACAGGTCGCTGAAGCCAAGAAGGCCGCTGACGAGAAGGCCGCCCGCAAGGCTGCCGCTCCCGCCAAGCCCGCGACGGCATCCGCTGCACCTGCAGCGACTGCTGCACCCGCGGCACCGGCCGTAGTCGAAGACGCTGCTCCCGCGAAGGCCGCAAAGCCTGCCGCTGCAGAAGCTGCTCCCGAGACGGCTGCGCCCGCAGCAGAGGCCGCGACCGAGAAGGCTGCTGAGTAGAGATGGCTGGCGAAACCGTCATCACAGTGGTGGGTAACCTCACCAGTGACCCCGAGCTGCGCTACACGCAGAACGGGCTCGCGGTTGCTAACTTCACCATCGCCTCGACTCCCCGCACGCTCGACCGCGGCTCTAACGAGTGGAAAGACGGTGAGGCACTCTTCCTTCGCGCAAGCGTTTGGCGTGAGTTCGCCGAGCACGTCGCCGGTTCCCTCACCAAGGGCTCGCGCGTCATCGTGCAGGGGCGCCTGAAGCAGCGCTCCTACGAGACCAAAGAGGGCGAGAAGCGTACGAGCATGGAGCTGGAGGTCGACGAGATCGGCCCAAGCCTGCGCTACGCGACCGCCCAGGTCACCCGTACCTCTTCGTCACGCGAGGGTGGTGGCGGCGCACCCCAGGGTGGCGTCCGTGGTCCGTCCCAGGTTGCCGACGAGCCGTGGGCCGCAAGTGCACCGGATGCTTCCGGTGGCGACGTGTGGAACACCCCGGGCAACTACAACGACGAAACCCCTTTCTAACCTTTAAGGACAAATAACCATGGCAGGAAAGAGCAGCGGCGACCGCCGCAAGCCGCTCCGCAACGCCAAGGGTGGCAAGAATGCCGCTCCGGCAAAAGCAATCCGCGTTGGTGTCATCGACTACAAAGACGTCGCGACCCTCCGCAAGTTCATCTCCGAGCGGGGAAAAATCCGCGCTCGCCGTATCACCGGTGTCTCCGTTCAGGAGCAGCGTCTCATCGCCCGCGCAGTCAAGAACGCGCGCGAGATGGCACTGCTCCCCTACGCCGGCTCAGGCCGTTAGGAGCCGCTGATATGTCCAAGTTGATTCTGACGCACGAGGTCACTGGCCTCGGTGCTCCGGGAGACGTCGTTGACGTCAAGAACGGCTACGGTCGCAACTTCCTCATCCCGCAGGGCTTTGCCGTGCCGTGGACCCGTGGAGGAGAAAAGCAGATCGAGTCGATCAAGGCAGCACGCGCCGCGCGCGAGCACGCCACGCTCGAAGAGGCACAGGACCTCAAGGCACGCCTTCAGGCAACGACGGTCAAGCTGACCGTCAAGTCTGGCCAGGGCGGCCGCCTCTTCGGTTCGGTCAAGACCTCGGATGTTGCGGACGCCGTTGCCGCCGCTGGTCTGGGCGCGATCGACAAGCGCAAGATCGAGATCACGACGCCGATCAAGGCTGTCGGCGACCACGAGGCGACCATTCGCCTGCGCGACGACATCACCGCAACGATCACGCTTTCGGTGGTAGCTGCAAAGTAACAATTTCACGCGAGAAGCGGTAAGGGAAGCCATGCTTTCCTTACCGCTTTTTGCTTGCGGGCACGCGAGATTTGTGCACAGGAGCCGCCGGACGGGACAACCCTCAAGTGGCACTCTAAGCCTGTTTCTACACACACGGTGTGGACTAAAAAAGTGCTGGTCAACTGGGTGTTACTTCGCAGAATTCTTTAGTTATACACAATTCAGTCCACAGGTTGCCCACACTGAATACGGCGTTTCCTGCCAGTTGTGCACAGACCTCTGCACAGGGGGTCCTTGTGGGCGTATTGCCCCAGTTCCTATGGTTTAGCGGCGCCGGTCTTTCGGCAGCCAAAGTTGCCTTGAGACCCTGCGGTGTCGGGGGTCGCGAGTAGTTTTCGCAGCAGAAGTTCGGGGAAAAGGAGCGGATCGCGATGTCGATTGCCCATTTGGGTCTTGCCGGTGACACACGCGGTTCGGGGGAACCTCGTCACGGCGATCGCACTCCCCCGCACGACCTCCTCGCCGAACAAAGCGCGATCGGCGGAATGCTGCTCAGCAAAGATGCCGTCGCGGATGTGGTTGAGACCGTTCGCGGCATCGACTTCTACATCCCGAAGCACGAGATCATTTTCGACGCGGTGCTCAGCCTCTACTCGCACGGTGAGCCAACCGACGTCATTGCGGTCACCGACGAGTTGACCAAGTCGGGCGAGATCACGCGTGCGGGTGGCGCGGAGTACCTTCACACGCTCACCGGGCTCGTGCCGACCGCCGCGAACGCCGGCTTCTACGCATCCATCGTTGCCGAGAAAGCCGTGCTTCGCCGTCTCGTCGAGGCAGGCACGCGAATCGTACAGATGGGGTATGCCAGCGAGGGAGAAGTCGCCGACCTGGTGAACAACGCGCAGGCCGAGATCTACGGGGTGACCGGCGGCGTCGAGAGCGAAGACTACGTGCCGCTCATCGACGCGATCAATGCGGCCACCGATGAGATCGAGGCTGCCGCAGGCCGAGACGGCCAGATGATCGGGGTCCCAACGGGATTCGCCGAGCTCGACTCGCTCACGAACGGTCTGCATCCGGGGCAGCTCATCATCCTCGCCGCCCGCCCGGCCATCGGAAAGTCGACGCTCGCCCTCGACTTTGCGCGCGCCGCAGCGGTGCACAACGACATGCCCACGATCGTGTTCTCGCTCGAAATGGGGCGAAGCGAGATTGCGATGCGGCTGCTGTCGGCCGAGGCATCCGTTCCGCTGCAATCGATGCGCAAAGGCACGGTGCACACTCAGGACTGGACCAAGCTCGCCAGCATCCGTGGCCAGATTGCGGATGCGCCGCTGTACATCGACGACAGCCCGAACATGACGCTGGTCGAGATCCGCGCGAAGTGCCGTCGGCTGAAGCAGAAGGTCGGGCTCAAGATGGTCATCATCGACTACCTGCAGCTCATGACCAGCGGCAAGAAGGTGGAGTCGCGCCAGCAGGAAGTCAGCGAGTTCTCGCGCGCCCTGAAGCTGCTCGCGAAAGAGATCGGCGTGCCCGTCATCGCGATCAGCCAGCTCAACCGAGGCCCGGAGCAGCGCGCCGACAAGAAGCCGGCACTCTCTGACCTCCGCGAGTCGGGGTCGCTCGAGCAGGACGCCGATATGGTGATCCTTCTGCACCGCGAGAGCGCCTACGAGAAAGACAGCCCGCGTCAGGGCGAAGCCGACCTGATCATCGCGAAGCACCGCAACGGTCCGACCGACACCCTTGTCGTCGGGTTCCACGGGCACTTCTCGCGGTTCGTGGATCTGCCGCCGGGTACTTGAGTGGCCGCCAAGAGCAGAACATAGGTCCCCTCGCTGGGAGCGGGGCCAGTGTGGGAGCGGTCAGGGTGGGCGGGTAAACTGTTGGCGATGGCCGGGACCCCTTACACAGCTCAGGATGCGGCGTACTGGTACGTTCCCCTGGCCAGAGCGGTGCCCGCCGCCGTCCTCACGGGTGTGATTACGTTCGCTGGCGGTCACTACTCCCCCGACTTCGGGTTGGTCGCGTTTGGCGGGTTCGCCCTCATCGCCGGCCTGATCGGATCATTGCTCAGCCTTCGCGCGCTTGGCGGCGTCGACCGCACGGTGTTTCTTCTGCAGGGAATCATCTCGATTGTCGCGGGCGTCGCGGCACTTGTCGGTTCGGCGCTGGCGGGACACCAATCCACTCTTGCCCTGTTCCTCGTGCTCGTCAGCTCGTGGGCGGCGCTCGCCGGATTCCTCGAACTGTACGTGGGCCTGCGAGAGCGGCGCGTTCTGGCTGCGTCACGCGACTGGGTATTCATCGGCGCGCTGACGGCGCTGTTTGCAATTGTCACCCTCGTGATCCCGCCAGGGTACGTGCAGCACTACACGGGACCGGATGGCGACCCGCGCATCCTCAATGCCTCCGTCATGGTCGTCGGCGCCCTTGGCGTCTATGGAGCCATCTCCACGGTGTACCTCGTGATCGCAGCACTCTCACTCAAATGGGGTCCGTCCGCCGTGACCCGGAACGGAACGGCCGCATGACCGAGCCGACTCGCAAAGACCGGTTCCGACCGCTCGAATTGCTCATTCTCTCCGCGATCGTCGCCGTTTTCGTTGGTCTCGTCGTTGGCGCATCCACTCGGGACATTTTCCTTGGCGCGATCTTCCTTGGAGTCGCGTTCATCGTGACGCTCGTCGTTCTCGCCACGCTGGCGATAACCGGGCGCCCGGATGACGCGGAGATCGTCGACCTCGACGACCAGGATCGCGGCCACTAGCCGCGCCAGCCGCGCCAGCGTCGACCGATTGCGCCCCAGCGAACCGTTTGCTGGCCGTCGCGCACGGGCAAACGGTTCGGCAGGGCGCAATCGTCACCGCGGCTACGGCAGGATGTAGTCCACCAGCTCGCTCGCCAGGCCGGCATAGCCCGCCGGAGTAAGCACACGCAGGCGCGCCTTCGCCTCGCCGCCGATGTCGAGTCCGTCGATGAAGGTAACGAGGTCCGCCTGGCCGATGCGCTTGCCCCTTGTCAGGTCTTTCAGCATCGCGTATGGATCGGCGATCGAACTGCGCCCCGCGGTGACCTCCGCGCGGATGACGGTCTGGATCGCCTCGCCGAGGATCTCCCAGTTCGCGTTCAAGTCGGCTTCGAGTTTGTCGGCGTCAACGGCGATCTCGCCCAGCCCGCGCGTCACGTTGTCGAGTGCGAGCACCGAATGTCCAAGGGCGACTCCGACGTTGCGCTGCGTCGTCGAGTCCGTGAGGTCACGCTGCAGCCGCGACGTGACGAGAGTGGATGCGAGCGAGTCGAGGAGCGCGCTCGACAGCTCGAAGTTCGCCTCCGCGTTCTCGAAGCGGATCGGGTTGATCTTGTGTGGCATTGTCGATGATCCCGTGGCACCCGGCTGCGGGATCTGCGTGAAGTAGCCCATCGATATGTAGGTCCAGATGTCGGTGCACAGGTTGTGCAGCACCCGGTTCGCGTGGCTGATGCGTGCGTACAGCTCCGCCTGCCAGTCGTGCGGTTCGATCTGGGTGGTGAGCGGATTCCAGTCCAGCCCCAGCGACGTCACGAACTCCCGCGAAATCGCGGGCCAGTCCTTGGTGGCATCTGCCGCGACATGGGCCGCGAACGTTCCGGTCGCTCCGCTGAACTTTCCCAGGTATTCGGTCGACTCGATTTGGGCGGCAATGCGCTCCAGCCGGTGCACGAAGACCGCGAATTCCTTGCCAACCGTGGTCGGTGTCGCCGGCTGTCCGTGCGTGTGCGCCAGCATCGCATCCGATCGATGGATGATTGCGCGCTCGCGCAGCAACTCGATCACCCCGCGGAACTTCGGCAGCCACAGCTCGCGAACCGCAGCGCCGATCGTCATGGCATATGACAGATTGTTGATGTCTTCGCTGGTGCAAGCGAAGTGAGTGAGTTCCGCGACATCGCTGAGTCCGAGCTGGGCCAGCTTGCCGCGAACGAGGTACTCGACCGCTTTCACATCGTGACGGGTCGTCGCCTCAAGCCGAGCGAGCTCGTCGATCTCGGCCTGCCCAAAGTCGCTGACGAGTTCCCGCAGCTGGCGCGCCTGCTCGAGGTCGAGACGAGTGGACCCGAACAATTCGTGATCGGTGAGGTAGAGCAGCCACTCGACTTCGACGCGAACGCGCGCGCGATTGAGCCCGGCCTCGGACAGGTGCTCTCCGAGCCCGGCGACGGCCGAACGATAGCGGCCGTCAAGCGGGCTCAGTGGCTGGTCGGGCAATGGGCTCATGGCAGTTCCTTATAGCTTCCGGCGACCCTGTGGACCCCTGGGCGAACCTGGCGAAATAGCGCGGTGCAGGCACGATCGATCATGCCGAGCACCTGGTCGAACATAGCGGCATCCGAGTAGTACGGATCGGGCACATCCTGTGTGCCGCCCGAAGTCTCGGAGTCGAAGCTCATGAGTAGTTGTACCTTCGAGCGGTCGAGGTCGTTGCTGGCCCACGCCCGAAGGATCCGCTCCTGGCTGCGGTCGAATACGACCACGAGATCGAGGTGTTCGAACCAGTCCGGGTCGAATTGCCGAGCCCGGTGAGTCGTTCCGTCAAGGCCGCGCAGGCGGAGAGCCTCAACCGTGCGCTCATCCGATCGCTCGCCCACGTGCCAGTCGCCGGTGCCGGCGGAGACAACCGTGATCGCACCAGCGAGTCCACCCTTGCGCACGAGGTTTTTGAATACGGCTTCGGCCATTGGCGACCGGCAGATGTTGCCAGTGCAGACGAAGCAGATTCGAAAGAGCGCCGACTCGTCGAGAGTGCGGTCGAAGCTCATGCAACTAGTCTCCCGCAGTTTCCGCTCCTCCACACGTTCGGATGTCGGCCAGCTGTCTACGGATTACCCCGCACTCCCAGATCGAAGGTGCGGGACGGTCGAGACTGAGGCGACGAAAGGATGGGCCTTGTTTGCGACAGCTGCTCGAATCACAACGGCGCCGATGGGCGCGGCTTCAGGCTCGGAGCGCGCCGCAGCCAGAGCCGGGTTAGAGACGCAGCGGCTGCAGCTCGCGGCACTGGTTCGCCGGGTCACGTCGGCTGGGTCGGCCGTTCACGCGGTAGCCAGCGACGAGGGATGGAGTGGCACCGCGAAGTGGGCCTTCGACCTGTCCATCCAGGTGCTCGGGGCTGAGCTGGCACACGCCAACGATGCACTCCGAAGCGCCGAACGCCTCACCGAAGCCGCCCTCTACGAGATCGAGCGCGGTGTCTGACGACATCATCGTCTCTGGTGGAGGCAGCGTCGTCGTCGCGAGTGATGCGATCCTCGCCCGAGTCGAGCGGCTGGGGAGTCTGGCCGTCGAACTGCGCTCGGGGGCCGACGAGGTTCTCGACCTGACGGATGCGAACCAGTTCGCGGCACTGCAGGTGCCGCAGTCGGCACCGACCCTGGCTGAGGCCCGACGTTCGCTGGATGTCGCGCACTCTCTCCTGCTGTCGGCGGGCCGCCGTTCGAAGGCGCTGAACCGGGCGCTTCGCGTTGTCCTCGACGCGTATGGCGCCGCTGAACAGTTTGGCCTGCGACTCAGCGAACAGCTGAGCGCCGACTCCGCCCGACTGCTCGGTGCGGCATCCGCGCTCCTCGCGCTGCCGCTCACAACGTCACTGATGTTCGAGGGGGCACTCGTGTGGGGCATGTCGGGCGCAACGCCGAAGCAGCAGGCCGAAGCGCTCGCGAAGTACGTGCGGGCTCATCCGCGCCTCCTCACAAATCCGGCGATCGTGGCCGCTATTCGTTCAGCCGTCGAAAACGCCGACGACTTTGGCGTCGGATTCTTCGGCGTACCGCCGGAGATCGCCCGCCTGTTTGGCCGCACGGATCACAATGGGGTTCCCCTCTCGGCGGCCTTCGTCCTGTTGCTTGCGCGCGCGGCCGGATTCCTGAGCGAGACAGGGATTTCCGTGCGACAGGTGTCCACGACCTCGGACGTTTCGCCACCGACCAGTATCGAAGGCCGGGTCGAACGCATTCCCGACGCGATGGCAGACCCTGCGGGGGCTCAGATCCGCATCGATCGGTACTCCGCACCAGGCGAGCCCGATCGCTTTGACGTCTACATCGCGGGCACCGTCGACTTCGATGCCCGCTCAGGCAAGGAGCCGTTCGACATGACGAGCAACATCACCGGAGTCGCTCACGAATCGGCAGCGTCGTATCGCGCAGTCGTCGACGCAATGAAAGCGGCGGGTGTCACCACGACATCGCCCGTGCAGTTGACCGGGTACTCGCAGGGTGGCCTCGTTGCCGCGCTGGTCGCGGGCTCCGGCAGATTCGACGTGAAAGGGCTGGTCACTTTCGGAGCGCCATCGGGTGAGGTGCCCATCCCGGCGTCAGTACCGGTACTCACGATCCGGCACACCGAGGATCTCGTTCCCGCAACCGGCGGGTACGACGTGAATGACGCCGCGATCGTGGTGCAGCGGTCGCTATTCGACGACCAACCGGTGCCGCCTCACCTGGATGTACCCGCGCATCGCCTGCCGTATTACGGGGAGACGGCGGGCCTGATCGACGCCGCGAAGAGCGACGAGTTGCGACGCATCCGAAGCGTGTTCGATGACTTCGGGCACGGCACCGTGACTGTCGAGTCGACAACCTGGCTCGCCCGGAGGGAGCCGCCTGACCGCTAGATCGGGTTCGTGCGGCGGGTGAGCGGTCGAAGGATGATCCCGATGAACCAGCTCAGGATGGCGAGAACCAGCGCCCCGAGAACGCCCGCCCAGAATCCGTCCACAACGAGACCAAAGTTCACGAGCGCGGACAGCCAGCTGACGAGCAGGAGGAGCAGCCCGTTCACGATGAGAGCGATGAGACCAAGGGTCAGGATGTAGAGCGGAAATGCCACGATGCGAATCAGATTGCCGATCACGCCGTTGACGATGCCGAAGACGAGGGCAACGAGCAGGTAGGTGATCACCGTGGCGAACGTGTCGTGCGGGGCGAACGACACAACTCGCACGCTTCCCGCCAGGATCAGCGTGGTCAGCCAGAGGGCAATCGCATTAACGACGAGTCGCACGAGGAATCTGCTCATGCGACCACTATGCACTGAGCCCGTCCCGTGCCGCAATTAGGCTGGGGGCGTGACCCCGACCCGCGTGCGACTTCGCGCAGACATCGAAGCGATGCAGCCCTACCGACAGGGCAAGCCCGCCGCGGACGACGCCTTCAAGCTCTCGTCCAACGAAAATCCATTTGATCCGCTGCCCGCGGTACTCGAAGCGATCGCTCACGCCTCGGTGAATCGCTACCCCGACGGGTCTGCCATCGGGCTTCGTCAGCGGCTGGCCGAGCGATACGCGGTCGAGGTCGACCAGGTGCAGGTGGGCGCGGGCTCGGTGTCGGTCTTATCGCAACTGATCTCGGCGACATCCGGGCCAGGGGATGAGATTGTCTACAGCTGGCGCAGCTTCGAGGCATATCCCGGGCTGGTGACCGTGTCCGGCGCGACGAGCGTCACCGTTCCCAACTCCCCCGATCATCGACACGACCTGCCCGCGATGGCGGCCGCGATCACCGATCGCACGCGGCTCGTCATAGTGTGCAGCCCAAACAACCCCACGAGCACAATCGTGACCGCGGCCGAATTCCAACGATTCATGGCTCTCGTGCCCGATACCGTTCTCGTGGTGCTCGACGAGGCATATATCGAGTTCGTGACAGCTCCGGATGCCGTGCGAGGCATCCCTCTGCAGTCCCGGTACTCGAATCTCGTCGTTCTGCGCACCTTCTCGAAGGCGTATGGACTCGCTGGTCTCCGCATTGGATACGCGATCGGACCGGCATACATCATGAATGCGGCCAGGGCAGTGGCAATCCCGCTCTCGGTCATTGAATCTGCGCAGGTCGCAGCCATCGCATCGCTGGACAACGAGGCGCAGCTTCTCGAGCGGGTGAGCCGGATCGCCGCACTTCGCGACGACGTGTGGCAGTCGCTGGTCGAGCAGGGCTGGGATGTACCGAAGCCGCATGGCAACTTCGTTTGGCTGCCGACCGGCTCTCAAACGGAGTGGGCGGCAGGCGTTTTGAACGACCACGGCATCGTAGCTCGAGCACTCGGGGAGGGCATTCGGGTGACCATTGGCGAGCCCGGATCTGTCGACAAACTCCTAAGGTCGACCGCGGAGGTTATCCGAAACCTCCGAACGGCGTCCTAGCGGCCCGGGTTAGATTGGTTCCCATGTCTTACACAGAAGCGACGCTGCAACTGCTGTCCCCAGCAGGCACAATCGTCGAAAGCGACGCTTCGGCCGAGTATCTTCCGCTCATCGAGAAGCTCACCGACGCGGAACTTCAAGAATTCCACCGCGTCATGGTGGTGACTCGCGCTTTCGACCACGAGGCCGCCAATCTGCAGCGTCAGGGCCAGATGGGCCTGTGGGTTCCGAGCGTCGGCCAGGAGGCGGCCCAGGTCGGTTCCGGTTTCGCCATGCGCAAGCAGGACCACATCTTCCCCTCCTATCGCGAGCACGCCGTCGCGATGATTCGCGGCGTGGATGTTCTCGACATCGTTCGCATGCTCCGTGGACTCACACACGGTGGCTGGGTCGCGGAAGACCACAACAACTTCCACATCTACACTCTCGTGCTCGGTTCGCAGACACTTCACGCGACTGGATACGCGATGGGAATCGCGCTCGACGACAAGTCGGGAACGGGAAATGTTGACACCGACGAGGCGGTAGTTGTCTACTTCGGCGATGGCGCCACGAGCCAGGGCGATGTCAGCGAGGCGCTGGTGTTTGCGGCCAGCTACCAGACGCCGGAGCTCTTCTTCCTGCAGAACAACCAGTGGGCCATCTCGGTTCCGGTGTCGCGGCAGTCGCGCACCCCGCTCTACCTTCGGCCGTCCGGCTTCGGCATTCCGGGCATCCAAATCGACGGCAACGACGTGCTCGCGAGTTATGCCGCTTCGCGCAAGTATCTCGACGAGGCGCGCACCGGCCAGGGGCCACGATTCATCGAAGCACTGACCTACCGCATCGGAGCCCACACGTCGAGCGACGATCCGACCAAGTACCGTACCGATGCTGAGCTCGCCCATTGGGTGGCTCTGGATCCGATTCCACGATTCGAGAAGTATCTCCGCGGTCGCGGCGAGAGCGATGCGTTCTTTGCCGAGCTGACCGCAGAGGCGGCCGATTTCGCCGCCGACATCCGTCACCGCACTCTCGCCCTCGGCATCCCACCGACGGGCAAGATGTTCGACCACGTCTACTCCGAGCCGCATCCGGTCATCGACGACCAGAAGGCCTGGCTCGCCAACTATGAAGCATCATTCGCTGAGAATGGTGCCGCCGAATGAGCGAAATGATGCCAATGGCGAAGGCGCTCAACGCCGGTCTTCGCAAGGCGATGCAGGATGATGCCAAGGTGCTGCTCCTCGGCGAGGACATCGGTCCGCTCGGCGGCGTCTTCCGCATCACCGAGGGACTGCAGGCCGAGTTCGGCGACCGTCGCGTCATGGACACTCCCCTGGCCGAGTCCGGCATCGTCGGCACGGCGATCGGACTCGCGATGCGCGGCTACCGACCGGTGTGCGAGATCCAGTTCGATGGATTCGTGTACCCAGCTTTCGACCAGATCACGTCGCAACTCGCGAAGATGACCAACCGGCACGAAGGCACGATGCCAATGCCGGTCGTCATCCGCATTCCGTATGGCGGACACATCGGCGCAGTCGAACACCACCAGGAAAGCCCTGAGGCGTACTTCGCACATACCGCCGGCCTGCGGTCGGTGAGCCCATCGACTCCCAACGACGCCTACTGGATGATCCAGGAGGCGATCCAGAGCAACGATCCGGTGGTGTTCTTCGAGCCTAAGAGTCGCTATTGGCCCAAGGGCGAGGTCGACCTCACCGCGAGCAGCGCTCCGCTTCACTCGACGAGAGTCGTTCGCGAGGGAACCGAGGTGACCCTGCTCGGACACGGCGCGATGGTCGCCGTTCTGCTGCAGGCGGCCGAAATCGCCGCACAGGAGGGCACGAGTGTCGAGGTTCTCGACCTTCGTTCGATTTCACCCATCGATTACGGGCCTATTCTCGATTCGGTACGCAAGACGGGTCGGCTGGTGCTCTCCCAGGAGGCGCCGGGATTTGTGAGCGTCGGGTCTGAAATCGCGGCGACCGTGACCGAGCGCGCCTTCTATTCGCTGGAGGCACCGGTGCTTAGAGTGGCCGGATTCGATACGCCATTCCCGCCCGCAAAACTCGAGACCATTTATCTCCCCGATGCCGACCGCGTTCTCGAGGCCGTCGACCGCTCGCTGGCGTACTAGGCGAAGGACACACCATGGCAGATTCCGAGTTCACTCTTCCCGACGTTGGCGAGGGTCTCACCGAGGCCGAAATTGTGGCCTGGAAGGTCAAACCCGGCGACACCGTCGCGATCAACCAGATTCTGGTCGAGATCGAGACCGCCAAGTCGCTCGTTGAACTGCCCTCACCCTTCGAGGGGACCGTTTCGGCCCTCCTGGTCGAAGAGGGACAGACGGTGGATGTCGGCACGCCGATCATTACCGTGGCGAGCGACGGATTGCCCGCGGCGACAGCTCCCACTGACGACACCGTGGGCGGCACGGTAACCGACACCGCGAGCAGCATCACCCACGAAACCGCTGTCGAAGAGAAGCCCGGCGCAGTTCTGGTCGGATACGGAGTGAGCGGTCACGCGAGTTCGCGTCGTCGTCGGGGCGGCGAGCCGGCCGCGCCCCCGGCAGCAGGTGCACCGGCCGCCGCGCCGCGCATCGCCTCGGTGCCCGCGGCGGGCGCATCCGTCGTCGTCGCGAAGCCGCCGATCCGGAAGCTCGCAAAAGACCTCGGCGTCGACCTCACCGAGGTCCTGCCGACCGGGCTCGCTGGCGAGATCACGCGGGATGACGTCGTGCGCCAGGCCAAACAGGCCAGCGTCTTTCGCAACATCGAGACCCCGGCGTGGGCGGATGAGCGCGAAGAAAAGGTTCCGGTCAAGGGTGTGCGCAAGGCGATTGCCACGGCCATGGTGCACAGCGCGTTCACCGCCCCACACGTCGCCGTGTTTGTGGATGTCGACGCGACACGAACGATGGAATTCGTGAAGCGCCTGAAGGCATCGACCGACTTTGCCGGCATCCGTGTGTCCCCGCTGCTGATCATGGCGAAGGCACTGATATGGGCGGTGCGCCGTAACCCCACGGTGAACTCGTCGTGGACTGACAAAGAGATCACCGTGCACCACTACGTCAATCTCGGCATCGCGGCTGCTACGCCGCGCGGCCTGCTGGTTCCCAACATCAAGGATGCGCAGGAGCTGTCGCTGCTTGGTCTCGCGCAGGCGCTCGAGCAACTCACGATCACCGCTCGCGACGGCAAGACCCAGCCGGCTGAAATGGCGAATGGCACGATCACGATCACCAACGTTGGTTCATTCGGCATGGACACGGGAACTCCGATCCTCAACCCGGGTGAAGCCGCGATCCTCGCGATGGGAACGATCAAGCCGAAGCCGTGGATCGTCGATGGCGAGGTTCGACCGCGCATGGTGACGACAATTGGCGCGAGCTTCGATCACCGCATTGTGGATGGCGATGTCGCAAGCCGCTTCGTGGCTGACGTCGCCAGCATCATCGAGGAACCCGCGCTGCTGCTCGACTGATTCCGCTGCGCCGTTTTGCGCTCGAGGTCGATCCGTCGCTACTATTGATAACGAATCTCAGTACGGTTATCAATTAGAAGAGACCTCCATGCGTCGCACACCCGTCATATCCGTCGCCCTCGTCGCCATCCTGGCGCTCAGTGGCTGCGCGTCCACCTCAGCTGCAGCAGACGGCAGGCTTCAGGTCGTCGCCTCGACCGACGTCTACGGAGACATCGCACAGTCGATCGGCGGGGGAGTGGTTGACGTGACATCGATCATTTCCGATCCGTCCCAGGATCCGCACTCATACGAAGGTGACGCACAGGTGCAGCTGTCGCTCTCGCAGGCCGATGTCGTGATTCAGAACGGCGGGGGATACGACGATTTCGTCACGACGCTGCTGAGCGGCGCGCACAACCCCGACGCCGTCCTATTGAACGCAGCGACGATCTCCGGCATCGACCAGCACCCGGCGACCGGAGAATTCAATGAGCACGTCTGGTACGACTTCCCGACCGTGAAGCGCGTCGTCGACAAGATCGCGGCAACGTTCTCCCGTCTCGCGCCAAAGGATGCCGGCACCTTCGCCGCCAATGCCAGAACCTTCGACGCGAAACTGGCCCAGCTCGAGAGCCAGGAAGCCGCTATCAAGGCGACATCGGGCGGTGTTGGTGCGGCGATCACAGAGCCGGTCCCGCTGTACATGCTCACCGCATCCGGAATCGTCAACAAGACTCCGGCCGCGTTCAGCCAGGCGATCGAGAGCGGAACGGATGTCTCACCCGCCGTGCTGCAGCAGACGCTCGCACTGTTCAGCGACCACGCGGTGAAGTTGCTTGCGTACAACGAGCAGACAACGGGACCCGAGACCGAGGCGGTGCTCGCGGCCGCGAAGAAGGCGAACATCGCGATCGTCCCCGTGACCGAGACCCTTCCCGCTCACAAGGACTACCTGTCGTGGATGGCTTCGAACCTGAGCGCGATCCGAGCGGCGGTGGGCTAGCGTGACCGCGCCAGTTCTCTCACTGAAGGCGGCCTCGCTGCAGTTTGGCTCGAGGCACCTTTGGCGCAATCTCAACCTCGATATCGCCCCCGGCGAATTCGTCGCCGTTCTCGGCTCCAACGGCACGGGCAAGACCAGCCTGCTGCGGGTCATCCTCGGGCAGCGAGAGTTGACTTCGGGAAGCGTTGAACTGCTCGGTCAGCCGGTGCGTGCCGGAAGTCGCGAGATCGGATACATCCCACAGCAGAAGCTCCTCGACCAGGGCACCCCGCTTCGGGCGCGCGACCTGGTGGCCTTTGGCCTCAACGGCCACCGTTTCGGCCTGCCGCGATCGTCGGAGGCAGAGAGATCGCGGGTCGATGAGGTGCTCGAGGCGGTCGGCGCGACCAGTTATGCGCATGCGCCGGTGGCGACGCTCTCCGGCGGTGAACAGCAGCGGGTGCGCGTTGCGCAGTCGGTTGTCGGTCGGCCGAGTCTCCTGCTTTGCGACGAGCCGCTGCTGTCGCTCGACCTTGCCCACCAGCGCGGAGTCAGCGAACTGATCGACGAGCAGCGTCGAGAGCTGAATACCGCTGTTGTCTTTGTCACTCACGACGTGAACCCGATCCTCGGCATGGTCGACCGGGTCTTGTACCTGGCCGGTGGCGAGTTCCGCATCGGCACCCCCGACGAAGTGCTGCGCTCGGACGTGCTCAGCGACCTGTACGGGACGCCGGTCGACGTGTTTCGCAGCCGGGGTCGCGTTGTTGTTGTTGGTGCCCCGGATGATGGGGACGATCATGATCATCGCGCGAACGAGGAGATCCTGTGATCATCCACTCTCTCAGCAACGACCCCAGCTTCTGGTCGCAGATCTTCGGGTTCGACAACTATGGCGAATTGCTGGTGCTCGTTCGCAACTCGATTTTCGCGGGAGCGGTACTCGGCATCCTCGGAGGCCTCATCGGCCCGTTCGTGGTTATGCGCGACCTCGCGTTCGCGGTGCACGGCATCAGTGAGCTGTCGTTCGCCGGCGCAGCGGCCGCTCTGCTGCTCGGGGCGAATGTCGTCGTCGGTTCGGCCACCGGTTCGCTCCTCGCGGCACTGCTGATCGGGATTCTCGGCACGCGCGCGAGGGAACGCAACTCGATTATCGCGGTGCTGATGCCTTTCGGGCTGGGGCTCGGCATCCTGTTTCTCGCGCTCTACAAGGGGCGCAGCGCTAACAAGTTCGGGTTGCTCACCGGGCAGATCGTGTCGGTGGATGACCCGCAACTTGCCGTTCTGCTCACCGTCTCTGTGATCGTGATCGTCGGTCTGTTTCTGATCTGGCGTCCTCTGACATTCTCGAGCGTCGATGCGGATGTCGCGAGCGCTCGCGGCCTGCCCGTGCGGTCGTTGTCGATCGTGTTCATGATCCTGCTCGGACTTGCCGTCGCGGTTTCGATCCAGGTGGTCGGGGCGCTGCTTGTACTGTCGCTGCTGGTGACTCCCGCCGCGGCGGCGATGAGGGTGACCGCTTCGCCCGTGCTTACGCCGGTGCTGAGCGTCATCTTCGCGGTGACCTCGGTCGTCGGGGGCATCCTGCTCGCGCTGGGCGGCGGGTTGCCGATCAGTCCATACGTCACGACAATTTCGTTCCTGATCTACGTCGCGTGCCGGATCATCGGCGCTCGAAGGGCCAGGACGTCGGCGACCGGCCGCCGACCGGTGCTCGCACCGATGAGGCAAGGAGTCAGTTCATGAAGCGGCACACCTGGCAGCGCGAAGCAGTGCGCGACGCTCTCGCCGGTTCCGAAGGATTCGTCAGTGCGCAGGCGTTGCACAACGCCCTGCGTGATTCCGGCTCGTCGATCGGCCTTGCGACCGTATACCGGGCGCTCGCGGATCTCGCGGTCGAAGGTGACGCGGATTCGCTCCAGCAGGAGGGCGAGAGCCTGTTCCGCGCCTGCACACCGAACAGCCACCATCACCACCTGATCTGCCGCGGGTGCGGTCTCACCGTCGAAATCGAGGCCGACGCCGTGGAGAGCTGGGCGGCATCCGTTGCTGCGGAGCACGGGTTCACGGAACCGAGTCACGTCGTCGACGTGTTCGGGCTCTGCGCCGCCTGCCGCGCTCTCTAATCGCCGAGTGCGGCGAGTCGTCACGACTGCAGGTGCCATTGCAGCAGCACTCGTGACAACACGCAGCACTCGCGGATAGTGGGGTCAGGCGTGGGTCTCGTGCTCGTGGTCACCGTGCACGGCGCGTTCGAGCTGGAAGGTCGAGTGCTCGATTGCAATCGAGAAGTGCTTGGCCACACAGCCCTGAAGCTCGTCGAGAATCGCTGAGGTGTGCCCGTCGTAAAAGCACTCGTCGTCAACGACGATGTGTGCAGTGAGCACCGGCAGTCCCGTGGCAATCTGGGTCGCGTGAAGGTCGTGCACGGCCCGCACGTGCGGCTGCTCGAGCAGATGCTTGCGAACCGAGTTCAGGTCGAGACCCCGCGGAGTCGACTCGAGCAGAACATCCACGGTGTCGCGCAGCAACACCAGACTTCGGGGCAGGATGAGCGCTCCGATGATGAGGGCAGCGACGGCATCCGCGCGGGTCCAGCCTGTGAGCGCGATCACGATCGCAGCGACGATGACGGCCAGTGAACCGAGTGCGTCGTTCATCACTTCGAGGAACGCGGCACGCAGATTGAAGTTCTTCGCACGGTGCGAACTGAGGACGATTAGCGCCACGATGTTGCCGACGAGGCCGATGATTCCGAAGATGAGCAGCTGGGTCGGCGCGATGGCCGGTGGATCAATCAGGCGATGGATGCCCTCCACCAGCACAAACAGCCCGACGGCGAGGAGCACAGCGGCCTGGGCCGTTGCCGCGAGCACTTCGGCGCGCCCGTAGCCCCAGGTTCGGCGCGATGTCGGCGCACGGAGGGCAAGCGAGGCCGCGACAAGCGCCACGGCGAGGCCGACGACATCCGTCACAACGTGCCCGGCGTCCACGACGAGGGCGAGGCTTCCGGTCAGCACTGCACCGATGATTTCGGCAACAAGGATGGCGCAGCTGACGGCAAGAGCGATCGCGAGCCGCGACCGGCTCCCGTCGCTGGTGCTGTGAGTGTGTGCCGTCATGCTCCAACCGTAACGCCGGATGCCGCTCCAGCGCTGGGTAGTGAGCTTGCAGACATCCAAAATCCCCCGTAAGCTTTCCCCTTGGTCGAGTGGCATATCCACTCGCTTTGTACACAAATCCCAACGGTTGCAAAACAAATGGGATTCTCGTGTGCCGACAAGAGATCTTGGGTGGGGCATTCGCCTCACGGTATTGAAGGAGAAGAGTCATGGCAGCTGTATGCCAGGTGACCGGAGCCGTTCCCGGCTTTGGGCACAACATTTCGCACTCGCACCGGCGCACCAAGCGTCGTTTCGACCCGAATATCCAGAAGAAGACGTACTTCGTGCCGTCGCTTCGTCGCAACGTGACCCTGACGCTCAGCGCCAAGGGAATCAAAACTATTGATGCTCGTGGCATCGAGTCGGTCGTCAAGGACCTGCTCGCTCGTGGGGTGAAGATCTAATGGCTAAGGCACAGGACATCCGTCCGATCATCAAGCTCCGCTCCACTGCGGGCACCGGGTACACCTACGTGACCCGCAAGAACCGTCGCAATGACCCTGACCGTCTCGTGCTCAAGAAGTACGACCCCGTCGTGCGCAAGCACGTCGAATTCCGCGAGGAGCGCTAAACACATGGCCAAGAAGAGCAAGATTGCCAAGAACAACCAGCGCGCGGTCATCGTCGCGCGTTACGCCACGAAGCGCCTCGAACTGAAGAAGGCACTCGTCGACCCGGCCGGAACGGACGAGTCCCGCGAGGCTGCCCGCGTCGGCCTGCAGAAGCTCCCACGGGACGCTTCGCCAGTGCGTCTGCGTGGTCGCGACGCGATCGACGGCCGCCCGCGCGGGTACCTCAGCCAGTTCGGCGTTTCACGTGTTCGTTTCCGCGATATGGCGCACCGGGGCGAATTGCCCGGAATTACCAAGTCAAGCTGGTAGGTTCGAGGCGGTTCTACAGCGCCTCGGCCTGCAGAACAATTCACGAACGTTCTAATTTGTACTAGGTCCGAGGAGGACACTCATGGCTGACAAGTCACTGAACCGTACCGAGCTGGTCGCAGCAGTTGCTGCAGAGTCCGGCCAGAGCCAGGCCGCCGTCAATGGCGTGCTCGACGCGCTCTTTTCCACCCTGTCCACTTCGGTGAACTCGGGCGTCAAGGTCACGATCCCGGGTTGGCTCGCGGTTGAGCGCACCCACCGTGCCGCTCGCGCAGGCCGCAACCCCCAGACGGGCGAGGCCATTCAGATCCAGGCAAGCTACGGCGTCAAGATCAGCGCCGGCAGCAAGCTGAAGGCTGCCGCGAAGTAATTTCGCTCAAAGACACAGGGACGACGGCCTTCGGGTCGCCGTCCCTTTGTCGTTAACCCGCACGGCGAGGGATGTTCGCCAGTTGGCTGGTTGAGTCGGCCGCGGCGCAGGATGTTCGCCAAGTCGTTGGTTGAGTAGCGCGCGAGGTACGAGCACGCGTAACGAAACCCCTGTGGTGGCTGTGTGGTGCGTGCTGGGTTTC
>JAUZFR010000087.1 GCA_030840335.1 Actinomycetota bacterium | reverse complement strand
TACAACCCCGGACACCGGGTCGCGACGTTCGCGGATGCCGTGACCGTTGTCGCGGATGGCGACGAGTCGCCCGCCGCTCGATCCTGGCTGGGGCGCTGGGTCACGACCTCTCGCGCCCGGCTCGAGTCGCCGCCTGCGCCGAGCGCGTCCGAGCTGGGCAATGCGGAGTTCGCGCGGCGAGAGCTGGCCGCGATCCGCGAACCCGTGACGCGCCGGATGCTCGTGCGGGCGGTCTGGCGCGCCACCTGGCCGCACGATCGACTGGTGTTCGGCGCATCCCGGCTCATCCGAGAGGCCGACGCCTGGGTTCCGGGCAAACGGATCCCCGTGCACTCAAATCGTGGTCTCGCGGGCATCGACGGCACGATTTCGACCGCGATCGGCATTTCGCTGGGCAGCGAGACCGAGGGAACGACTCGTGTGCTCCTCGGCGACCTGGCCGCGCTGCACGACGCGGGCGGTTTGTTGTTCGGTGTCGGGGAGACGCGCCCCCGTATCCAGGTGATTGTGGGAAACGATGGTGGCGGCACCATTTTCGACAGTCTCGAGGTTGCCGCCACGGCGCCGCAGGATGCGCTGGATCGGGTGCTCCTCACGCCCCAGTCGGCGGACTTTGCGGCTCTCGCGGCTGCCTACGGCTGGACCTACCTTCGTGCGGCCAACCGGGGCGAACTGGACCAGGCGCTCACGGCATCCACCGTCCCCACCCTCATCGAGGTCCCCCTCCCACGCTGACCTTTCTCAATTCAGGAGTTTGTGTGGCTGAAGAGATCAGCGGGGTAACGTGAGCGAATGGAGAAGAAGCTGCGGGTGACGCAAGATCTCGACCTCGCAGCCATCGATCCGGCATCAACTCCTGGCTGGAACAAAGGCAAGGCGAACGCGATCAAAGCGCTGGCCAAAGGCGTCGCCGAGATCGGCGACCTGCAGCAGCGCATCTTCGCCGAGAGTCTCAACGGCGGAACGCGCAGCGTGCTGCTCGTGCTGCAGGGCATGGATACGTCGGGCAAGGGCGGCACGGTCGCACACGTTCTCGAACGCGTGGATCCGCACGGTCTCAAGGTGCACGCGTTCAAGCGCCCGACCCCGGCCGAGCGTCGACACGATTTTCTCTGGCGCATTCGCCGGCAGCTTCCTTCGCCGGGCGACTTCGGGGTCTTCGATCGCTCCCACTACGAGGATGTCCTGATCCAGCGAGTGCACGCGATGGCGTCGCCCGACGTGATCGAGTCGCGCTACGGAGCCATCACGGACTTCGAGTCAGAGCTCATCGCGTCGGGCACCACCCTCATCAAGATCATGCTGCACATCAGTCCGGCGGAGCAGAAAGCGCGACTGCTTGCTCGCCTCAACGATCCCACCAAGCAGTGGAAGTTCGATCCGAGCGACGTTGACGAGCGGGGATTTTGGCCCGCGTACCAGGAGGCATACGAGCTCGCGATTCGCAGGACGACGACAGCGGATGCGCCCTGGTACGTGGTGCCTGCCGACCACAAGTGGTACTCGAGGCTGGCCGTGCAGAACATCGTGCTGACTCGTCTTCGCGCCATGCAGCTCGAGTGGCCGGTGCCCGGATACGACGTCGAGGTGCAGAAGCAGCGGCTCGCGCTTTAGGGCGAGCGCGTCCCTTAGGCGAGCGCGTCGACGATCGGTCGGAATTTCATCCGGGTTTCGGCAAGTTCCTTGTCTGGCACGGAGTCGGCGACGATGCCTGCTCCCGCGAACGCCGAGATGCGTCCGTCCGCGTCGACCTGAGCGCTGCGCAACGCGATCGCCCACTCACCGTCTCCGTCGGCGCCGACCCAGCCCACCGGTCCGGCGTAGCGGCGGCGGTCGAATGGCTCGAGTTCGTCGATGAGAGCGAGCGCGCGATCGGTGGGCGTGCCTGCGACGGCGGCGGTCGGATGCAGCGAAGCAATCAGGTCGAGCGACGACGATCCGTCGGTGAGGTCGCCCTCGACGTCGCTGGCCAGGTGCCACAGGTTGGGAAGCTTGAGCGTGAAGGGCTGCTCACTCGCCGTCACGTTTTCGCTGTGCCGCGCGAGCGATTTCAGCACGCTGCGGAGGGCGAACTGGTGCTCGTCGAGATCTTTGGTCGATGTTGCGAGCGCGGATGCCGCATCCTCGTCTGTCAGCGCGTCCAGCCCACGGGGCGCGCTGCCGGCCAGCACGCGCGCCGTTACGGAGCCCTGGTTCGCGGTGACGAGTGTCTCAGGGCTCGAGCCGATCAGTCCGTCAACTGCGAAGGTCCAGGTGTCGGGGTAGCCGGAGGCGAGGCTTCCGAGCAGTACCCGCAGGTCGGATTCGGCGGGAAGCTGACCGACCATCGAGCGCGCGAGAACGACTTTGCTGAGTTCGCCCGAGCGAAGGTGCACCAGCGCCTTCTCCACGGCGCGAACGTACCCGGGGCGATCCAGCTCACCGAAATCAAACTTGACGGTCGGCGGGACGCCGAACGGCCGCGCCGCCGGCAACTCGTCGTCGCAGTTGACCCGAGTGATCCAGCTGACGCCGTCGCGTCTGCCGATGACGACCGACGGCACGATCAGCACGCTGGTCTCTGTCGAATTGTCGGCGAAGGCGAATGCGCCGAACGCGACAAGGCCGGTGCCCGGCAACGAGAGCGGATCGGTGACCCGCGCGGCGGCTGCGATGCGCTTCCACGCGGCGGCAGCATCCGTCATCCGGCTGGCACCACGGAACTCGAGCCGAAGCGCCTCCCCGATGCCGGCGATGCCCTGTCCGCGGCGGATGAAGACCAGCGGATGCTGCGGATCTACGAGTGGAACGAGCGGCCGGATGTCGTCGATGGACTCGGTCTCGACCGTCAACACGGGCGTCGCACCCGCAGTGCTGTTCACCTGTCAACCGTAGTACGCCGGGACGCGCGCGCCTTTCTCAGTACACTGGAAAAGTGAGTAAGGCGGACATGGACAAGCAACCCGACGAGGTTGCCGACATGTTCGATGACGTCGCAAAACACTACGACCGCACGAATGCGGTGCTCTCGGTGGGCAACGCCTACCTCTGGCGCCTCGCCACGGTGCGGGCTGTCGCTCCGCAGCCGGGCGAGCGAATTCTCGATCTCGCGGCGGGAACGGGCACGAGTTCCGTCGCCCTTTCGCACGGTGGCGCACGGGTCGTTGCCGTCGATTTCTCCGCAGGGATGATCGCCGAGGGTCGTCGAAAGCACAAGAACATCGAGTTCATCGAGGCCGACATCGAGAAGCTGCCGTTCGGCGACGACGAGTTCGATGCGGTGTCCATCAGCTTCGGACTCCGAAACGTCAACGACCCCAAGCGCGCGCTCGCCGAGATGTATCGCGTACTCAAACCGGGCGGTCGAGTCGTGATCTGCGAATTCTCCAAGCCACCACGCGCACTGCTGCGAATTGGCTACGGGGCGTACCTGAAGTACGTGCTGCCCGCCGTCGCCGGAGCCGCGAGTTCGAACCCGGCGGCCTACAGCTATCTGGCCGAATCCATCCAGGAATGGCCGGACCAGGGCCAGTTGAGCCAATGGATTCGCGGAGCGGGGTTCATTCGTGTCGCCTATCGCAATCTCACGTCAGGCGTGGTCGCCCTGCACCGTGCACGCAAGCCGGTGGATGCCGCGGTCCTCGCATCCGTCGCGAAGCGTCGACAGAACGCGACCGGCACGATCGCCACGCATCCGAGCGCTCCCAATTCGAAGCCGTAGCTTCCCGGCAGAATCGATCTCCCAGTGACCCCGAGCGTTCCCCTTGCTCGTCGCAGCAACACCCTGAGTTCGTCCCTCGGACTCGGCGACAAGCTGTTCGCCTCGAGCGACGAGAAGAAATTCGCGCGGGCCATGGAGACAGGCCTCGAGGCCGTCGAGGTCGGGCTGTTGCGGGAGATGTCGTTTGCGGACAACCTCGCGGATGTGACCAGCCGCTACCTGCTCGAGGCCGGCGGCAAACGCGTGCGCCCGATGCTCACACTTCTGACCGCGCAGCTCGGCACGGGAAACAACGACAATGTTCTTATCGCCGCGGAGGCGATCGAAATCACTCACCTCGCGTCGCTCTATCACGACGACGTCATGGATGAGGCGCAGATGCGCAGGGGCGTTCCGAGCGCGCAGGCGGTCTGGGGCAACTCTGTCGCGATCCTCACCGGTGACCTGCTGTTCGCCCGCGCGAGCAAGCTCGTTGCCAGCCTCGGCGAGGAAGCGATCAGGCTGCAGGCCGACACTTTTGAACGACTGTGCCTTGGGCAACTTCACGAGACGATCGGACCGCGTGCCGACGAAGATGCGATCGCCCATTACCTCCAGGTGCTCGGGGACAAGACTGGCTCGCTCATCGCGGCGGCGGCGCGTGTCGGGGTCATGTTCTCTCACGCTCCGGAGGAGTTCCAGGAGCCGGTGGTCGAGTTCGGCGAAAAGATCGGCGTCGCATTCCAGCTCATCGATGACGTGATCGACCTCTCTCCCCGTGTCGAAGAGACCGGCAAGGCGGCCGGCACCGACCTGCGCGCGGGCGTATCCACACTTCCGTTGCTGTACCTGCGTCGGCTCGCCGAAACGGATTCGGATGCCGCGAACCTGTTGAACCGCATCGACCGCGACCTGAATGCAGCCGCCTACGCCGAAGCGGATGACGCGGAACTGTCGGCGGCCATCGCCGAGCTGCGCGACCACGCCGTCACTCGCCAGACGCTCGAAGAGGCCCACCGCTGGGCCGCGGAGGCGGTTGCGGCGCTCGCTCCACTGCCCGATGGTCCCGTGAAGAAGGCCCTGACCCGATTTGCCGAGACGATCGTCGACCGCTCCAACTGAAGAGGAAATTCTGTGACCAAGCTCCGTTTGGCCATCGTCGGCGCGGGACCGGCGGGCATCTATGCCGCCGACATCCTGCTCAAGGCTGAGAAGCAGTTCGCCGTCTCCATCGACCTGTTCGAGCAGTTGCCCGCGCCGTACGGACTCGTTCGCTACGGCGTCGCTCCCGATCATCCGCGCATCAAGGGAATCATCACGGCACTGCGCGAGGTACTCGACTCGGGCCGAATCCGGCTGTTCGGCAACGTTCTCTACGGCCGCGACATCACGCTCGCCGACCTGAAGAAGCACTACAACGCGGTCATCTTCTCGACTGGCGCCGTTCGAGATGCGGATCTCGAAATCCCGGGCATCGACCTCGACGGCAGCTTCGGCGCGGCCGACTTCGTGAGTTGGTATGACGGGCATCCGGATGTTCCGCGCGACTGGCCGCTTGAGGCTCGTGAGGTCGCGGTGATCGGTAACGGAAACGTCGCTCTCGACGTCGCCCGCATGCTTTCGAAGCACGCGGATGACCTGCTTCCGACCGAGATTCCGGCGAATGTCTATGACGTTTTGAAGGCGTCCCCGGTGACAGACGTTCACGTGTTTGGTCGTCGCGGACCGATGCAGGTCAAGTTCACGCCGCTCGAGCTGCGCGAACTCGGCGAGCTGCGCGACGTCGACATGATCGTCCACGACGAAGACTTCGACTACGACGAAGCGTCACGTACGGCCATCGAGACCAACAAGCAGGTGCTCGTCATCGATCGTGTGTTCACCCAGTGGCGGTCGCGGCCGGTCGGCGCCGCGTCCAGGCGTCTGCACCTTCACTTCTTCGCGAAGCCCGTGGAGGTGCTGGGTGAGGATGCCGTCGCCGGCTTCCGCTGGGAGCGCACCGAACCGGATGGAGAGGGTGGCGTTCGCGGTACCGGAGAGTTCCGCGAAATCCCGGTTCAAGCCGTATACCGTGCGGTCGGTTACTTCGGTTCGCCGCTCGACGGCATCCCGTTCGACGAGAAGCGCGGAGTCATCCCGAACCGCGAGGGCCAGGTGCTCAACGATTCGGATGAGCAGGTCAACGGCGTGTACGCCACCGGCTGGATCAAGCGCGGTCCGGTGGGGCTCATCGGCCACACCAAGAGCGACGCGATGGAAACCGTCAAGCACCTGGTCAACGACCAGGCCAGCTGGTGGACCCCGGCCGAACCGTCCGAGGAGTCGATCGTGGCGCTCCTCGAATCCCGCGGCATCGAGTTCACCAACCTCGACGGCTGGCACAATCTGGACGCCTTCGAGCAGTCCCTTGGCGCGCCGCAGGGTCGCATCCGCATCAAGGTAGTGCCTCGCGAAGAAATGGTCCGCGCCAGCAACCACTGACACTTCTCGCGCGCCCGCAGTGGCACGCGCTAGACGTGGATGGTGGTGGGGAGCATGCGGCGCGCGATCTTGCGGCTCGGCTCCTCGATGAAGCGCCAGAGTACCCACGCGAACACCCAGGCCGCGACGACGCCGGTGACGACCACCGCGATCACAAGCGGGGGTGAGCCGGCCACGGCGGGGAGCACCGCGAGCACGGTTCCGATGACCAGTGGATGCGACAGGTACAGCGCGAACGACACTCGGCCGCCGAGATTGAGAGCCCGCGTCGACAAGAGCCAGACCAGCGGATCTCGTCGGAACACCGCGAGCGAGACAATCAGCAACACGAGCAGTGGCAACACGATGATGGTCTCGGTCGAAGCGATCAGGTCCGTTCCCTTGTAGGCCTTGTCCTCGGCCGTGAGCAACGTGCTCACCCACCGATGCGGATCGAGCGCGGTCGCGATATAGATCCCGGCGACGATGAGCGCCCCAAGGATGGTGGGAAGCGGAAAATTGATCGTTCGGTTCTCGCGCAGTCGCGCCCGCAGGAGAATCGCGAGGATCGCCCCGATCCAGAATTCCGTGACGACCCGAACGGGCACAACACCCGGGAACAGCGAGAGGCTGTTCTGGTCGAAGAGCAGGTTCGTGTCGTCCTGCATGCTGAATCCGATGATGATCATCGGAAGCGTCAGCAGCGCGACAGTGATGATCATGGTGCGACGGCTGGCCACCGCGGCGAAGCGCCCGAGAACGACCACGCCGACGGCAAACGTGAGGTACGCCATCCATTCTGCGCTGATCGACCAGTCGAGCCCGTTCCAGTCGAGCGGATGCGTCGACCACGCCTGAACCATCAGCAGGTGCTGGATGAGTCGCCCCGCGTCGACCTGGCCCACGTAGATTTTCGGATCGTGCGAGAACACGATCTCCGCAACGAAGACCAGCCCGAACAGCAGCAGCACGAACGAGGTCAATGGCCAGACGCGTCCGATGCGCAACCAGAGAAAGCCAAGCGTTTTGCGCCAGTTGTAGCCGTCGGTCATCCCGTCGAAGTGCGTGTAAGTCAGGATAAAACCGCTCAGGATGAAGAACAGGTCGACGCCCAGATACCCCACGTTGAACAGTGGCGCGACGACGTGCAGCGCTGGAAACGCGTCGAGCAGCTCCGTGCGGAAATGGCGAGTGAACACCCAGAATGCGGCGAATGCACGGATGCCCGTCAGCGCCGGCAGCTGCGCGCGCGGGAAGGTGGGTATCACCCGTTGAGCTTAACTGGCGATTGCGCCCTGGCGAACCGATTGCGCCTGCGCGAACAGGCGCAATCGGTTCGTGCGGGCGCAATCATCCGGCGCGGCTGCGGCGCGGCTACTGAACTGCGGCGGTCAGGCGGGCGACATTGTCGAGTACGCGGCTTGGCCATGGGCGCACGAGCCACTCCTCAAGGGTCAGCTCGCGCGAGTTTTCGCGATAGCTCTGTTCGAGCTCGCGCATCTGGTTCACGAACCGACGACCGCGCACCATCACGGAAATCTCGAAGTTGAGGCTGAATGAGCGCATGTCCATGTTGCTCGAGCCGATGACTGCGACCTGGTCGTCGACCGTGAAGTGCTTCGCGTGCAGAACGATCGGCTTCTTGTACAACCAGATCCTGACGCCCGCGCGCAGGAGTTCCTCGTAGTAGCTGCGCTGTGCGTGGTAGACCAGCCCCTGGTCGCCGATCTCGGAAACGAAGAGCTGAACATCCAGCCCGCTCTGGGCGGCGGTCGTGATCGCATAGAGCATCGACTCGTCGGGTACAAAGTACGGACTGGTCAGGATGATGCGTTCCTGCGCCGCGTAGAGGAGGGAGTTGAACAGCCGGAGGTTGTTCTCTCCGTCGAAGCCCGGGCCGCTGGGAACCACCTGCGCATCGAGGTCGCGATCGCCATCGTTTTCGGTGGCGGTGAGTTCTGTCTCGCGGAGGATCAGGTCGTTCGTCTCGCTGTACCAGTCCGTGACGAACAGCGCGTTGATACCTGCGACGATGGGTCCCTCGAACCGCACCATGAGGTCTTTCCACTGCAGGCCGCGGCGCTTGTTCGAGCGCTTGTTGTACGACGCGTCGATGAAGTTCTGTGAGCCGGTGAAGGCGACGATTCCGTCGAGGACAAGGATCTTGCGATGATTTCGCAGGTCGGGCCGGCGCCACTTTCCCCGCAGGGGCTGCAGCGGGAGCATCAGGTGCCAGTCGACGCCGATCCTCTTCAGCTCGCGAATGGTGCGGTGGTAATGCGGCGAACGCAGGGAAGCCACATGGTCGAGAAGCACACGCACGGGCAGCCCGCGTTTGACGGCAGCCTCGAGCGCCGCGAAGAAGGGCGCGCTGGTGCTGTCGAACGCGAGGATGTAAAACTCGGCGTGAACGTACTTGCGCGCATTGCCGACGGCATCCGTCATCGCGGCAAGGGACAGGGCGTAGTTCGGCTGGAGTGTCGCCGAGTTTCCGCCCACGAGCGGCATCGCTCCCAGGTGGCGGTTCAATTCGACGATCGGCTCGAGCCAGTGCGGCGCGGGGTCGTCCTTGGTCACGAGGTCGAGGCCCTCCGTGACATCCATGATCCGGGCGTTGATCTCGGCCTGCTTCTTGCGACGGCCGCGGGGGAGCCTGCGACTGCCGAGCAGCAGGAACAGAAGGATGCCGATGTACGGCAGGAAGAAGATCGCGAGCAGCCAGGCGGTGGCGGTTTGCGGCCGACGATTGCGCGGCACGAAAATGAGCGCGAGCACACGAACGACAAAGTCGACGACGATCGCCAGAACCGCGAAAACGAGGGCGATCGTGGAGGCGTTCACGCGGATCGCGGGGTTCGGCTAGCGGAAGTTGACGAACTGGAGGTCGACGTCGAGGTCCTTGCCCTTGAGCAGCGCCATGGTGGCCTGCAGGTCATCGCGACTCTTCGATTGCACACGCAACTCGTCGCCCTGGATCTGGGACTTCACGCTCTTAGGCCCCTCGTCGCGGATGATCTTCGAGACCTTCTTCGCGTCTTCGGACGAGATGCCGTTCTTGAGTGAAACCTCGATGCGGTATTCCTTGCCGCTGGCGTAGGGGTCGCCGGCGTCGAGGCTGCGCAGCGAAATGCCGCGTTTGATGAACTTCTGCTCGAGTACTTCGAGCACTGCCTTGACGCGCTCCTCGGCGCTCGCCTTCAGCAGGAGCTTCTCGCCGCTCCATTCAACGGATGCGCCGACATTCTTGAAGTCGTACCGCTGGGCGATCTCTTTCTGGGCCTGGTTGACGGCGTTGTCCGCCTCCATCTTGTCGACCTTGCTGACGATGTCGAATGTGGAATCTGCCATGCGGCCAGCTTATCGCCGGGGCGATTTGGGGCACCATCCGCTAGGTGCCGTCTGCGCGGCCGAATCGAGTGATTCGTGGTGGCGTTTCACCTAGTATCCTTATTCAGCGCCTCCGGACAGATGATCACATGTGGTCGGAGCGTTCACGGCAAGTTACCCAAGCGGCCAAAGGGATCTGACTGTAAATCAGACTGCATCGCATTCGGGGGTTCGAATCCCTCACTTGCCACCAATTGATGATTCGCGACATCGTTGCTTCACGCGATTGCGCGCTGGCGAACCGTCTGCGCCTGATCGCGCACCGGCAATTGGTTCGGTGGGGCGCAATCGTCGCAGCAGGACAGGCTACGGTCGAAACAATGAACACCGAACTGCTCGACATCGCCCGCACCGTCGCGCTCGCCGCCGCAGAGCTCGCCAGTCGCCGTCGTCGTGAGGGCGTTTCGATTGCCGATCACAAATCGTCCCCGGTGGATGTCGTGACGCTCGCGGATCGCGAGACCGAGGCGCTCATCCGTGGAATGCTCGCGGACGCGCGGCCGTCCGACGGATTCTTCGGCGAGGAGAGCGGCGCCGAGAAGGGTTCGAGCGGACTGACCTGGGTCGTCGATCCGATCGATGGCACAGTCAACTACCTGTACGGCATCCCGCACTACGGCGTGAGCATCGCGGTTGTCGAAGGCGAACCCGATCCACTCACCTGGACCGGGCTCGCCGGATGCGTCGTGAATCCTGCCATCGGCGAGGTCTTCACCGCGACGACGGATGGCGGAGCGTTTCTGGGAGATACGTCGATCGCGGTCGCGCCGGCGGTCGACCTGTCGCAGGCTCTCGTCGGTACCGGCTTCGCTTACGACTCCGCGATGCGCGGGGTCCAGGGCGAGCTCATCGCGAAACTCTTGCCGGGCGTACGCGACATTCGTCGGGCCGGAACCGCATCCCTCGACCTCTGCTTTGTCGCCTGTGGTCGCCTGAACGCATATTTTGAGCGGACTCTCAGCCCGTGGGATCACGCCGCGGGCGCGATCATCGCGAGAGCCGCTGGCGCCCGAGTTTCTGGGCGCAACGGTGAAGCACCGAGCCGCGACTTCATCCTCGCCGCGGAGCCGAGCGTGGCGACTGCGCTCGAAAATCGGCTCAATGAGCTCGACACCCGAATGGGCGACTTGGCGAGATCCATGCATGCGGATAGGGTTTAGAGGTCTGTTATCCGACCGTGATAATTCGCCAGGTGGGTAAACAGTCAGCCTGAGCAACACTGGTTCCGCTCCCCCGCGGGAAAGTTACGCGCTGAGAGGAGAGCCGTCGTGTCATCACTTGACCCGCTGGACGCGCTCGAATCCGACCCTCCAGTCGTGCGTCGCAGGGACCTCCGCGAGCCGTCCACCGCACGGTCGAGGCGAGCCGCTCGCAAGCGCGCCGCCGCTCGTCGCACCGCGCCGGTAGACCGCCCAGCCAATTCGAACGCACGTCGCCGTCCCGTCCAGTCCAAGCGCAAACCGCTCGCGCAGCGCATCGCTGCGAAAGTGATTGCCGTGGTCGCCCTGGCTTGCGCGGCCCTTTTTGTCGTCGCAACCTCGATCCCCGCGAGCGCCTTCACCTCGAGCACGACAACGGCGGCCGGCGTTGCGCTGCACCGCACGACGTCGTCTACGATCGACGGTCAGTCGATGGATCCGGTTACCGGCGACCAGACACAAGTCTCGCGCGACGCATTCAGCGCGGTCTCGCTGAAGGAAGCACACGTCTTCCAGTACAGCGTCGGCATTGGTTACACGGTCAACAACAGCGGCCCGATTCGGTGGCCGTTCCCGCAGGCGGTTCCGCTTGGCGACATGTTCGGACCCCGCGCGGCGCCGTGCCCTGGATGCTCGACGTTCCACAACGGCACAGACTTTCAGCCCGGCGACGGTGCCCCGATCTACGTGATCGCGAATGGCGTCGTGACCGTCAGCGAGTACTCGGGAAGCCTCGGCCAGCACGTCGCCATTGAGCACACCGTCAACGGCAAGACCTTCACCAGCATCTACGGCCACATGCAGGCCGGGTCGAGCAAGCTCAAGGTCGGCGAGAAGGTCAGCAAGAGTGACATCGTCGGACTGGTCGGATCAACCGGAGAATCGACCGGCCCGCACCTCGACTTCGAGATCGACATCGCGGGAACGCCGGTCGACTCGTTCATCTGGCTGAAAGCCAACACCAAGCACTAGTCGCGGGCGACAAGCCAGGCTGTGGTATCTGGTGGCAACGCCGATCCGATGATCGGTTCGCTGGTCGCCACGAGTTCCCCATGCGGTAACTCGGCGATCGCTTGACCGACGTTCGCAACGACGATCACCTCGCCGTTGCGGAAGGCGAGAACGCCGTCGCCATACCCGTCGAGCCACTCGAGGTCTCCATTGCCCAGGTCGTGGCGGGCACGGGTCGAAAGGGCGAGACGATACAGCTTCAGGGTGCTGCCCTCGGTACGCTCTTCGCGATCACGCGCGAACTCGGCCCATTCCGTTGGCTGCGGCAGCCAACTCTTGCCTGATGGCGAGAATCCGAACGCGGGGGCGGCCGCCTCCCAGGGGATTGGCACCCGGCATCCGTCGCGTCCGTAGTTCGCGCCGTTGGTGCGGAAGAACGTCGGATCCTGTCGGGCGCCGTCGGGAAGGTCGATCACTTCCGGCAACCCGAGCTCCTCGCCCTGATACAGATAGGCGCTCCCCGGCAGGGCGAGCATCAGCAGTGTTGCCGCACGCGCCCGGCGAAGGCCGAGCGCGGCATCCGGTCTGGGTTCGGTTCGCGGCCCAATGCCGGTACGGTGCGCCCGTGGATTCTCGAGGCCGAAGCGGCTGGCGTGACGGATGACGTCGTGGTTGGAGAGCACCCATGTGCTCGGCGCTCCGACCGCGCCGAACGCCGCGAGCGAATCGACGATCGACGAACGGATGCTCGGCGCAGACCACCCGGCTTCGAGAAACGTGAAGTTGAAGGTCTGTTCCATCTCATCCGGGCGAACCCACTCCGCCAGGCGGGTGAGCGGTTCAACCCAGGCCTCAGCGCAGAGAATGCGATCGGTGCCGAATTCCTGCAGCACGCGGTGCCAGTCGCGATAGATGTCGTGCACGCCGGGCTGCGCCCAGAACGGGATGTCGACGCGGGCGAGGTCGTTCGCGTGGGGGTCGGGGCTCGGGGGCGGCGGGAAGTAATCGGGGAGGCCGACCTTCTTTACAAGGCCGTGGGCGACATCCACTCGGAATCCGTCGACGCCGCGGCGGAGCCAGAATCGCAGGATCTCGCGGAACTGTTCGTGCACCCACGGATTGGTCCAGTCGAGGTCGGGCTGGGACGTGTCGAACAGGTGCAGGTACCACTGCTCCGGCGTGCCGTCAGTGCCGGTCAGCCGGGTCCAGGCGGGACCGCCGAAGTTGGACTGCCAGTTATTCGGTGGCAGCTCGCCGTTGGCTCCCTTGCCGTCCCGAAACAGGTACCGCGCGCGCTCGTCACTGCCCGGGCCGGCAGCGACTGCGGCCTCGAACCACGGATGCGCGCTTGACGTGTGATTGGGAACCAGATCGACGATGAGTCGAAGGCCGAGCTTGGCAGACTCGGCGCGCAGGTGGTCGAAGTCGTCGAGGGTACCAAAGATCGGATCGACGTCGCAGTAGTCGGCGACGTCGTATCCAGCGTCCTTCTGCGGCGACGTGTAGAACGGCGAGAGCCAGACGGCGTCGATGCCGAGCTCGGCGAGGCGTGGCAGTCGAGACGTTATCCCCGGCAGGTCGCCAAGTCCGTCACCATTCGAATCTGCGAACGATCGGGGATAGACCTGATAGATGACGGCGCTGCGCCACCAGTCGGTTTGCGCGGTGGAACTCGTCATAACTCGACCCTACTCGGCTGTAATACGTGCGAAATCTGCCGGAACAAATGTTGTGGGAAAGTGGGCGCATGGCGTCTGTTTCGGAACCCGGATCCCTCCTCGAGCCTCACCACGACGGCTCCCCTCTCTACGTGTCGAGCGCGGCGCCGCGGCTCGGCGACCTCGTGCGTGTGCGCATCCGCATTCCGCACGAATTCGGGAAGGTGACCCAGGTTCGTACGCGATCGAACCCGAACCGCGAGCCGCGGTTCGCGGTCGCCTCCCTCATCGCGACAATCGACGGCTGGGACTGGTGGGAGGCGGAGATCGAGGTGGAGAATCCAGTGCACGGCTATCGGTTTCTCGTGAAGATGGGCGACGGCCGCAACCTCTGGGTCAATGGCACCGGTGTGCACACGATCGAGACGCTCGATACCGAGGACTTCAGGCTCGTAACGTTTCCGGCGCCCCCGGCGTGGTCGGCGACGACAGTGATGTACCAGATCTTCCCCGACCGGTTCGCGCGATCATCCGAAGCGGATGCACGCCCGCTGCCCGATTGGGCCGAGCCGGCCGCGTGGTCTGACGAGGTGACTCATGTTGGGGCGTCGACCGCGTACCAGTTCTACGGCGGTGACCTGCTGGGGATCGAAGAGCACCTCGATCACCTCGAGCGGCTCGGCGTGACCATGATTTACCTGACGCCCGTGTTTCCCGCCCGGTCGAATCACCGGTACGACGCGTTGTCGTTCAAGGAAATCGATCCGCTTCTCGGGGGAGATGCCGCGTACATCCACTTGATCGAAGCCGCACACGCACGTGGGCTGCATGTCATCGGCGACCTCACGTCGAACCACTCGGGTGATGCACACGAGTGGTTCCGGGCATCTCACGGGGATCCGGGAGCGCCCGAAAGCGCTTTCTACTATTGGCTGGATCCAGAGCAGCTGACCTACGTCTCGTGGCTCGGGGTGCCGAGCCTGCCGAAGTTCAACTGGAAGTCGTCTGAGCTGCGCTCGCGCTTCATCGAGGGCCCGGATTCGGTAGTCGCCAAGTGGCTCAAGCCGCCCTACAACCTCGATGGATGGCGCATAGACGTCGCCAACATGACGGGGCGATACCTGGATGAAGATCTCAATACCGAAGTTCGGCGGATCATCCGCAAGACGATGATCGACATCAACCCCGACACGATCCTGCTCGGTGAGTCGACGAACGATGCCGCCGCCGACTTTCAGGGCGACGCGTGGCACGGAGCGATGACGTACACGAACTTCACTCGGCCGATCTGGGGCTGGCTGTCGACCGGGCAGCGGGAGTCGAGCTATTTCGGACTGCCGTTCGGCACGATCCCGAGCTACAACGGAGGTGAGGTCTTCGAGGCTCACACGAGATTCGCAGCCGGATTTCCGTGGCGGGTTCGGCTGCACAACATGAACGCGCTTGATACGCACGACACTCCTCGGTTCCTCACCCACGCCCGGCCGGGCACGGTGCCGGTCGCGCTCGGGCTCTCGGTGACGATGCCGGGCATCCCGGTGATCTTCGCGGGCGATGAGTTTGGTCTGGTGGGGGACGACGGCGAACACTCGCGTACGCCGATGCCGTGGGATCGCGTCGA
>JAUZFR010000126.1 GCA_030840335.1 Actinomycetota bacterium | reverse complement strand
GACTCGCCCTCTCTGCCGACCACCGGGTTCTCTACCTGGGTTCCCCTCGTCACGACGACCTGCAATTCCTCCTCGACATCACGGTCCCCAACGCGGTCGCGGTTCGATCGACTCACGAACTCGCCGTGGAGGCGGACATCGTCGTTCTCGCGGTCCCGTTCAACCGATCGGGGGAACTCGACTACGACCACTTCGACGGACGCATCGTGATCGACGCGATGAACTATTGGTCCGCTGTCGACGGGGAGGATGCAGCAGCCGAGAACGCCGCGGAAGGGACATCCGCCCTGGTCTCCGCTCGCAATCCCCGGGCACGATGGGTGAAGTCCCTCAACCACCTCGGCTACCACGACATGGAAGCAGCACTCGATCTCGGGGCGGAATCGTCAGCTCGCGCGATCGGCGTCGCGTCCGACGACGAGGTGGCGAAGAATCTTGTCGCGACGTTCATCGGCTCCCTCGGCCTCGACCCGGTGGATGTCGGCTCACTCGCAGACGGACGTCGACTGCAAACAGGCTCGCCCGTCTTCGGCCGCGAACTGACGAAGGAAGAGTTCACGGCGACGCTTGAGGCCGAGGAGGTACCCGCTGGTTAATGTCGAGCTCAGCTGAGCAGCCGGCGGAGCACGTTGGTGTCCGCGAGGTCCACCAGTTCGTCGCCTCGACCGGACATGACCGTGCGTAGTGCATAGAGCGTGAATCCTTTCACCTGCTCGGCCGTGATCGCCGGCGGCACAGAGAGTTCCTGGCGGGCGGTGACCACGTCGACGAGGGCTGGCCCGTCGTGATCGAAAGCCGCCTTCAACGCGCCCTCGAGGTCGTCCGGCTTCTCAACCCGCTGACCGAACAACCCCACCGCTTTGGCGACCTCGGCGAAGTCCGGATTGTCGAGCGCCGTGCCGTAATTGACGATTCCTGCAGCCTTCATCTCAAGTTCGACAAAGTTCAGCGACGCGTTGTTGAAGACCACGATCTTCACCGGCAGCTTCTGCTGGCGAAGTGTGAGCAATTCACCGAGCAGCATTGCAAGTCCGCCATCGCCGGCGAGCGCGACGACCTGGCGCTGGGGAAAGGCCGCCTGTGCGCCGATCGCGTGCGGCACAGCGTTCGCCATCGTTCCGTGTGAGAACGAACCGATGAGTCGACGAGAACCGTTCATCTGCAGATAGCGGGCGGCCCACACGACGGGCGAACCGACATCCGGAATGAACACGGCGTCCTTGCTCGCCAACTCACTGATCAACCGGGCGACGTATTGCGGGTGGATGGGGGCGCGGTTGCGGTCGTTGTCGGCTAGCGCATCGAGGCTCTTTCGCGCCTTCGTGTAGTGAGCGCGCGACGACTTCAGATGCTTGTCGTCGGTGCGGTCGTCGAGCAAGGGAAGCAGTCCGTCAACGGTGTCCTTCACGCTGCCGACGAGACCGAGGTCGATGGGCGTGCGCCGCCCGAGGTGTTCGCCACGAATGTCGACCTGGATGATCTTTGCCTTCGACGGATAGAACTGCTGGTACGGAAAATCGGTTCCAAGCATGAGGAGAGCGTCGCAGCTTTCCATCGCTCGATAGCCGGATGAGAAGCCGAGGAGTCCGGTCATCCCGACGTCGTAGGGATTGTCGAACTCGAGGAACTCTTTGCCGCGCAACGCATGGACGACGGGGGCCTTCAGCTTCTCGGCAATGGCGAGAACCTGCTCGCGTGCGCCTTCGGTCCCTGCTCCGCCGAGGATCGTGACCTTGCGTGCCGAGTTCAGTATCTCGGCGGCCGCCTGAAGTTCAGCGTCAGCGGGACGCGTGACCCGCGGTGCCTGCCGGATAGCTGCTGACTTGCGGCGACCCTTGCTCTCCTTCATGAAGATTTCGCCCGGGATCACGAGCACGGCGACGCCCCGCTGCTCGACTGCCGCACGCATCGCGATCTCAAGGAGGCGCGGCAGCTGTTCGGGACTACTCACCAGCTCTGTGTAGACGCTGCACTCACGGAACAGGTCCTGAGGATGGGTTTCCTGAAAGTAGGTGCTGCCGATCTCCGGCCCGGGGATCTGCGCCGCGATCGCGAGCACGGGAACACGACTGCGATTGGCATCGAAGAGGCCGTTGATGAGGTGCAGGTTTCCCGGGCCACAGCTTCCCGCGCAGACCGCCAGTTCTCCGGTGAGCGCCGCTTCCGCCGAAGCGGCGAACGCGGCTGCCTCCTCGTGGCGGACGTGCTCCCACGAGATGTTTCCTGCGCGCCGCAGCGCATCGGTGAATCCGTTGAGTGAGTCCCCGGGCAACCCGTAGACCCGCTTCACTCCCGCGTCTTCGAGAATTTCGACGATGGTATCGGCAACAGTAGTCATGATGTGTTCTCCTGCGAGGGATTAATGTCCCGGCGTACACGCCTCGCATCGTGCCACCGGTTTTGGAGAAGAGATGGGGCCGTGGGCCGTCGCGTTGAGCGCGGCTCCTCTGCGCGAAGGTGCAGCAGCAGGTGGATGACGCAGATCGTGACCAACAGCGCGGCTACCCAGGCGGCCCGGTCGCCCCAGCGGATGGTCGTCACGCCCCCGATGACCGCTCCCACGAAGAAGGCGAGACACACCGCGCCAAAGTGGGCTATTTTTCGTGCGTCCAATTTGCGTCGGCCGATCGTCCAGTCGACGAGTGCATCGGCGAGCGAGCGGAGGTTGCCCGTGCTCATGGTCGAGGCGAATGCCCAATCGCCCAACCGGCGAAATGTGGAAGTCTGAACTGCCGCTACGAAAGTCACGCCGAGAACGATCACGCTGTCGGGCACTCCGTGCGGTGCTGCGCCGATCACGGCCAGAAGAGTCAGTTCGAGGATGAGGGCCGTAATGTGCGGCCGTCGGATCACGCGGCTGACCTGGGGCAGTCGAAGCGTATTCGCGACCACAACTCCCACCATGAAAGCAGCGATCGCGCTAAGGGTTCGGCTGGCGCCATCCCAGTCGCCCCTCTGGAACGCCAACGCTGTGAGGACGACATTGCCGCTCATCGCGTTCGCGAACACGTGGCTTTGACCGACGTACGTAAACGCATCGAGGAAGCCACCGGCCATGGCAAGCACCAGACCAAGCCCAAGTTTTTGATGTGCTTCGTTGAGCGCAGTTTCACGATTCGCTGCGAGGTTGTTGCTCACCTGCTTCGACCCTTCCTGCGATAGTTGCCTGTCCTTCGATCATGCGAGCATTCCGCCCATGCGTCCAATGCCTGTATTGACTAATTCATATGCAGTGGAAGCATGGATGACATGGATCTCGAACATCTGCGTTGGTTCCAGGCGGTCGCGGACGGCGACACGGTTACCGACACGGCCGCGGCCGCCTTCATGACCCAGCCCGCGATGTCGAGAGCGCTGGCCAGGTTGGAGAAGGAGGTCGGAGCCGATCTGTTCTTCCGGTCGGGACGCGGGTTGAAGATCACTCCGGCCGGGCGCGTTTTCAAACCATTCGCCGACGAAATCCTCGACAGGTACGACGGGGGACTCCGATCTGTTGCCCATCTGATGAGCCCTGACACAGGAACGGTTCCCATCGCGTTTCTGCATACGCTCGGAACGTGGTTCGTGCCTCAGCTGCTGAGCGGATTCCACCGCAAGCATCCGCGCGTCGAGTTCGAACTCCAGCAGCGCGGCGAGGCTGGGTTGCGAGAGGAACTCCTCGCCGGTTCGGCAGACATCATCATCACCAGCGAAAGTCCTACGGAGCCGGATGTCGCCTGGCAGCAGTTGCTCGTCGAACCCCTGGCCCTTGCGGTCCCGCCCGGCCACCGGCTGGCCAATCGCAAGCGAGTCAGATTGTCGGAGGCGGCCGGGGACTCGTTCATCGTCCTCGGTCGCGGATACGGACTTCGTCAGATTACTGAGCGACTGTGCCGAGAGGCGGGTTTCAACCCTCGAATCGGCTTCGAGGGTGAGGAAGTCGAAACGCTTCGAGGGCTAGTATCCGCGGGGCTCGGGGTCTCACTCCTTCCAGACCCGGCAGCGCCAGGAGCGCGACTCGGTGACTCGAGCCTGTTGCTGCCGATCACCGATGTCAGGGCTGAACGGACGATTGGAATCGCGTGGCTGGCGAAGCGCGAGTTGCCGGGACCGTCAGCCGCATTCCGCGACTACGTGATCGCGGAAGGGGCGCGGGTTTCAAAGTAGGCGGCCACGTCTACACCACCCACTTCATGATCTCGGCGACGACGTGCGGTGGACCCGCATCGCCATTGTTATCGGCTCTCGAGGACCATCGCGGCGAGCGTCTTCGCCGTCTGCGCGGCAGCGGGTGACGAATCCATCTGGGCGGCCGAAACCGCGCCGTCGTAAAGGATGACGAGCTGGCCTGCGACGAGGGACGGGTTCTGCGCGCCGAGTGCCGTCACCAGGTCATCGAACATCCCGTGTAGCCACGCTCGAAAATTCGCGGCTGCCGCGAGCTCCGGTCCGCCCTCCGGCGCCTCCGCGACCGCGTTCATGAACGCGCAGCCTCGGTAGTCGGGTTCGGCGAACAGCTCGCCCAGCACGTCGAAGACGGCGAGAACTCTGGATTTCGGATCCGATTGCGCGGCGATCGCGGCGTCGATTCGCGCGGTCCAGGCCGCATGGCGACCGAGGAGATACTCCTTGATGAGGTCGTCTTTGCTGCCGAAGTTGTAATAGAGCGAACCCTTGGCCACACCGGCCCTCTCGATCACTCGGTCGATTCCGACCGAGCGGATCCCCTCGTTGTAGAACAGCTCATCGGCCGCCGCGAGCAGTTTCTGTCGCGGCGATGCCTTCTTTGCGGCCGTCTCCACCATGCAACAAACCATATCAGACCGACCTGTCTAAATAGGGGTTGCAACTTTAGACCAGTCGGTCTAACGTTGAGCGAATTAGACAGACCAGTACAAAAATTGGAGCAGCCATGTCAACGACACGCAATAACGAACTCAGCGGCCAAATCGCACTTGTCACGGGAGCGACATCCGGTATCGGACGCGCCGTCGCGTTCCGGCTCGCCGCCCAGGGAGCGACGGTTGTCGTCCACGGGCGAGATGCCGCACGAGGCATGCAGGTGGTCGAGGAGATCGAGCTGTCCGGTGGCCGAGCGCGATTTGTCGCAGCGGACATCAGCAGCCCGGAGGGAATCCAAACGCTGGTGAGCGAGGCTGGCGACATCGACATCCTCGTCAACAACGCCGGTTTCTCCTGGTTCGGTCCGACGTCAGAACTCGACGCGATGAAGTTCGACGACCTGTTCGACGCGAACGTACGCGCGCCGTATCTCCTGACCGCAGCCATCGCGCCATCGATGGTCGCGAAGGGTGCCGGCAGCGTCGTCAACATCGCGAGCATGGCTGGCGCTATCGGTCTCGTTGGAGGCGCGGCCTACGGTGCGACCAAGTTATCGCTCGTCGCCCTTACCCGCTCGTGGGCCGCCGAGTACAGCCCGAGCGGCGTGCGCGTCAACGCGGTCGCGCCCGGGCCGGTGTACACCGCGACGGACCCGGCGAGCATCAAGGCGCGGGGCGAAACCACCCTCCTCGGCCGCGCCGCGCTACCGGAGGAGATCGCTGAAGTAGTTGGCTTCATCGCCTCCCCACGCGCGAGCTACATCACCGGCGCGGTCATCCCCGTCGACGGCGGGCGCACGGCGGTGTAGCCGCTCGCGGGCGATTATCGCGACCCCGTAACTTTTCGTGTCCCCGAACGATTACTCGTATGCGACCCGGACCTGGGTCGTCCAGACATCAATCGCTTGGGGTCCCATGTCTTTCATCACCGCATTCGTTACGGGCAAGGTTGCTATTGCCGCCCTTGCTCTCGGCGCCGTCGCAACCGGAGGCACCGTCGCTGCATATGCCGGCGTGCTGCCGACACCGGTCCAGCAAGTCGCCCACACCGTAATCGGCGCACCTTCGAGCACGGCCGCATCTGACGAATCTCCGGTACCAGGGGACAACTCGACCCCAACGGTCGACCCAACCGAAACTCCGTCGCCGACCCCGACTGACACGCCCTCGGCGAAAGGCCCCGACGCGACGGGACCAGCCGCCTTCGGTCTGTGTACGGCATTCACCCATGGTGGCCTGAGCGCCAACTCGACTGCCTATGCGTCGCTGGCGACCGCCGCTGGGGGCGCCGCGGGAATCCCGGCATACTGTGCGGTCTTTGTGTCGCCGAGCCCAACGGCTGTGCCAACAACGCAGACGGACACCAAGACGAAGCCGGTGCACCCGACACACCCGGTGCACCCGGTGCACCCGGTAAAGCCCGTTCACCCCTGACCGGTGTGGAGCATTGTTCTGAAGTCGCGGCCGTGTCGCTCCGGAGGACATTGCTCCATGCCATCATTGTTGGGCCAGACGATCGAAGCCCCACGCTCGATTCGAGGGGTGGTGAATGGACGCACTGAGCGACGACGCGAGTCGACCCAGTCACGACGGATCCGCCAATCTCCTGACTATCGCCTACCGAGAATTTTCTGCGATGGTCCTTGGTTACCTACGCTCGTCGGGTGTGGACGACCCGGAAGCGGTCACTCAGGATGTTTTCGTCGCCCTATATCCACGACTGGGTTCGATAACGGGAGGGGCCGACGGAGCACGCACGCTCATATTTTCGATCGCCCACGCGCGGGTCGTCGACCATCACCGGAAGCGTTCGAGATCACCGGTTTCCGAAGCGTACCTGGCAGCGCTGGATCCACGCACGTCCCCTTCGGCGGAAGACGAGGTAGTCGCTCGCGATGGCGAGGCCAGTGTCATAGCACTCATGGACCTGTTAGCGAACGACCAGAGAGAGGTGTTGGCGTTGCGCATTATTGCTGAACTCTCGCTAGAACAGACCGCGCAGGTCATGAATCGTAGCGCTGGTGCCATCAAGCAGCTTCAGTTGCGAGCGCTTGCCAATCTTCGCAAGCAAGTCGACGGAGGGATCGCCGGATGAACGAGCCGTCTCCAGAACCTCACGTGGATTTGGTGGTCGATGCCTTTTTGGCCGAGACAGGTGCCGAGCCTGAGATCGAGCTCCGCGAAGCCCTTGTCCAGCTGCGCAGACTTGCAGCAACAGCCACACCTGCGCCGTCGGCCGAGCTCGAATCCCTCATGGGTGACGGCGCGCCCATAGTGTTGCTCTCGTCTCGCCGACGAACCATCGTTCTGGTCACGCTCGCGGCGGTGTCCGTATCTCTGGGTCTCGGCGTGTCCACCGCTGCTGCCGTCAGCCCCGTGTTCCGCCAAACGGCCGAGGACACGTTCACCGCGATCGTGCACGCTGTTGCGCCCGGCCTCGGAAGTGGAGCGCCGGTGCCCGCGCCCCACAAATCCGCACCACCGCTGGTGGTCACCCCGACTACCGAACCGTCTGCTGTCCCAGCACCGAATGACTCGACGCCGAGGACGTCGCACCCCACGCCTCCGCCCACGTCGCAGCGGGGTGAAGGCACCGATCATCGTCCGGTTGATCCACCCACGCCTACCCACAGCGGCAAAGCTGTACATCCGACTCATCCCGCTCACCCCTGATGCCGCAAGGCTCGCGCTCTCGAAGCTGGCAGGACATCCGGGCCTGAGACACTGTAAATATGAGCCCATCCGACGCCGGCCATCAGGCCTCAGCTGGTCTTCGCCATGACTGAGTGGTGGCAGGTCGCGTTGAGCGTGGCCGGTGGTCTCCTGATCCTGTGGGCGGCATTGGCCGTCGTGTTGTTGGTCGAGCAGCGCAAGCATCCCGATGGTGCCTCGCTCCGCGATCTTCTGCGACTGGCGCCCGACGTAGCCCGCCTCCTCAAGCGCCTCGCGAGCGACCGATCTGTGCCACTCGCGGTGCGGATCATGCTCCTCGCGCTACTCGTCTACCTGCTCTCGCCCATCGATCTCATTCCCGACTTCATTCCTGTGCTGGGATACGCGGACGATGCCCTGGTGGTCGCGATCGCGCTCCGCTTCGCCACCCGGCGCGCGGGAACTGCAGCGATTCAACAACACTGGCCAGGCACACCGGAAGGACTTGCGGCGCTACTCCGCCTGGCCGGACTCACCGAGCATTCGCCCGCGCAAACCCGACCTGATGATGGGATGTGAATCTAGGCGACCACGTCGATGGACGATATATCGTTAAGTGTCGTCGAGCACGAGTGGCTACGGCGCTGAGGAGGACATCATGGGCGGTTCATTTTTGGGCGACGGGTTCGCAGGTCGCCGAGGCGGTGTAGGTGACGGCTGGCCAGTCGGCTCTGTTTGGGAAGCGATGGAGCAGTTGCGCGGACAGTTCGAGCAGAAGGTCGGCACGAGGGTTGGGCGCGGCGACGTGCGTGCGGCGGTGCTTGCACTCCTCGCGGAGAAGCCGATGCACGGCTACCAGATCATTCAGGAGATCGAGGAACGCAGCGGCGGCGCGTGGAAGCCGAGTCCCGGCTCGGTGTATCCCACGCTTCAACTGCTCGCGGACGAGACCCTCATCGACGTCGAGGAGTCCAACGGTCGCAAGACCTATTCGCTCACCGACGAGGGGCGACGGGTAGCGGATGCCGCGGCAGACGCTAAGGCGCCATGGGAGGCGCCCGGCGCTCGGGACAGCGGACGCGCGACCGCGCTTCCGAAGGCCGGCATCGGGTTGGCTCACGCAGCCGCGCAGGTCGGACGCTCCGGCACCCCGGCGCAGGTGGAACAGGCTGTGGCCGTGCTCGACGAGGCGCGCCGTAAGCTCTACTCCATCCTCGCCCAGGACTGACCGCGTGCCGGAGGCAGGTCGGCGTCAAGGGCACCAGATGACCGACGTCGGGAATATGCGCGCCCGCTCGCGCAGGATCCTGTGGTTCGCTGCACGCTACCTGGTGCAGACGTGGTGGTACGAACTGTTTCTGCCACGGGTCGGGCTTGCACGGGTATCGGCACGGAGCAGGTCGACGCGCCTGCAGCGTATTGCGGAGCACTTCCACGTGCTCGCGGTCGACCTCGGTGGCCTCATGATCAAGGTCGGCCAGTTCATGTCGTCTCGGCTCGACGTGCTGCCGCCGGAGATCACAAAGGAGCTCGAAGGTCTGCAAGACGAGGTTCCTCCCGTGCCGTTCCCTGCCATCCGCGCGCTCGCCGAAGCCGAACTGGGCGTGACGCTTGAGCGTGCGTTCGCGTTCATCGAGGAAGCCCCGCTGGCTGCGGCATCCCTCGGTCAGGTGCACCGCGCTCGGCTGTCAGAAGACGATGCCAACGAGACAGGCTTGCTCGACGTTGTCGTGAAGATCCAGCGGCCGGGCATCGCGACGATCGTCGATGTCGACCTCACCGCGCTCCGCCGTGTCGCCGGATGGCTCAACCGCGTGCGCCTGGTCGCGGATCGGGTCGACCTGCCGACCCTCGTAGAGGAGTTCGCAGTAACGAGCCTCGAGGAGATCGACTACCTTCATGAGGCGGCGAGCGCCGAGAGATTCGCTGAGGACTTTGCGGACGATGCGCGGGTCAGCGTACCGGAGGTGGTGTGGGAGCGCACGACGCGGCGGGTGCTCACGATGCAGGATGTGACCGCCATCAAGATCAACGATGTCGAAGGGCTGAGGGCGGCAGGCATCGACCCATCGGAAGTCGCCAATGAGTTCGCGGCCGTCATGTTCGACCAGCTCTTTGTTCATGCCCACTTCCACGCCGACCCGCATCCCGGCAACATCTTCGTCACTCCGCTCGGCGGTGCCGGTGGCCCGACGCCCGTCGCCGGCCGGGCCTGGAAGTTCAGTTTCGTCGACTTCGGAATGATGGGTGAGGTACCCGAGCCTCTGCGTCAGGGTCTTCGGAAGCTTCTCGTCGCCGCCGCATCACGCGACGGCAAAGGCATGGTGGACGGCATTCGCGCTGTGGGGTTCCTCCTGCCGTCCGCCGACACCGCCGAGCTCGAGCGAGCGATGACGAAGCTGTTTGCCCGTTTTGGCGGGATGGGTTTCGCCGAGTTGCAGGACGTCGATCCGGGCGAGTTCCGTGCCTTCGCCAACGAGTTTGGCGACGTCGTGCGCTCACTGCCGTTCCAGCTCCCGGAGAACTTTTTCCTCATCATCCGCGCCATGTCGCTGACCTCGGGAATGTGCAGTTCGCTCGACCCCGCCTTCAACATCTGGAACGCCGTCGAGCCGTATTCCGCTCAACTGATCCGAGCGGAAGGCGGGAATCTGGTGCAGGATGTCGCGAAGCAGGCGATCTCTGTTGCGGGCGTCATCGCGCGACTGCCCCAGCGGCTCGACCATCTCACGACGTTGATCGAAGAGGGCAAGTTGTCGGTGCAGACGCCTCGGCTTGATCGTCGCCTCAGCAGCCTCGAGCGATCGGCGCGGCGGATCATCTCAGCAGTCCTCTTTGTCGGTCTGTTGATTGGCGGCATCCTGCTTCGTCCCGAGAATGTTGTGTTTGGAACGGTTCTTATGGCCGTGTCTGCTCTCCCGCTGCTTCACGCGATATTCGCGGGGCTATTGTCGCGGCGCGGCCCCCTGCCGTAGGCGACCTTGAGGGGCTTCGCCTGTTTGGTGGCGTGTGTGGAGTTGAACGTTTTGTGGCTCAGCAACGTTGTCCAAAGTGGCGGGCTTGGCGCGCGCCTCAAGAGGAGCCCAACATGACAGTAGCCACCGCACCACTCGCACCGGGTCGAACCGCGTTGTCGCTTCGCACGCTCTACTTCGTGCGCGCAGCCTTTTCGGTGATCTGGGTCACATTCGTGTTCGTCCTCGCCTCGACGCTAACCACTGAGACGAAACCCTCCGTCGCCGCGATCGTGCTGCTCACGATCTACCCGTTGTGGGACGTGGCCGCGACGGTATTCGACATCCGCGCGACGCCAGCGGCCTCGACACACATTCCGCAATACCTGAACATTGCGTTCGGAGCGATAGCAGCGGTCGGAATCCTGATTTCAACTCTGACCTCATTGACGCCAGCACTGATCGTATTCGGGGCGTGGGCATTTGCGAGCGGAGCCATCCAGCTAGTTCTCGGGCTTCGCCGGCGCAAACCCGTCGGTGGGCAGTGGCCGATGATCATCAGCGGGGGCCTGTCGGTGCTCGCCGGCATCTCTTTCGCCGCCACGGCCAGCGCACCGAAGACCGGGCTCACCACACTCGCCGGCTACTCAGCGTTCGGTGCCTTCTGGTATCTGGTGGGCGCTCTCCTACTGATTCGCGCTGCACGCCGTCGCGCTTGACTCATCCCTGCCTGTGCGCCCCGATTGAACGTTTTCGGCGGCTCGCTCGTTTCCCTAGTAATACGGTCTCTACCGATGGAGACTGACATCGGAAGCAGGTATGCATATGTCTGAACGCAGCCACGGTCTACTCAGGGTCATGCGAATCCTCAGTGCGATCGTTCTTTTGGCGATCGGCGGGATTCATCTATTCCTTGTCTTCGACGGCGTCGGGGGCGTTCTTGGTGTGCTCTTCATTCTCAACGCCATCGCGGGCATCGTTCTGGCGATCGGGATGCTCGCGCTGCACGGCAGGCTCCTGAAGCTCGCCGTGGTGCTTAGTCTCCTGTTCGTCATCGCGAGCCTTCTCGCGCTTGTGCTTGCGTTGACCGTCGGACTATTCGGCATTACCGAGAAGTGGAGCTTCACCCTCGTGCCGGAGACGATCGTGATCGACGCGATCGGCGTTGTCGTGCTCGCCGTCACCTCGGCTGTCGCCCTCCGAACGCGCCGCGCGGCCTGATCGCGCCGCTAACCAGACCACATCGCGCCCAAAGGATTCGATGAGCAGCGCGAGCGCAATCGCCACGAGCACGACGTCGAACACGGGGAGCAACCCTGTCGCGGCGATCGTCAACGCAATGCCTTGCACGGCCGTCACCACCTTGCGCCAATAACGGAACGGGAGCTGTCGACGCAGCCACGGAAAGTTCCATCCCGCAACGACGAACGCATACCGCATCACGCCGATCGCTAACACCCAGACGCCTAAGGTCTGCGAGACGTATGCGCTCAGCGCGAGCAATAAGAATGCGTCGACTTCCATATCGAACCGCGCGCCAAGCTCGCTCGCGGAGTTCGTGCGTCGCGCGACCCATCCATCCACCGCGTCCAGGAGGAGGGCTGGTACGACGAGAGCAACCAGGAGAGCCGCTGGTATCGGCGCCACGAAGGATGCAACGACGATTCCAGTGATTACGCCGACGAGCGTTGAGCGCACCGCCGTTACGACATTCGCCGACCCGAACTGGCTCGTGAGTCTGCGCTGCAAGCCGCGAAGAAGCAAGAAGTTTGAAATCACCAGGTAGCCGAGTGCGGCAAGCCATCCCACCGCCGGCAACCACGACTCGTGCCAGTACACAGCGACAACGCCGAGCAGGGTCGCGGCTACTGCTCCCGCGACAGCCAAAGAGATCGGCGCGGATTGAACTTTGGTCATCCCTATCTCGTTTCTTACGTTAACCCCATCTATTAACACGTCATCCGTGTCGCAAAGGTTCACGAAAGCGAGGGAATGTGCTCGAGGCCACCGCTTTCTGGGTCGAGATGCCGGGCGTCGGCGCGCTCCGCCACGAACCGCTCCCGCAACCTGGTGATGGAGACGTGCTCGTGAGGACCCTCTACACGGGTATCAGTCGCGGCACCGAAGTCTCGGTCTTCGGCGGACACGTGCCGGAGAGCGAGCGCGAACGGATGCGCGCTCCCTTCCAGCAGGGTGACTTTCCCGGGCCTGTCAAATACGGATACCTCAACGTCGGCGTCGTGGAACGGGGGCCGGAATTCCTCGTAGGGCAGATCGTCTTCACGCTTTTTCCTCACCAATCCGCATTTGTCGTCCCCGCCAACGCCGTCGTGCCGGTCCCCGACGGGATCCCGGCCCGCCGCGCCGTGCTCGCGGGCGCGGTCGAAACGGCCATTAATGTGCTCTGGGACTCCGCGCCCGTTGTCGGCGACCGTGTGTCCGTGGTCGGTGCGGGCATGATCGGTTGCTGCGTCGCTCGCATCCTTCGCGGCATCCCGGGCGTCGAAGTCACGCTGCTCGACGTCAACCCGGCGCGACGAGCGGTAGCCGACCAACTCGGCGTGGACTTCGCCAACATCGCTGACGCACCGCGGGGCCGCGACATCGTGATCAATACCAGCGGTTCGGATGCCGGGTTGCAAGTCGCACTCGAAACAGTCGTCACTGAGGGCGAAGTGATCGAGGCGAGCTGGTACGGGGATCGCCCGGTGACGCTGATGCTCGGCGCCGACTTCCATTCGCGCCGACTGACGATCCGATCGAGCCAGGTCGGCGCCGTCGCCACGAGACGGCGTGCGAACCGGACAACGCGCGAACGACTTGAGCTGGCTCTGCACCTCCTGAAAGACCCGGCCTTTGACGCACTGCTCACAGCCGATTCCTCGTGGCGCGACCTACCCGACGTGATGGCGGGCCTCGCCGACGGATCGCGCGACGACCTCTGCCACACGATCAATTGGGGAGAACCAGAATGACCTTCACGGTAACGGTGCGCGATCACATGATGATTGCCCACAGCTTCACCGGAGAATCCTTCGGGCCCGCGCAGCGACTGCACGGCGCCACGTTCATCGTCGACGCCGCCTTCGAGGCAGAAGATCTCGATCCGAGCGGCGTCGTCGTCGACATCGGGCAGGCGGCGGCCGCGCTCGCCGAGATCACCGGTTCGCTCACCTATCGCAACCTCGACGACGACCCGCAATTCGGCGGCGCGAACACAACCACCGAGGTGCTGTGCAAGGTGATCGCGGATCGCCTGGCACAACGCGTACTCGATGGAGTTCTCGCCAGTAGTCAGCAGGTGCGATCGATCACTGTCACGCTCCACGAATCACACATCGCCTGGGCGAGTTACTCGAGGTCAGTGTGAGCGCATCCGCAGGAACGACGGTGTACTTCGTAGTCCCCGACGCGATCGACGATCCCGATCGCGTGAGCGGTGGGAACGTTTACGATCAGCGCGTTCGCGAGGGTCTCCGAAGCAGCGGGTGGGACGTGAGGATGGTCCTGATCCCGGGGGGAAGTGGGTCGCTGGCAGCGCTGACCATGT
>JAUZFR010000035.1 GCA_030840335.1 Actinomycetota bacterium | reverse complement strand
GGCAGCACGAAGAAGTAGTCGAGCGTGAGACCGGAGAGCAGGGCGGCAAAGAGTGCTGGCCAGATCCCGCCGATCAGCGCGACGATCACGACAAGCAGTTGAAAGCCCAGCACGTCCGCGGTAATCGAATCCGCCGTGCGAAGGGAGACAAGCAGCAAGGTGACGAGCGGCCCGCCAACCAGCGCGACGATGAACCCGCCCAGCCTTCGTCGGAAGGTGAGTGCGCCGCCCAGGCGCGGCAGAGTGAACTGGCCACCCGCCGCCGCATGAGTCACGATGTGCACGTCGATCACGCCAGACTCGCGGATGACCGTCGTGCCGATTCCCGGCCCGGTCAGCGCGGCCGCGATACGCCCGCGGCGACTCACGCCGATGACGAGTTGCGTCGCGTTCATGGCTTTTGCGAACTCGACAAGCGCCCGCGGAACATCGTCGCCGATGACCTGGTGGTAGGTCCCCCCGAGCTTCTCGGTCAACGCGCGCTGAGCGGTGAGGGCGCCGGGATGCCGCTCACTGAGCCCGTCCTGCCGGGTCACGTGCACGACGACCAATTCACCGCCCGCCGAGCGCGCGGCGATCCGGGCGCCTCGGCGAATGAGTGTCTCGCCCTCGGGGCCGCCGGTCAGGGCCACCACTACTCGCTCCCGCGCCTCCCACTTGCTGTCGATGCCGTGCTCGGTGCGATAGGTCTTGAGCGCGCTATCGACTTCATCCGCCAGCCACAACAGTGCCAGCTCGCGGAGTGCGGTCAGGTTTCCGAGCCGGAAATAGTTCGAGAGAGCCGCATCGATTCGACCGGCCGGGTAGACGTGGCCCTCGGCCAGGCGATCGCGGAGGGCTTCAGGGGCGAGGTCAACGACTTCGAGCTGGTCGGCGTCCCGCAGAATTTGATCAGGAATCGTCTCGCGCTGCGGGGCACCGACGATCTGTTCAACGACGTCCCGAAGCGACTCGATGTGTTGCACGTTCACGGTGGACATCACGTTGATTCCGGCCACCAGCAGGGTCTCGACATCCTGCCAGCGCTTTTCGTTTGCCGAGCCGGGAGCGTTGGTGTGGGCGAGCTCGTCGACGAGCGCGATGTCGGGGTTGCGGCGCAGTACCGCATCCACATCCATCTCCGCGAGGCTGACACCCCGGTGTTCGACGAGCAGGCGAGGAATGACCTCGAGCCCCTCGAGCATCGCTGCGGTGGCCGCGCGGTCGTGGGTCTCCACGACCGCCACGACCACATCCTTCCCCTCGTGGAGCAGGCGAGCACCCTCTTCGAGCATGGCGTAGGTCTTGCCGACGCCCGGGGCAGCGCCGAGCAGGACTCGAAGTCGCCCTCGCTTCATCCGACTACCCCTTCAGCCCCGCCAGGGCAATGTTCAGTTCGAGCACATTGACGGTTGGATCCCCAAGGTATCCGAGGTCGCGACCCTGCATGTGTGCCTCGACAAGGTTGCGAACCACGGTACGTGACAGGCCCCGAACGTCGGCAATGCGATTCACCTGTTCAAGAGCGTAGGCCGGACTGATGTGCGGGTCGAGTCCGGACGCGGATGTGGTGAGCGCGTCGACCGGGATGCTGTCGGCGGGCACGCCATCCGATTTTGCGATTGCGGCGCGTCGCTCCTTGACTGCCTTGATGAGGTCGGCGTTCTCGGGTCCGAAGTTGCTGCCGCTCGACGCCGACGCGTCGTAGCCGTCACCGGCCGCGGACGGCCGCGACTGGAACCACTCGGGCAGCGCGTTTCCCTTCTTGTCGGTGAATGACTGGCCGATAAGAGCCGAGCCGACGGTCTTTCCATCGAAGCTGACTGGCGATCCATTTGACTGCCACGGCAGCACGAGCTGCCCCAGTGCGGTGATGACCAGCGTGTAGGCGACCCCCAAAACGACGGTGAAAATCACCATTGCGCGGATGGCAACCCAGAACTGGCGGGCCGCCGTGCGTTGCGAACTCATGATTGTTCCTTCAATTTAGATTGTTACTAGAAGCCGGGGATGAGGCTGACGAGGAGGTCGATCAGCTTGATGCCGATGAAGGGAGCAATGATGCCGCCGACGCCGTAGATGAGCAGGTTGCGGTTGAGGATGTGAGACGCGGCAGTTGCCTTGTAACTCACGCCCCGAAGAGCCAGCGGGATCAGGATCACGATGATGATCGCGTTGAAGATCACTGCCGACAGGATCGCCGAGGCTGGCGTGTGCAACCCCATGATGTTGAGCAACGCGAGGCCGGGGAACACCCCAGCGAACATTGCCGGGATGATGGCGAAGTACTTCGCCACGTCGTTCGCAATCGAGAAGGTCGTCAACGCACCACGAGTAATGAGCAGCTGCTTTCCGATGCGAACGATGTCGATGAGCTTCGTCGGGTCGGAGTCGAGGTCGACCATGTTGCCGGCCTCCTTAGCTGCGGAGGTTCCGGTGTTCATCGCGAGCCCGACATCCGCCTGGGCGAGTGCGGGTGCGTCGTTGGTGCCGTCACCCGTCATCGCGACCAGGTTTCCGCCCTCCTGCTCCTTGCGAATCAGGGCGAGCTTGTCCTCAGGCGTCGCCTCAGCGAGGAAGTCGTCGACTCCGGCCTCGGTCGCAATCGCCTTGGCGGTGAGCGGGTTGTCACCCGTGATCATGACGGTGCGGATGCCCATGAGCCGCAGTTCGGCGAACCGTTGCGCGAGCCCGGTCTTCACGATGTCCTTCAGGTAGACGACACCCAGAACCCGACCCTCTCCGGTGATCGACTTCGTTGCGACGACCAGCGGGGTTCC
>JAUZFR010000211.1 GCA_030840335.1 Actinomycetota bacterium | reverse complement strand
GAGCGAAGGAGGTCGACGGTTTCGGCGGCGAGGTCTCCGGTGACGACCTGTTTGCGTAGTTCGGAACGCATCTGGTGCCGGAACATCGAGATGGCGACTTCGGCTTGCTGCAGCTGGCTTCTGCTCTCCACGCGCACGCCGGTGGAGTCGTCGCGACCGCTGCGCCCGGCTTCCCTTGCGTCATGCCTCGCGTCGCGGGCGGCCGATGCAAGGTCGGCACGGAGGGTCTTCATCGCGTCGTTGACGGACGTGCGAACCTCGTTGGCGAGCCGACGGACGGAATCGGTGACCTCATCCTCGATACCACCGAGTTCGCTCTCTCTGTCAGTCAATTCGAGCCGACCGGCGTCTGTGATGGAGTAGACGGTCTTGCGGCCGTCTGCGAGTTTCGTGACGAGACCTTCTTCCTCGAGTTTCGCCAGTCGCGGATAGATCGTTCCCGCGCTCGGAATGTACGTGCCGCCAAACCGATCACCGAGCGCCTGAATGAGTTCGTACCCGTGCTTGGGCGATTCGTCCAGGAGGCTCAGCAGATAGAGCCGCAGGTGGCCATGGCCGAAGACGGGAGTCATGACCTCGCGCTTTCCGATACGGCAGAGTGAAGTACCGCAATGTTGCCGCTGACGGTATTCGCGCGAAACTCGAGCCAGGAGCGGTCGAGCGTTCCGTACTTTCCGTTGTAGCTGCCGCGCACGCCGGTGATCTCGGAGTCGTCCAGCTGGAGTCGTCCGCTGATCGTGTTGATCTTGTACTGGGCGCCATGGCCGGATTCAAGGCGAGCAGTGACGTCTCCACTGACGGTGTTGACGCGGATCTCGTCGGGCGAGCCCTTGAAGTCGAGGAACACATCGCCGCTGACACTGTCGGAGTTGAACTTCATCACTTCGCCATTCGCGGTGATGTCACCGCTGATGGTGTGGGCGGTGATGTTGCCGTAGTGATTGCGCACCGCTATCTCACCGCTGACCGCGTTGAGTGCGAGGTCGCCATAAACCCCGTCGATGACGACGTCACCGCTGACGGTCGAGACCGTCGCGTCTTCGGTCAACCCGGAAATGAGTGCGCCGGCGCTGACGACACCGAACTTCAGGGCGATGTCGCGCGGCACCATGATGCTCACATCCGCACGCGCCGACCCACGAAAGGTACGGAACACTTCGATGAAGTTGTCCCACCTTAGCTGGGGGTGATCGATCTCGAGGGAGTCGCCGTCAACGCTGACGCGTAGTTCCTTGCCGCTGACCGAGTGGACCTCGATGCGGGCGGTCGGCTCGTCGTGACCAACGATGTCAACCTGGCCGGCGATCAGCCCGACCTTCAATGTGCGGACGTTCCCGATGTCGATCACCTTGGGACCGTCGATGAGCCACTTCTCCTGTGCCATTACGTTTCCTTTGTTCGCCTGGGCGGGCATCCGCCGTTTGGTTGGTTTGAACTGCCGCAGATGGTGAATGATCGCAACTCGCGATATATCGCGTCTCCGAAAACTCACGATATATCGCGTTTGCGAATCGCGCAACTATTTCTTGACGAGCTGTCTTCTGTGCGAGCGCCAGGTGATTGCGCCCCGCCGAACCGATTGCGCGTGCGCGACCGGGTGCATATGGTCCGCCAGGGCGCAATCACTGCTTCGCTCTGCGGATGTTGACATTGACGCTGCGTCAACTTGTAGCGTGAAACACTAAGGGAGGCCGACACGTGGAATGGTCTATACAGGACATTGCTCGGATCGCTGGAACGACCTCGAGAACGCTGCGGCACTATGGCGAAGCCGGGTTGCTGCAGCCGAGTCGAATTGGCGCGAACGGGTACCGCTACTACGACGAGGATGCGCTCACTCGGCTACAGCGCATCCTCCTGCTGCGTGAGCTCGGCCTCGGCATCCCCTCGATCGTCGAGGTGATGCAGGGCGAAACCGACGACGCGCACGCGCTCGTTTCACACCTTCAGCTTCTTGCGCAGGAAAAGACCAGGCTCGACCGGCAGATCGCCAGCGTCGCGCTCACGATTCGTAAATTGAAAGGAGGTGAACAACTCATGGCAGAAGAAATGTTTGATGGATTCGACCACACGACGTACCAGGCCGAGGTCGAGCAGCGCTGGGGCAAGGATGCGTACACGAGGAGCGACCAGTGGTGGCGCTCCAAGTCGGATGAAGAGAAGGCAGCATTCACGGCGCAGCACGTCGCGATTGCGGCCGACTATGCATCCGCGCGTTCGGGCGGCGCTGCGTCCGACAGCGACGACGTGCAGGCGATCGTTGCCCGTCACGTCGACTGGCTGAACCTGTCGTCGCCCGTCACCGGGGGTGCGATCACGGCCAGGCGTCTCGTCGGATACGGCGACATGTACGTTGGCGACCCGCGGTTCGCGGCGAACTACGGTGGCCGGGATGGCGCCGAGTTCGTTCGCGAGGCGTTCGTGTATTACGCCGAGCACTCGCTCGCGTAGACCCGCTCTACGCGGCTGCCTCTGCGGTGGAATTTCTCTCCGCCGCAGGGGCAGTGAGCGCTGGCGGAACCATCAATCGCGGGATCGTGAAGTTGACCATTGGGCCGATGAGTAGTGCGAACGCCACCGTGCCGACACCGAAGTTGCCGCCGAGCGCCCACCCGATGAGCAGCACCGTGACCTCGATGCCGGTGCGGACGATCCACAGCTTCCATCCCGTGCGGCGGTGGAGGCCGGTCATCAGGCCGTCGCGCGGCCCCGGCCCGAAACGCGCGCCGATGTAGAGACCGGTCGCGATCGCCAGGAGCACGAGTCCGCCCGCGAACAGCAGGATCTGCACCCACAGGATGTGCTGCGCCGGGATCAGCGCAAGCCCCAGCTGCGCGCTCGGTCCGATGAGCAGAACATTGAGAACGGTTCCGATACCGGGCTTCTGCCGGATGGGAATCCAGAACAGCAGCACGACCACGCCGATGAGGTTCGTGAGCAACCCGAACGAAACGCCGGTCTGTTTCGAGATGCCCTGCGTCAGAACATCCCATGGCGCAATTCCGACGGCCGCGCGCACCATCATCGAGATGGCGATTCCGTAGAGAAACAGCCCGACGAGCAGTTGGGCAATGCGGCGAGCGAGGATGAGGCGCGAAGACATACCTGTATCCAATTCTCAAATTGGCCTTCTTGCAAGACGCCAATCGTCGTAAAGTGGCCTTATGACGCTGATCTCCGCGCGCTCACTTGGTCTCCTGTTGGATGCCTGGCGCGACGACGACGTTCGCCCGGCCTATGCGGCGCTCGCGGATCGCATCCGGCTGCTGCTGCTGGATGGGCGCATCCCGCTCGGCACTCGCATCCCCGCCGAACGCGATCTCGCCAGCCAGTTGAACGTGAGTCGCACCACGATCACCGCCGCCTACGGAGACCTTCGCCGTGGCGGTTACCTCGAGAGCATTCGCGGCTCGGGCAGCATAGCGAGGCTTCCGTTTCGGGAGGGGCGCGCGGCCGCTGAGGGCGGACCCGGCGTGCTCGACATGAGCAAGGCGGCGCTTCCGGCGATACCCGCGCTGATCGATGCGGCGACCGAAGCTGCGGCGCAACTGCCGGCGCACCTCGGGACGTCCGGCTTCGATCCGATCGGACTACCGATGCTGCGCGAGGCACTCGCCGCCCGCTACACCGCGCGCGGGCTCCCGACTCACCCGGACGAGATCATGATCACGATCGGAGCGCAGCATGCGATCGCGCTGATCTCTCGAGCACTGCTTGCTCGCGGCGACCGCGCGCTCGTCGAAACGCCAAGCTACCCGCATGCGATGGAAGCCCTCCGCGACAGCGGCGCCCGGCTCGTCGGGGTGAGCGTCAGCACGCAGGACGGCTGGGACGAGGCAGGCTTCGAGCAGGTCATCCAGCGCACGAGCCCGACCCTCGGATACCTGATGCCCGACTTCCACAATCCGACCGGGCTGACGATGTCAGAGTCGCTCCGAGCGCGCGTGGTCGACCTTGCGACCGCCGCGGGCACGACTCTGGTCGCGGACGAGACGATGGCAGAGCTCGCGATCGACGACGTTCCCGCGCAACCGCCGTTCGCGATCCACGGAACCGCCGGCTCCCGACCGATCATGGTCGGCTCGGTCGGCAAGACCGTGTGGGGAGGGGTGCGAGTCGGATGGATCCGCGCCGAGCGGCCGGTCATCCAGCGGCTGGTGCGAGCTCGAAACTCGGGCGACCTCGGTACCCCGATCCTCGAGCAGCTGATCGTCACGAGCCTCTTGAAGCAGTACGACTCGATCCTTGAAACGCGTCGGCTGCAACTTCGCGCCGGTCGCGATCACCTGTTCGCCCTGCTCGCCGAGCAACTCCCCGAGTGGCAGGTGCCCCAGGTTCCCGGGGGGCTGACCGCGTGGGTGAACCTCGGGAGCGCCGTGAGTTCGCAGCTCACGCTCGCCGCCCGCAACGAAGGGCTGCTGCTCGCTGCCGGCCCGCGATTTGGAATCGACGGGGCGTTCGAGCGATTCCTGCGCATCCCATTCTCGTATTCAGCGGACGAGCTCGATCGCGCGGTGGCCGCTCTGCAGCGGGCCTGGCAGGTCGTTGGGCGCTACCCGGTTCCCGAAACCGGATACCTCGCAGCCGTCGTCTAATACACATGAAATCGTGAGGAACGTGCTCCCGTAGGAGTACGTGACCCCCTGTTGCACGCTGAGATACTCAAACAATGCATCTTTTGTCGGTCTTCAGTCTGCGCAACCGTGCACTCATTGCTCTCATCACGATCGTCATTGGTGTATTCGGCGTCATCTCGCTTACCACGCTGAAGCAGGAGCTGTTCCC
>JAUZFR010000198.1 GCA_030840335.1 Actinomycetota bacterium | reverse complement strand
GTGTCCGGGATGTCGGTCGCCAGAAGCGGTCCCTCCGCGCGGAGTCGGGCCAGAACCTCGGTTCGGAAGCGGTCGTTCGCCTCGAGCCACTCCCGACTGCTCGGCCGGCGAGGCCAGCGCCGCATGGCAGGGAGCATGAGTGGCAGCAGACTCACCGGTCGGAAGCTGCCGTCGAATTCGAACAGGAGCCGGTCCGACTCGACCGCCTTTGATAGTTGGATCGGGTCATAGCCCTGGCCGATCCGCGACCAGGCGATGGTGTGCTCGGCCGGGGCGATGGTCGCGGTCGGATCAATCTTGATCGCGCCGAGCTGCTCGGCGACCTCGATGACATCGCCAGGGCGATCGGCATCCAACAGTTGCGCCCGCACCGCGATGCGGCGGGCCTGGTCGCGCGTGAGCTGGTGCGTCACGGGTCGAGGTTACCCTCACCAGGTCAGATAAATTGCGATTTGGCGAAGCTGCGCCCCGTAACGCTCTCTGGGCTGATCCGCACGTAGTTGAACTTTTCGCTTGGGTGCCAGGTCTCCAGTGATTGGATGCCTGACTCTTCGATTTCGTGGTCCGTTCCCAGTCGGTGCGCGGTTCCGTGCACCACTACGCTCCACACATGTCGGGCATGCTCACCGTCAATCTCGAACGCAATCCGCGGTTCTCGCGTGAGATCCATGAGCTTCGAGCCGGGCGCGCTGCGGAAAAACAACTCGCGACCGCGCGTGAGGTAGTTGACGGGAAACACGTCGACTCCGTCGCCGAATTTCACCGCGAAACGACCGAGCTTCGACTCAGCCAGAAGCCTCCAGCATTCGTCTTCTCCGAGAATGCGCACACCATTGTCGGCCGCGCTCGTCGTCGTGGATCCAGTCGTCTGCTTCTCAATCATTTCTACAGTCTTCGACACCCGCGATTTCCGGGGAAGGGTCAAAGGTCCTGACGTCGACCCGGCGTGCTAGTCGAGTTGAAGAAGTTGCACATCTCCGAGTGCATCGCGCACGGTCTGATCCAGATAGTGCAACGACAGCACGAGGACGGCATCCGGAAGGATCGTGCGCAGTAGTTGCAGCACGGCGTGAGCCGTGCTGTCATCGAGCCCAGCCACAGGTTCGTCCGCGATGAGCACCCGCGGCTGGGCGAGCACTGCACGTGCCAGTCGAAGTCGGGTTTGCTCGCCACCGGAAAGTGCGCGACCCCCGACGCCCACCAGTGTCGACGGGTTGATCCCCACGGCGGTCAATCGCATCTGACCCAGAATTCCGACGAGTTGCTCATCGCTCGCCTCCGGAAAGGCGAGACGCAGGTTCGATGCCACGGTGCCCGTAAAGATGTGGTCATCGATGGGAACCTGTACGGCGTCGTTTCCGAGCGCGTCAGCCAACGAGTCGAGGAACGTCGTCTTGCCGCTGCCGGAGGGGCCGGTCACGACGAGTGTGCTGCCTCGGTCGAGGTTCGCAGAAAGGATGCGTTCCCCGACGCGCAAAACCCCTTCGGGAAGGCGATAGCCGTCGAACCGCATGCCGTGATCGTCGACCACCACCGAGATCGCAGGAAGTCCGACCTCGTCGAGAGTGCCGGACGCCAGCAAACCCACTCGGCGATTGCGAGCCGCCCGCACCGCGGCCAACGCATCGAAGGCTTCCCCCGCGCGACCGGCGACCCCGAGCATTCCGGTTCCCAGGAGCAGAACCAGCGCGACGCTGGGAGCGCCAACGCGATCGATGAGCACGCTCGCTCCGGCGGCGAGTGCGAGTGCGACCACTGCGAGCGCTGCGGCAGAAGACCGTATGCTCGTCTCGCGACGATTCGACCTCGCCTGCTCACCGGCGAGTCGTCCCACAGCCTGACTGCTGCGGGCGACCAGGCGGTCTGCCGCGCCAAGGGACACGAGCTCGGGCCAGGCATCAATCGCGGTCACGAGTTCTGCGCGAGCCGCACCACGAACGACGTCGTCACTCCTGTGGCGAACCGCGTTCCAGGAGAGAAGGATCGATGCGAGCGCGCCCGCGGCAAGGACGGCGGCAGCGGGCGGACTCACCATAGCCGCGACGAGCACGCTGGCCGTCCCGGTGACGACGAAGACCGTCAGCGGCGAAATCACCGTGATGAGCGACATGCTCTCGGTCTCGGTGTCGTTCAGGGCCCGATCGAGTACGCTGCCGTCGCGGAGGGGACGGGAGCGCCGTGATGTGACCAGCGCGGCATCGTTGAAGAACTGCAGTCGGATCTTGCCAAGAACGCGGAGCACGGCGGCGTGCTGAACAATGCGCTGGCCATAACTCGCGCCGATGCGAAGCAAAGCGAAGCTGCGGACGCCACCGCTCGGCGCGATGTAGGAGAAGGTGCTGAAGAGCGTCGCCCCGGCGACGGCGCAGGCGGCGATGAACCAACCGGACAGGCCGAGCAAGCCCAGTGATCCGGTCTCTGCGAGTACCGCAAGCGCGAGTCCGCCCACGGCCAGACGCGAAAGCCGCGCAGGCCGCCGGCGTTCCTCTGCCTCGTCGGAACCTGATGTCGTTCGGGCATTGGCAAGCGCGGTCATGACGTTATCACCGACCCTTCGAGCGCCCGGACTCGTGCCTCGTCTATTCGCCAGATTGTGTCGGAACGTTCGATGACCCGGCGGGAGTGCGTCGCAACGATGACCGTGCTTCCTCGGCTGGCGGTGACCAGCGCATCCAACACCTGCTGTTCGGTCGCGGCATCGAGATGCGAGGTTGGCTCGTCGAGGATCCACAGCCGCGACCGCGACAGGACGGCGCGAGCGATTGCCACCCTGCGCGCCTCGCCAGTGGAAATACCCCACCCGCCGTCGCCGATCACCGCGTCGAGCCCCACCCGGTCGATCACCGCGCCAAGGCCCGCGGCCTCTGCGGCGTGAAGCACGTCTTCGTCGCTCGCGTCGTGACGACCGAGACGGATGTTTGCCGCCAGGGTGTCTTCGACGATGACTGTCGACTGGCCGATCCACGCGCAGGCTCCGACGACCGGCGCGGATGCGAAGTGGTCTGTTCCGATGAGGTCGTCGCGCACCCAGGTCACGGAGCCCACGGTTGGCCGAAGCCCCGCGATGATGGAAAGCAGGGTGGTCTTGCCCGCGCCGGAGATGCCGGTGATTGCCGTCCACAGTCCGGGTTCGGCGTGCAGTCGGTCGACGGTGAACACCACGCGCTCCCCGCCCCGGGCTGTGACGTTTTCGAGCGATACTCCCACCGGCGCCTCGAGTGCGGACCACTCGGCCGCAACCGACGCCTCGACGTTCTCCCCATCGGCATCCGCGAGCATGCCGTGGATGACGGTGGCCGCTGAACCGGCGCGCTCGCGATCATGAAATGCCGCGGCAGAGCGGCGTAGCGGGCTGAAGTACATCGGGCAGAGCACGAGTGCGAGCAGTCCGGCGAACAGGGTGAGCGGCGGGGCCCCGGGGACCGAAACGTAGTGCAGCAGCGACAGGCCGATGTACGTCGCGTTGACTGCCATGGAGAACGTGACGACGATGTCCATGACGGCGCCCGAGAGGAACGCGCGCTTGAGCACATCCAGGTTTGCCTTTGTCAGGTCGGCGGAGGCGATCGAGATGTCTTCGCGACGGCGGGCGACCGCGCCGAGTGATACCAGGGTGTGCAGCCCACGGAAGCTGTCGAGCACGACGGCACCCATCCGCTGCATCGCCACCAGGTGGCGATCGTTGCCATCCTGGGCGAATATGCCTGCCAGCTTCATGTTCAGCGGAATGAGCGCCGTGGAGATGACCAGCACGATCGCGGCTGGCCAGTGCACAATGCCGATGGCCACGAGGATGATGACCATGCTCGCGGGTGCCTGGCGTCGCAGGGGGATCGCCGTGGCATGGAAATCGGCCACTTCGTCTGCGAGTTCGATCACGGCGTGCGCCGCGGCGGCAGGCTCACCGGCCATCCTTCTGGCGCGATCAGGCATGAGCGCCCCGATCAGGCTCTGGCGAATCGCCTGAGCCACGGCCGCTCGGCCTGCGAACGCCGCCCGGTCAGACGCCCGGCCCACGGCGGCGGCGGCGAGGCCGCCGAGGAGCATGACAAGGATGCCCCAACCGAATGATCCAGCCTGATGCTGCAGCGCCCCCTGCACTACCAGCGCGACGCCCGCCCACTGAGCGGCCTGGAGCACACCGACTGCCACGAGCAAGTTGCCCGACGAGGCGAAGAACCGCCTGCCCGGCCCCGCGACGTCGTCAAGCCAGGTCTCGCTGTCGGTGTGCGCGCGGTGCTTCCGCGAAGGCCTAGTCGTCGTCGTCGTCACGGTGTCGGCGCTCATCGCGTATCCACACAAATGCCCCGAATAAGACCAGGGCGATCACAACGAACCAGGTCCAAAAGTACGTGTTGTACTTCGGGAATCCATCGAACAATCCGTCGCACACCCAGTACAGGACAAATCCCAGGATGCCGATGCCGATGCCGCTGAACACCCGAGCCGGTGCACTCCGACGCGGCTTCACGTCGTGGGGCTGCTTAGCGCTCATGACTTGCTCCTGTCAGGGTCGGTGTGCGTGCATCCCGTACTTCGGGCGTTCGGAATTTGCCACGGAACGTGCGGTGTGCGAACCAGTGGTAGAAGATGACCAGCGGGATATTGAGCCCAACCCCGACCAGCAGAAACACCATCGTGTTGTACGGGCCCGCAGCCGATGAAACGGTCAGCGCCGGTGGAACGAGCACCGGGTAGTGCGACACCGTGAACGCCAGCAGCGTCGCGACCGTGGTGACGACAAGGCCGGCGAACGGAAGCACGTCAGCCAACGGATGGGCATCGGTCCTGCGCCAGAAGTTCAGCGCGGCCGTGGCCGCGCCGACGACGGCGAAGGCCATGAGGCCCCAGAACGCCACGGCTCTTCCGGGCGTACCGAGATTCAACGGAGCCGCAGTGCCTTCGATCGCGACGAGACTCGCCGCCGCGAAAACCACGGTCACGAGCGCCACGAGCCCGCCCCGACGTGCCGCGGTGTCGTGAAGCATGCCCTCGCTCTTGTGCTTGAGGTACGAGTAACCAAGGGCTGTGTACCCGAGAGTCACTGTGGCCCCGAGGATGACCGAGTACCACGGGAATCCGCTGTCCGTGCCCGTATATGCCCCATCGACGATGTGGGCAGGAGACGTCAGCTGCCCGAGCGCGAATCCCTGTGCAAACGCGCCGACGAGCGAGGCGAGTCCAAACGCCCAGTTCAGGATGCGCGGAGGGTTAGCGGTTTGCGAGATCAGCTCCACGCTGCCTCCCCTGACAATCAGC
>JAUZFR010000186.1 GCA_030840335.1 Actinomycetota bacterium | reverse complement strand
GTGCGCGAGTTCGCCATCGTTGGTGAGAATGAGAAGCCCGCTCGTCTGCGCGTCGAGGCGACCCACGTTGAACAGGCGCTCCTCGTAGTTGCGGGCGTAACGAGAGAGATCCGGTTTTCCGTTTTCGTCCGACAGCGAGCTGATGATGCCGACCGGCTTGTTCAACATGAGGTACCTGCGGGTCGTGTCGAGCTGGATGGCGATGCCGTCGACGGCAACGAGATCGGTACCCGCGCGCACCCGACGACCGGGCTCAGTAACGACTTCCCCGTTCACTTCGACCCGCCCCGCGGCGATCAGATCTTCGGAAACACGTCGGCTGGCGACACCTGCGGCGGCCATCACCTTCTGAAGACGCTCGCCTTCCTGGTTCGCATCGCTATCGAAGGTCATCGAAGCCCTCTGAGCCATCGGCGAGCAGTGGTGAGATGTGGGGAAGCTCATCAATCGAGTTGATGCCGAGCTGCGTAAGCATGAGATCCGAAGTTTCGTAGTGGATGGCGCCAGTCTCGACATCCGTGAATGCCTCGGTGATCAGGCCGCGACCGAGCAGCGTACGCACCACCGAGTCGACGTTCACGGCCCGAATCGATGCGATCGAGCCACGGCTGATCGGCTGCTTGTATGCGATCACCGCGAGCGTTTCGAGTGCGGCCTGAGACAGTTTGGTCGGATTCTGCGTGAGGACGAAATCGCGCACCACTTCGTCGAACTCGTCTCGAACGTAGATGCGCCAGCCGCCGCCGACCTCGCGCAGTTCGAATCCTCGCTGCACCGTGGAATCGACGCCGTCGTAGTCGGCGACGAGGCGTTCGATCGACTGCCGAACTGCGGGGATCGGGGCGCCGAGGGCCGTCGCGAGCGCAACAAGGGTTTGAGGCTCGTCGGCAATCATGAATATCGCTTCGAGGCTTCTCTCGAGTTCAGGCATCGTAATCACTTCCCAGGTTTGCGAGGCTGTCATCATTCCAGTGTTCTGCCGTCCAGTGCAGAGTGAGTTCGCCAAGGGGCTCGATCTGGTCGTACGCTATCGAACCCTGGCGGTAGAGCTCGAGTACCGCAAGGAAGCGAGCGACAATGACGCCCATCTCGTCTGCGCCGGCGATCAGCTGCCGGAAGCTCATCGGTTCGCCACGACGAAGCAGCGCGACGACGTGTGCGGCTTGCTCCCGGATGCTGATCAGCGGCGCGTGAAGATGGTCCATTCCCACAGTGGGCAGCTCGCGCGGTGCGAAAGCCAGAGCGGCGAGGGCTGCGAAGTCCTCGACCGTGACCGTCCACACCAGTTCCGGCGTCTGCTTTCGGTACTTCTCTTCGAGCCGGACGGAGCGGTAGTGTCGCGTCGACTCGGCTTCCATGTTGCCGGAGAACCACTGCGCGACCTCTTTGAAGGCTCGGTACTGCAGAAGGCGCGCGAACAGGAGGTCTCTTGCCTCGAGCAGCGCGACATCCTCGGCGTCCACGAGCTCGCCCTGCGGCAGCAGCCCTGCCACCTTGAGGTCGAGCAGCGTGGCGGCAACAACGAGAAACTCGGTGGCCTGATCGAGTTCTGCCGCGGAATCGAGCCCGCGCAGGTACGAGATGAACTCATCGGTCACCTTGCTCAGCGACACCTCGGTGATATCCATTTCATGCTTGGAGATGAGAGAGAGGAGCAGATCGAACGGCCCGCTGAAGTTCGAGAGACTCACCGAGAATCCGGGCGTCTCGGCCGGACCCTCGCCCGATAACTCCGACTCAGCCGCGCTGTTAGGCGACGGCGCCACGGGAGATCAACTCTCGGGCGAGCTGGCGATACGCCTCGGCGGCCGGGTGGTCTGGCGCGAAAGTCGTGATGGGCGCGCCCGCGACGCTCGCATCCGGGAATTTCACCGTGCGGCTGATCACGGTCTCGAGCACCTCGTTGCCGAACGTCTCGACAACGCGCTCGAGTACCTCCCGCGCGTGCAGCGTGCGACCGTCGTACATCGTCGCCAGTATGCCGTCAAGTTGGATCGCCGGGTTCAGGCGGTCCCGAACCTTGTCGATGGTTTCGACCAGCAGCGCGACGCCGCGAAGCGCAAAGAACTCACACTCGAGCGGGATGAGCACGCCGTGCGCAGCAGTGAGCGCGTTGACGGTGAGGAGCCCGAGCGAGGGCTGACAATCGATCAGGATGACGTCGTAGTCGTTGACCACCTGTCGCAGAACCCGCGAGAGAATCTGCTCGCGCGCAACCTCGTTGACCAGGTTGACCTCGGCTGCAGACAGGTCGATGTTGGCCGGGATCACGTCGAGCCCGGGGATGGACGTGTGGATGATCGCCGACGCGGTGTCTTTGACTCCACCCAACAGGAGGTCGTAGATCGTGGTCACGTCGTGGTTGGGAACGCCAAGCCCGGCAGACAGTGCGCCCTGCGGGTCGAAGTCGATCGCGAGAACCTTGCGACCGTATTCCGCGAGCGTCGCACCGAAGTTGATCGTCGTCGTGGTTTTGCCGACGCCGCCCTTTTGGTTGCACAGAGCGATGATGCGGGCGGGCCCGTGGCCCCTGAGCGGCCGCGGTTCGGGGAATTCCCTCAGCGGACGCCCGGTGATTCCCATGCGAGGTGGCTCAAGACCGGTGAGTACGGTCGAGTTGTCCCGCTTCGTCGTCATGGGGAAAGTTTACGGCGCGTGCAGCACCGGCCCCCGCTTCACACGCGCGGACGAGACGCTCTCACCTCGACCTCAGGTAGAGGGTTTAACTCGTCACATGTGAGGCTCAACGGGCGCGCGGGTGCGCCGTGGTGTACATGTCCCGCAGCGTGTCTGCGGTGACAAGCGTGTAAAGCTGCGTCGTCGCCACCGATGAGTGGCCTAGCAGCTCCTGCACCACTCGCACGTCCGCTCCGCCCGATAGCAGGTGCGTGGCGAAAGAATGACGGAACGTGTGGGGCGAGATCTCGATGCCGAGGTCTGCGCGCCTGGCCGCCGCCCTGATGATCAGCCAGGCGTTCTGTCGAGACACCCTCTGACCGCGCACGCCGAGAAACAACGCGGGAGTGGATGCGCCCCGAGCCGAGAGGCTCGGTCGCGCCCTCACGAGATAGGCGTCGATGGCGGTGCGAGCGTAGCTGCCGAGCGGCACGATGCGCTGTTTGCCGCCCTTGCCGAACAGCCGCACGATGTCGCCCTCGATCACGTCATCGACATTCAGGTCAATCGCCTCCGAGACACGCGCACCGGTCGCGTAAAGAAGCTCGAGGAGCGCGCTGTCCCGCAGCGCCTGTGGGGTGTCGCCCTGCGCCGCGGCCAGGACCGCCGCCATCTGCTCGATGGAAATCGCCTTGGGTAGCCGGCTCGCCAGCTTGGGCGGAGTGGTGTCGGCAGCGACATCCGTTTCGACTTGTCCCTCGTCAAGCAGGTACCGGTGAAATCCACGCACTGAGGACAGCATCCGCGCCGTCGACGACGCGGTCAGCGGAGATTCCGCCCGTGAGCGCAGCTCTCTCGCAAATGTCGAAACGTCGTTCGAGCCGATCGCTGCGGGGCTCACGATTCCGCGGGCCGCGAGCGACGCAAGGTATGCGGTGAGGTCCCGCCGATAAGCCTCGACCGTGTTGACCGCGAGTCCGCGCTCGATAGCGACATGCCTCAGATATCTGTCGAGGCTTTTCTCAAGCGAGTATTCAGCCTCGAGCATGAGCGGCCAGCACCGCGATAGCGAGGATCGAGTTCTTCAGCCGGCCGTCGAGAACCGCGGCGACGATCTCGTCGAGCGCCACCCACCGTTTGACGATGTGCGCCTCCTCGTCGACGCGCTCAAACGGCTTGCTTGACGCGCTGAGCCCTGTGGCCAGGTACACCCGGATCAGTTCGTTGCTGCCGCCCGGGGAGCTGTAGAAGTCGACGATATCGGTCCACTCGGAAGCGACGAGATCGACCTCTTCTTCGAGCTCGCGCTTCGCAGCATCCAGCGGATCTTCGTTGTCGACGTCGAGAAGGCCGGCCGGAATCTCCCAGTCGCGCATGCGAATCGGATGCCGGTACTGCTGGATCAGCAACGCCCTGCCGTGGTCGTCGACCGCCAGCACGGCAACGGCGCCAGAGTGATCCGTGAACTCGCGGGTAAGTTCCTGGTTGTCGTAGTCGAAGACTTCGCTGCGGATGTCCCACACCTTGCCCTTGAATACGATCTCCGACGAGACGATCAGCGGATTCGACGGCTCATCGGCGAGGAGCTCAGACATCGGCAGGCTCCGCAACCTCGAACAACCGGCTCGCCTGCTGGCGCTCGAGGGCGGCGCCGACCAGTCCGCGGAACAGAGGATGCGCGTGGTTTGGCCGCGAGCGCAACTCCGGGTGAGCCTGCGTACCGACATAGAACGGGTGCACGTCACGTGGCAGCTCGACGTACTCGACGAGCGTGCGGTCGGGCGAGATTCCCGAGAACACGAGCCCGGCATCCGCCAGCTGCTCTCGGTACGAGTTGTTGACCTCGTAGCGATGACGATGGCGTTCGGACGCCGTCGGAGCACCGTAGAGCTCCTCAACGAGCGAACCAGAGGCGAGTGCGGCCTCGTACAGGCCCAGCCGCATCGTGTGGCCCATGTCACCGGATGCCAGGATGTCGACCTGCTCCGCCATGGTCGCGATGACCGGGTAGAGGGTGTCCGGGTCAAACTCAGTCGATGATGCACCCGCGAGCCCGACGACGTCGCGCGCGTATTCAATGACCATGCACTGCAGGCCAAGGCACAGGCCGAGCGAAGGAATCTGGTTCTCTCGTGCGAACTTCAGGGCAGCGAGTTTGCCCTCGATGCCGCGGATCCCGAAACCACCCGGCACGCAAATGCCATCGAGGTCCGAGAGGTGTCGAGCGACGCCCTCCGGGGTCTCGCACTCGTCCGATGGCACCCAGCGCAGGTTGACCTTGGCGTTGTGGGCGAACCCGCCGGCCTTGAGTGCTTCGGTAACCGAGAGGTACGCGTCGGGCAGGTCGATGTACTTGCCGACCAGTCCGATTGTGACCTCGAACTTCGGATCGTGCACGACGTTCAGGAGTTCACGCCAGCCGTCCCAGTTGACTTCTCCGGCCTCGAGCCCGAGTTGGTCGATGATGTACGAATCGAGACCCTGATCGTGCAGCATGGTCGGGATGTCGTAGATGCTCGGTACGTCGATCGCGTTGACGACGGCAGCTTCATCGACGTCGCACATGAGTGCGATTTTGCGCTTGTTGGACTCGGAGACCGGGCGGTCCGAGCGGAGCACGAGGGCATCCGGCTGGATACCGATGGATCGCAGCGCAGCGACGGAATGCTGGGTGGGCTTGGTCTTCTGCTCCCCCGACGCATTCATGAACGGCACGAGCGACACGTGCACGAAGAAGACATTCTTACGGCCGAGCTCGTGGCGCACCTGACGAGCGGACTCGATGAACGGCTGGCTCTCGATGTCGCCTACCGTGCCGCCGATCTCGGTGATGATGACATCCGGCTGGGGCAGGTCGCTCGCCTGAAGGCGCATGCGACGCTTGATCTCGTCCGTGATGTGCGGAATGACCTGCACGGTGTCGCCCAGGTACTCGCCTCGGCGCTCCTTTGCGATGACCTGTGAGTAGATCTGGCCGGTGGTGACGTTCGCCGCCTGGCTGAGATTGATATCAAGGAAGCGCTCGTAGTGACCGATGTCGAGGTCGGTCTCGGCGCCATCATCCGTGACGAACACTTCGCCGTGCTGGAAAGGGTTCATCGTGCCTGGATCAACGTTCAGGTACGGATCGAGTTTCTGCATCACAACCCGCAGCCCACGAGAGGTGAGGAGGTTGCCTAAACTGGCGGCGGTGAGGCCCTTACCCAGGGAGGAGACGACTCCACCCGTGACAAAAATATGCTTGGTAACGACCGTTTCAGATTTATCCACCACGGGATTACAGCGTATCTCACCCGGAGGTATTCGCGCTGCGTCCGACCCGCCGCCAATCCCGCAAGTTACTCCGCGGGAACGAAGTCGATGCGGGATTCCGTCTGCGGATAGCCGACAAAAGTGAACGCCTTCGCCATCGGTACATTGCCCTGATCGGTTTCACCGATGATCAGCCTCGCGCCCTGATCGATGATCCGAGCGGTGATGAACCCGAGAAGCTGCCCCGCATAACCGCGACCGCGATGACGATGCGACACTCCGATGAAGGATGCGACGCCCCGGTCCCTGGATGTTCGCATGCCGCCAATCACGAGCCCGACGACGTCATTCGACTCATCGATCGCGAGAAAAAACGACTCGATCGGGTCGAGGCCCGCGTACTCGGCGACGGTTTCCCTCGCGACGGCGGCGAGATCCCCCGTCGCAAGCGCCGCGATGTCGTGTGCGTCGAGGCTTCCGACAAGCAGCTCAGCCATGATCTGCTCGAGCCGGGGGTCGTCGGCGCTGGCCACGGATTCAAACCGAAGCCGCGTCGGCGGAATGTTCGGCCGGCTGTCGGCTACGACGAGTTCGTAGCGGAACCTCTGCACAAGCATCCGGTAGTCGCATGCTTCGATCAGTGCCCGGGTCGCAATCACCCCGTCGTCCATGAGCGGGTCAACGGCGGGAGCAAACTGGATGATCTCGATCCGCGGCGTTCCGAGGGCTGCCGATTCTTCGATGGCTCGGTTCAGCAGCTGGACCCCGACCTCGTGACCTTCGAGCGGAACCGCGACGACATCGAGGATGCGCGGCGCGGGAAAGTCCGGCCCGCCCCAGCCCGCGACTACGCCAAGGCTACGGCCGTCGGAATCGCGGGCTTCCCACACCCACTCCGGTCGGCGAAATCCTCGATCGAACACGAGGGCGAGTTGGTCCCCACTGAGATTGAGCTTCTGCGTTGGGCTGTCGATGGCAGGAGTCGCCGCGGCAAGGATTCGCCGCGCGTCGTCTGTCGATGTTGGCGACATGAACTTCACGCCGGCCGCATCCGGGGTCACGCCGTCGCCTGCCGCGCCATGTCGATGAGTTCTCGCGCGTGGGCCAGACCGCTCTCGGAGTCCGGCAACCCGGAGAGGAGCCGAGCCATCTCGGAGATTCGATCGTCGCCATCCAGTTGGCGCACGCTGCTCGCCGTGACAGAGCCATCGCTGTCTTTGACGACGCTCAGGTGATTGTTGGCGAACGCCGCGACCTGGGCCAGATGCGTCACGACGATGACCTGCGCATTCTGGGCGAGGCGGGCGAGGCGCTTGCCGATCTCGATCGCGCTCGCACCGCCCACGCCGGCGTCTACCTCATCGAAGATGAAGGTCGGCACGGGATCACTGCCCGCAATCACGACCTCGATTGCCAGCATGACGCGCGACAGCTCGCCACCGGATGCCCCACGGCCAAGCGGCCGAGGCTCCGCGCCCGGATGCGGCTGCAGCAGGAAGGAGACCACGTCTTTGCCGCTCTGCGAATAGTCGGCGCGATCCTCGACGACAACCGTCAGTTTCGAGTTGGACATGGCCAGCGCATCGAGTTCTTCGGTGACGCGCGTGGACAGTTGTGCCGCGAAATCGGTGCGTACCTCGGTCAGGCGGGCGGCGAGCTCAACGATGCGGGCACGATCGCCCTCGACCTCGGCCCGAAGCGACTGGATGCGGTCCGAGTCATTATCGAGCTCGAGCAGACGACCGCTGCCTGTGTCGAGGTAGTCGAGAACGTCGTCGAGCGACGGGCCATGCTTGCGCACGAGGGTCGCGAGTTCCGCCCTGCGCTGCTGGACCCCCTCGAGTTCACGCCCACCATCGGCATCCAGACCGCCCAGGTAGTGGGACAACTGCGCGGAGATTTCGGAGACGACCGCTGTGGCATCGGCGAGCGCCGCGGCGATTGGTGCCAACTCCGGGTCGTGCTCGATCACGCGATCGATCTGGCGTCGCGCAGTGTCGAGCAGGGCGAGAACGTCGCTCGTCTCATCAGTCGACTGCGACGAGACGAGTTCCTGTGCGTGCGCAGCGGCAATCCGCAGGTCTTCGATATTGGTGAGGCGGTTGGCGCGATCCGCGAGCTCGACGTCTTCGCCGCGCCGCGGCTCGACCGCCTCGATCTCCGCCATCGCGCCGCGTAGCTCCTCGGCTTCACGGGATCGGCGGTCGCTTTCGGCGATGAGAACGTCCAGCTCGCCCTGTGCTACCTGCCACCGACGATAGACGTCCTGGTAGTCGCCGAGGATGTTCGCGAGCTTGCGCCCGGCAAATCGATCGAGGGCGTCTCGCTGTGCGGTCGCGGACCGGAGGCGGATCTGGTCGGACTGCCCGTGCACCACGACCAGCTGCTGGCCGATTTCATTCAGCACACCGACCGGTGCGGCGCGCCCTCCAACCGCCGCTCGACTGCGACCCTCGGTAGATACCGACCGGCTCAGCAGCAGACCGGCCTCGCTCGACCCCGGTACGACATCCAGATCGCCGCCGGCATCGCGCACCCGATCCGCGACGGCGCCCTCGGCGGCAACCAGCCAATGCCCCTCGACGATGGCTTGCGTCGATCCTGAGCGGATGGCCGACGCATCTGCGCGCTCGCCCAGCAACAGGCCGAGTGCGGTTACGACCATGGTCTTTCCCGCGCCGGTCTCGCCGGTGAGAGCGGTGAAGCCGGGGCCAAGTGGAAGACGAGCTTCGCCGATCACACCGAGCCCACGGATCGAGATCTCTTCGATCACGGGCGGTTGCTTTCTCCGCGCCAGCCCGAGACCGGCAGCGAGAATTTGCGCACGAGCCGATCAGTGAACGGACCCTGCGACAGTCGCGCGAGACGCACGGGCACGGGCGAACGTCGCACGACGACCCGCGCTCCGCGGGGGAGGTCGTGGGTGCGCCGACCATCGCACCAGAGCACACCGGTACCCTGGGTGCGGTCGAGCACCTCGACGGCGAACGAGGAGTCGGGCCCGACGACGAGCGGCCGCGAGAACAACGCGTGCGGACTCAGCGGAACGAGAAGCATCGCGTCGACGCTCGGCCAGACGATGGGGCCCCCCGCCGAGAACGAGTAGGCGGTCGACCCGGTCGACGTGGACATGACGACGCCGTCGCAGCCAAACGACGAAAGGGGGCGGCCATCGACCTCGATGACGACCTCGAGCATCCGCTCACGACTCGCCTTTTCGACGGTCGCTTCGTTGAGCGCCCAGGTCTCGTAGACGACTTCGGAGTCGACCTTGACGCGCACATTCAGTGTCATGCGCTCTTCGACCTCATACGACCGCGACAACACGCGCGAAACCGTCTCGGTAAGGTCTTCACGCTCGCTCTCTGCGAGGAAGCCGACGTGGCCGAGGTTGACGCCGAGCAATGGGGCGCCGCAGCCGCGCGTGATCTCGGCAGCCCGGAGGATAGTGCCATCGCCGCCGAGCACGATCACGAGCTCGAGCGCCGTGATGACGACATCCGTACCCAGCATGGCCACCGGCGCCAAGTCGGGAGCGAACCGATGGATGTCGGCGAATTCATCGTCGGACAGTACCGGCGTGAGGCCTGCCGCCTGTAGCTGCTGACACACGGACACGGCCGCTTCGAGCGAATCGTCGCGCCCAGTGTGCGCGACGATCAGGATGTGGCGATCCGAAGTCACGTAGGGAAGCCTCTCGTTGCGTCGTTTGGTGGAATTGGCGCGGCTGGTGGAATTGGCGCGGCGTTGCGCTGCATCCATTCTGTCGGATTGCAGCGACTTGCGAGTGAACGCTCCACATCGCCAGAGGTTCGCGTCTCAGGTTCGCGCCGGACGTAGAGTGAGCACGACGAGAAGGAGTCAGGTATGAAGATCCCGCTGGTCGGTGCCGTTGTTGCGACCGTGCTCGCTCTCTCCGGTTGCACAATTGCTATCCCTGCGCCGTCGCCGGTCCACGGCGCTATTGCTCCTGGACCCGTGTCACATGTGTACGCAACCCCTGCAGCTCTGCGCACCGTGACCACCTTCGTCTTCGGGCCAGACAGCTTGATCCTGCGGTCGCAGACCGGCGTCGTGGAGAGCCTTCCATTCACCGAGTCGAAGGCTCACGCCATTGCGGTACTCAAGACCGTGCTGGGAAAACCGCTCAGCACCCTGGTCGCTACGTCTCTCCCCTCGTCGTATGGACTTTCCTGGAACGGGTTCTTCGCCAGCTACAGCGACGCCAAATCGTCACCCGGTCAGCGACAATGGCTCGCGGCGGCGAATGCACCCACTACTGGGAAGATCCAACTCGTTACGAACGCGGGTGCCAGCGTGGGATCATCCATCGCTTCGGTACAACGATCGCCGGGAGTGTTGGTGAAACACGAGAGCGAGCTGGTCCTTCTTGCGATCCCGAACGCC
>JAUZFR010000122.1 GCA_030840335.1 Actinomycetota bacterium | reverse complement strand
GAAGACACCGCCTACCTCATGAACACGGCCTTCCCCTGGGGACGACCCAACATCGGAGTGGAACTGCGCGACGGCGTCGACGAGATCGACGCCGCGTCCATCGTCGAGGTCTACAGCTACTCGCAGGGAGCCAACGTCACGGCGCTTTCGCGGAACGGCAGGGTCACGACCAAGCACGGCCTCGTCGCCCAGACCTCCCTGCTCGGTGGCACAGCGCATCCAGTTCTGGTGGCGGGGAAATTGGGGAAGAGCGGCGGCGAACAGGGCTTCGACGCCGCGTTCGACCAACTCTCCAAGAGCAGCAGCTCATCGGTCGTCCGGTCCGTGAGCAAGATGATCGAATATCCCATCTTCCGGGTCACGCAGCACGTCGCGCCCCTGACCGCTCAGGCACGAACGCCGCTGCTCCTGGCCCTCAGTCTCCTTCTCGCGGCTGCGGTAGGACTGCTGCCGACAGCCATCCTCCGCTGGGTTCGGCGCCGCAAGGCTCGCCGGGCTTGATCATCACCGCCGCGCTCGGCGGACCTCGGGCGCTCCATTCGAACAACTCCACCTATTCACTAGAACAAGGAGGCCAGCCATGGCCAGCCAGAAGCTCACCTACCCGATCTCTCGCGCCGCTAGCTGGATCGGAGGAGTCGCACTCCTGCTCATCGCAATCCTCGCCGGCGTCGGCTACTTCGGCGCACTCGCGCCGCTCATCACCGCCGGCGACGCAGCCAAGACCGCCGCAGATATCGCAGGATCGGAACCGCAGTTTCGGCTCGGCGTGCTCTGCATGGTGCTTGCTGCAGTCCTTGACGTCATCGTGGCGGCCGTTCTGCTGGCCGTGCTCGAGCCGGTAAACAGGATGGTGGCGGTCACCGCGGCGTGGTTCCGGATCGCCTATAGCGCGGTGTTCGTTGTCGCAATCACGCAGCTTGCGATCGTGCCGACACTGCTCGGCGAACCACAATCTGCGATGAACGCCCTCGAGTCGTACAACGTCATTTGGCGCGTCGGGTTGATCCTGTTCGCCATGCATCTGTTCCTCGTCGGCTACCTCGGATTCCGGTCCGGGTTCATGCCGAAGGCGCTGGCGGTGCTGATTGCCGTAGCGGGCATCGGATATCTCGTCGACGGACTCGGCACCGTTCTCGTGGCCGACTACACGCCGACCATCTCGACCTTCACCTTCGTCGGCGAGGTTGCTCTCATCGGCTGGCTGATCTGGAAGGGAAGCCGCAAACGCTCTCCTGTCACCGCTGCCTAGAAGCAGGATCTCCCAGCTCGCCACCACTCGAAAGGAACATCCCCATGTCACTGTCAACGACGAACGTCCGCGCCCAGGCCCCGTCACGTAAGCCGCCGTCGGTCCACGTCAGGGCGTTGATTACCTGGATCGCCATCTTCCCGCTCGTGACCGTCGGCTTCTTCGCGATGGCCCCGTTCGCAACCAGCTGGAGCCCCGTCCTTCGCACGTTCGTCCTCACGATCGTGGTGGTACCTGTCGCGGTGTACGTTGTGGTTCCGCAGCTCATCCGCTTGTACGGAAAAATCCGCACGACGAGTCCCTGGCCGTCTCGGACCGCTCTGGAAGAGGGGCGCTAGGGCTGCAAGAATCCCTCCGCGAGGCACACGCGAGACTAGTGGTTCCGGAGTTCGTCGATGAGCTGCGACTTGGTCTTCGCGGAATAGCCCGTGAGCCCGAGTTCCTTGGCCCGCATCTTCAATTCCGGCAGTTTCCAATCATCGTATGACCCGGATTCCCCGCCCTTTTTGCCAATCTTGCTCTTGCCCTGCTTGGCCGCGGCATTGGAGATTCGAGCCGCCTTCTCTTTCGAGGCGCCTTCACCACGGAGGTCCTCGTACATCTTCGGATTCTTGAGGCTGTTGTTTCTGGATCCTGGCATTTGGCTTGCTCCCTTCTCAAGCGGACTCCAATGGCGTGAACGCGTCCGGCCCGCTTCAAATAGATCGACTCTTCCATTTGACTGCGATCGGTGCAGCGCGAGACAGTGCTTGACATTCCCGAACCGAACCGAAGCAAACGCGACTGCTGATGCGCACTCGGCTTCGTGCATGCGAGAGAAGCTCGAAGCTCGCCCGTGCACACGCTGGCCAGCGATCGCGCGTCGGAAAGTGTAGGGTTTGTTGCATTCAGAGACGCAAAACGCACCCCTGATCAGCTTTTCTATGGCGGTACCGGTGGGATTTGAACCCACGGTGGGCTCTCACCCACACAACTTTTCGAGAGTTGCACCTTCGGCCGCTCGGACACGGTACCGCCGACGAGTTTAGTACATACCCGGGAGGGCTAGAGTCCGGGCCCGGGCGAGACCACCGGCTTCATCTCGAACACCGGATTCTCGATCACACCGAACACAGCTCCGGTGCCGGCCAGTCGCACACATCCGATACGAATGCCGTCCCCGGGCTCGATCACGGCATCCTCGATTGTCGCGCCTGCCTCGAGCAGCTGGGCGATCGCTTCGTCGGCGTTCGAAACGCCCCAATAGGAGACGGCTCCGCGCTCGACCGGAGCATTCGGGTCGAGCCCCAACTCGAATCCGCCGACATTGAAGCCGACGTAGAACGGCTCGTTGAAGTACGGTTCGATGCCAAGCAACTCCGTAAAGGTCGCGACGGACGCGGCGAGGTCAGGGGCCGGATAAATGACAGTACGGATCCCGAGGAACATTGCGCATCCTTTCGGTCTGTGCAGTCAGATTGACCCATACCTCCGACACTCCCTCTGCGCTGTGTACATCTGGCGGCCGACGTCGGAGGCGGCACTTAGGCTGTCTGCATGGCTCGCACCGCATCCAATTTTCGTTGCACGGAATGCGGTTGGACGTCGCTGAAATGGGTCGGTCGCTGCGGCGAGTGTCAGGCCTGGGGCACAGTCCTCGACAACGCCGAGAATGCGGTGTCGTCGCGGGCGGTCGTGCCGATCCGGGTCAGCGCCAGCCGTGCGGCGAAGCCGATTACCGAAATCGGTGTGGATGAAGTCACTCATTGGCCGAGCGGCATCGGCGAGTTCGATCGCGTGCTCGGCGGCGGCATCGTACCGGGTGCCGCCATCCTGCTGAGCGGCGAACCCGGCGTCGGGAAGTCGACCCTGCTGCTCGAGGTCGCCTCCCGCGCCGCTGCTAACGGAATGCGTGTGCTGTACGTCACGGCCGAAGAGTCCGTGAACCAGGTGCGCATGCGGGCCACCCGCACCGGCGCCCTGCAGCCCAACCTCTACCTCGCCGCCGAGGTCGACCTCGCGGTCATTCTCGGGCAGATCGACCAGGTCGAACCGCAGCTCGTCATCGTCGACTCGGTGCAGACGGTGTCGTCATCGCTCACCGACGGCCTCGCTGGCGGCCCATCGCAAGTGCGGGAGGTCGCATCCACACTCATCCGGGTCTCGAAGGATCGCAACCTGCCGGTGCTGCTCGTCGGCCACGTCACCAAAGACGGCTCGATTGCCGGTCCACGACTACTCGAACACCTCGTGGATGTCGTGTGCCAATTCGAGGGCGACCGCCAGACTTCGCTGCGATTCGTGCGCTCACTGAAGAACCGCTTCGGACCAACGGATGAAGTCGGCTGCTTCGAAATGACCGGCGACGGAATTGCCGAAGTCGCCGACCCGAGCGGACTCTTTCTGTCTCGTGCGCGGCAACCGGTCAGCGGCACCTGCGTCACGATCGCGATTGAAGGGCGCCGAGCGCTTCCGGTCGAGGTGCAGGCTCTGATCGTCGCGAGCAACGCGCCTCAACCGCGTCGCGTCGTCAACGGCGTCGATGGGTCACGTGTCGCAATGCTGCTGGCGGTGCTCGAACGCCGGGCGGGATTCAAGCTCTCCGAGTTCGATGTGTACGTATCGACAGTCGGGGGAATCCGGGTCACAGAGCCGGGCGCTGACCTCGCGATTGCGCTGGCGATCGCGAGTGCATTCCGCGACAAGGCGTATCCCGTCACGCTTGCAGCGGTCGGCGAGATCAGTCTTGCGGGTGAGATCCGGCGGGCTTCGTCGAGCAAGCAGCGGGTCTCGGAGGCGCAACGCCTCGGCTTTAGCACCGTGCTCGATGCCGAGGCCCTTCACCTGCGCGAGGCTCTGCGCCTGGCGTTCGCCACCTCGACTGCCGAGCGCATGGACGTTCCCGCGTTCTAGCGTCAGCTGCGGGTCACTCGCTGCCACCCGCGCCCCGGATGCCACGACTCGATCACCAGGTGGTCGGCCGGCTCACCGAGATAGGTCCACGCGACCTCGCTGATATCGAGCGCGAAGAACGCGGCGCCCTCGATCTCGTTGTCCGCGGGCGGAGGGATCGTCACCAGCACACCCGCGAGCTTGGCGTCGCCCTGCCACCCCGAGTTATCGGTCGGCGGCTCCAAGGTGGGCGAGTGAATCGCGACCCGGCCGTCGCGAAGCACATCCCGCAGTTTGAGCGAGTCAGGCATCATGCCGAGCGTGACCTCGTTCTCAAACTTCAGTTCGGTGGCGCTGATGCGCGGCGAACCGTCTAGTCGAAGTGTCGCCATCGTCTTGTTGGTGCCCGAATCGAACACTGCCCGCACGCGCGCGGCGAACTCGGGGGCGTCAGCGGCGACATCCAACCATTTCGTCATGTCGCCAAGCTAAGGCAGACCGCCGACGCCGAACCTTATTGCCGCCTCCCCGCTCGTCTCCGACGGTGACTTGACGCAAATGGCTGCCATCCCAGCGCGGTGACAACCATTCGACTGGATGACCTCACGGAAGAGAAGTGGCGCGTCATCCGGGTCAACAAAAGCCTGATGTCGCGGAGGCGACCTGTTGGGCAAGGTCGAAACGGCGCTGCGGGCAGGCGGATGGCGCCGCTGAGCTCCTGGCCGCGTCGCACGGCGAGGGTCCGAGAACGCGGCAAGCTCACGCCCGCGGCAGCTCCAACGCCTCAATCACGTCAGCAGGGTCGGCTTGCATCGCGTACGGTCCG
>JAUZFR010000054.1 GCA_030840335.1 Actinomycetota bacterium | reverse complement strand
GCCGGCGTTGTTCACCACGACGTCCAGGCGACCGAAGGAGTCCGTTGCGGCGCGCACAGCGGCGGCGGCAGCATCCTGGTCCGTCACGTCGAGGCGAACCGGAACGATGCGGGAGCCATACCTCGTGACGAAATCGTCGAGTTGCTCCGGTTTGCGTGCTCCTGCGACGACCGAGTGCCCCGCGGCGAGAGCGGCTTCGACGATGTCGCGGCCGAGACCACGGGATGCGCCGGTGATGAGAAAGACCTGACTGGTCATGAGCATTTCCCTTCTAAATGAATACTCATTCAACAACGGTTTTCAGCCAACCCCTATTCCGGCCTGATGTCAAATGAACGCTCATTTAATTAGAATGAGGCACATGGCTACGCGCGACCCCGAATCAAAGAAACGACAACTGCTGGATGCGGCGCTCGGCGAATTCGCCGCGCACGGGATTGCGGGCGCTCGTGTCGACCAGATCGCGAAGGCTGCAGGTGTGAGCGCCGGTCTGGTGTACACGTATTTCGGCAGTAAGGAGGAGTTGTTTGACGCTGTCTTCGATTCGATCGTCGAAGGAACGCTGAGCTCGACTCCCATCGACACCAGCGACCTCGCCGAGTACGCGGGACGCTTGTTCGACCGATACGAGGATGCCCCCGAGGTACAACGCTTCGTCAACTGGTACCGCCTCGAACGCACGGCCACGAGCTCGTTGCACGCGGCGTCTCGCAAGAGCATGGTCGACAAGACCGCCGCGATCGAGGCCGCGCAGAGGGCTGGTGTCGTGACGACCAGGCTGTCCGCCGTTGACCTTCTCGGCGTGGTGCTCCAGATCTCATCGATCTGGGACAACGCGACGCCAGAGTATTCCAGCCTCATATCCAGGCACACGCGGGCTCAGCGACGCAAAGTCGTCACGGATGCCGTGGCCGCGCTCCTGCGGGACTAGGGCGCTCGCGCGAGATTAACTGTGCGTTCCCGCAGCACCCGACTTGACGCGAATCGCTGCTCCGGTCGTGCGATGACGACCACGTGAGTCAAGTCGGGCAGAGGTCAGGGCGGCCGCGCCTTTGTGACCTCGTGTGTCGCGACGATCTTCGTCGTGCCGCCAATAGTGGCGACCATGGATCATGGCCAGACAAATTCGTTTCAACGCATTCGACATGAACTGCGTCGCACACCAGTCCTCCGGGCTGTGGCGACACCCGAAGGACCAGTCGTACCGCTACACGGATCTTCGCTACTGGACCGAGCTCGCCAAGCTCCTCGAGCGCGGCACGTTCGACGGAATCTTCATCGCGGATGTCCTCGGCACCTACGACGTCTACGGCGGCAGCAACGAAGCCGCGATTCGACATGGGGCACAGGTACCGGTGGGGGATCCGCTGCTCTTGATTTCGGCAATGGCGCTCGTAACGGACCATCTCGGGTTCGGCGTGACAGCGGGAACGGCCTACGAGCATCCGTACCCATTCGCCCGCCGGATGTCGACGCTCGATCACCTGACAAACGGTCGCGTCGGCTGGAACGTCGTCACCGGGTACCTGCCCTCTGCCGCGCGCAACATGGGCAACGAAGACCAACTTGAACACGACGATCGCTACGACCACGCCGACGAATACCTCGAGGTGCTCTACAAGCTATGGGAGGGCTCGTGGGAAGACGACGCCGTCATCCGTGACCGCGAAACGGGCGTCTTCACCGACCCGAGCAAGGTTCACGAGATTGGGCACAAGGGCAAACACTTCACTGTGCCCGGCATCCACATCTCTGAGCCGTCTCCCCAGCGCACCCCGGTCATCTACCAGGCCGGCGCGTCCGGCCGGGGCATCCAGTTCGCCGCGGGTAACGCGGAGGCAATCTTCGTCGCCGCCCCGACCAAAGAGGTGCTGAAGGGCACGGTCAGGAAGATCCGCGACGCTCTTGAGGCCGCGGGCCGCGACCGCTACGCGGCCAGGATCTACACGCTGCTCACGATCATCACCGACGAAACGCCCGAGAAGGCGAAGGCGAAGTACGACGACTACCTGTCATTCGCGAGTGAAGAAGGCGCTCTCGTCTTCATGTCCGGATGGATGGGCGTCGACCTCTCCGAGTACGCGCTGGATGAGCCGGTCGGCAATGTGAAGAGCAACGCGATCCAGTCGGTGGTCACGAACTTCCAGGCCTCGGCCGCGGACGGCGGGGATTGGACAGTCGGCGACATCGCGCGCCACGGAGCCATCGGCGGCCTCGGCCCATTCATCGTCGGATCGGGCACGGAGATCGCCGACCAGCTGCAGTCGTGGGTTGAGGAGACCGATGTCGACGGCTTCAACCTTGCCTACGCGATCACCCCGGGAACGTTCGAAGACATCGTGGAATTCGTGATCCCCGAACTGCGGAAGCGCGGCGCCTACCCCGATGAATATGTCGAAGGAACGCTTCGAAACAAGCTGCACGGTAACGGCGACCGCCTTCCGGACGACCACCACGGGGCCAGCTACCGCTATGTTGCTGCGCCGTAAGCTCGAGGTGTGAACCCGCTCCGCGCATCCGTTCGTGTCGCCCAGGCGCTCGATGTCATTCTCGTACTGATCTTCGTGATCATTGGTCGGGTGAGCCACAAAGAAGACCTGAGCATGCTCGGGATCCTGACGACCCTGTGGCCATTCCTCGTCGGACTCGTGATCGGCCACATCATCATGCGGTCGTGGCGGCATCCGTTTCGAGTGGTCTGGACGGGGATAGGCATCTGGGTCACGACCGTCGTAGTCGGGATGCTGGTGCGCCTTGCCAGCGGCCAGAGCGTCGAACTCGGCTTCGTGATCGTGACAACCATCGTGCTGGCCGTCTTTCTGCTGGGTTGGCGGGGAGTCGCGGTTCTCGTCACTCGGCCCCGGCGCACAGTCACCACCCGCTGACCCGGCGGGGTCGGCTCGTTAGGGGACCGTGCCGATCCAGAGGCCGTTTCGCGCACGTGTCATGGCCACGTAG
>JAUZFR010000028.1 GCA_030840335.1 Actinomycetota bacterium | reverse complement strand
CGGAGATCGGCTCCGGGGTCACTCAACTCGCCGTTGGCGATCGCGTCATCCTTGCCTGCGTGAGCTCGTGCGGAAAGTGTTCAAACTGCCGCAAGGGCCTGTACAGCCACTGCCTCGACCCGGAAGGCATCGCCGGCATTGGCTGGATCTTCGGCTACATGATCGACGGAACACAGGCAGAGTATGTGCGAGTTCCCTTCGCGGAGAACTCTGTGTACAACGTTCCCGCAGGCGTCACCGATGCCGAAGGGATTCTGTTGTCGGACATCCTGCCCACCGGATTCGAGATCGGGGTGCAGTACGGGCACGTGCAACCCGGGGATGTCGTTGCGGTGGTCGGCTCCGGCCCGGTCGGACTTTCCGCCGTGATGACCGCGCGGCTGTGCGGCCCATCGAAGATCATCGCGATCGACCTCGACGGCGCGCGGCTCTCACGGGCAAAAGACTTCGGCGCGACCGACATCGTGAACTCCGGGGACGCAGACTGGAGGGAGCAGGTCTTCGCTCTGACGGATGGTCTTGGTGTTGACGTCGCAATCGAGGCGGTCGGAATTCCGCAGACCTTCACGATGTCGACCCAGATCGTGCGCCCCGGAGGCCACGTCGCCAACATCGGCGTGCACGGGAAGGCGGTTGAGTTGGCGCTCAACGAGCTCTGGATCCAGAACATCGACATCTCGATGGGCCTCGTCAACACCAACACGCTGGGGATGCTGCTCAAGCTGGTGGCCGAGCACAAGCTGCCCGCGGACAAGTTCGTCACCCACGAATTCACGTTCGACCAGGTGATCGAGGCGTATGACGTGTTCGGTCACGCGGCCGAGCACGACGCTCTGAAGGTGCTCATCCACTAGCGCTGTCGTTCGGGATTAGTCCTTGTGCTGGTTTTCGACTTGAGCGCTCGATAAGTTCGACAACGTGAGGAGTGATCAACCATGAAAGCAAAGCCAGGAATTTACGCTGTGGTGGTGGCTCTGAGTGTCTCGGCCCTGTTCGGGTGTGCTAGCACCAATCAGCCCGGAACTCAGGAGTTACCCGCCACCGCCACTTCGGCTGAATTGGGCGCGACTTTCGGCGGATGCGATGGGGCAATCGCGGACAAACCATCCGCGCTTGCCTACATTCCGCAAGTTGATCGCTGGCTGAAAGTTAGGTCGATTATCGGTGACAGCGCGCGCACGGACGGCGCCATCGACCTCCATGTAACGGCTCTAGGAGGTGGCATTACGGAGGATCCGGTCGACACGACCGTCACGATCGGGAAGTCCGAGCTGGGCGGGATCGAATGGGGCGTCGCTTCAAAGGGCGTCGTGTGGATGGCCTTCTTCCAGCAAGCCCATTTCCCCGCCGAAGCGATGCGTTACGCCATGGTCGAAGGCCCGAGCGGCCAGTCGTTTGTCCCCGGGATTTGCGCTGATGAAACCGTCCGCGTCTTCCTGGTGGGGCGATTCGGAAGCGACGTGCTGACTCGGATCAGCGGTTCGTCGGCACCGGAGATTCAAGGAATTTTGAACGTCAAGTCGGTGCCTTAGATCTGTGTATCGGGAAGGAAGGTGACATGGATACACAATCTTTGACCTTTCGAGACGTGCCCGCGACCGTGCCCGGATCGTGGCGTCGCAAGTCAAGGACCAATGTCGTCAGAGAACTATTCATCGACGATATTCCCATGCGTGTGTTACTTGCTGGGGCGGGACGCGTTTATTTTGACGGCGTCGTAGCTCCGCCGGTATTGCCCTCAGAGGTGAGCACGCACGAGGGCCATCCAGGTGTGCCGCTGAATCCAGGACTGCCGCTGGAATATCGGCTCGCATTCCTCAACTCGCTCATCGGCGTTCCCTGGTCAGAATTTGACAAGCTCGCTACGGGCCGCGTCCCATTGGCGTTATGCCCCTATGACTTCGACCCCGACTGTGGATTCAGTTCGGCGCAACTGAAAGTCGAAGATGACATTGTTCGCTGGGAGGATGTTGGCGAAGAATTGGATGACTGGTCAGAATATGGCAAGTCAGAAGGCCACGAGAAGCCTGTCCGAGTGCGGCAGGGATGGATCCCTTGGCTCTATTCTCCGCCGGTAGTTTTTGCCTTCAATCGGATGCAGTACGAGCAGGCTATTCGCGACGAGATCCTCTTTCAATCTTCTATTGGTTGAATACAAGCGGCCCGGAATCCACTGGATTCCGGGCCCTTTGCTCTGCGCCGCTACTTGTCGAGGAAGCCGAGCAGCGCCTCATTGACCTCGGCCGTGTGTGTCCAGAGCAACCCGTGAGGCGCACCCTCAAGCTCGACATAGGTCGCATCCGGAACCAGCTTCGCGAACCTTCGGCCGGTCGCATCGATGGGCAGGATGTTGTCGGATGTCCCGTGGAGGATCAGCGTCGGAAGCGAGGCCTCGCGAACCTTCTCCACGTCCGTGCGGAAGTCCTCGATCCAGGTCGGAACGACAGCGGAGGCGGCGACCGGCGCGCTGCCGATCGCTACGGTCCAACTGGCGTTCACGGCATCCTGCCCGATTCGCTTCCCCAGATTCTCATCGAGGTTGTAGAAGTTCTGGAAGAAAGCCGTGAACCAGGCGTAGCGATCCTCCTTCGCGGCTGCCTCGATTCCGTCAAAGACCGATTGCGGCACGCCCTCGGGATTGTCTTCGGCCTGCACAAGGTACGGCTCGAGCGAGGCGAGGAACGCGAGTTTGGCGATCCGAGCGGTGCCGTACTTGGCGACGTAGCGGGCGAGTTCTCCCGTGCCCATCGAGAAGCCGACCAGCACGACATCCGTCAGGTCGAGTTTCGTCAGGACGGCGTCGAGATCGGCGGCAAATGTGTCGTAGTCGTAGCCGTCGTTAACCTTGCTCGATCCGCCGAAGCCGCGGCGGTCGTAGGTGATGACGCGGTATCCGGCGGCGAGAAGCGCGCGCGTCTGTCGCTCCCACGAGTGACCGTCGAGCGGATAGCCGTGAATGAGCACTACCGGCTGTCCCGCGCCCTGGTCTTCGTAATACAGCTCGACATCCGTGCTGTTTTGCTTTCCAACAGTGATCAATGACATAGCGATCGAACCTTTCGTCGGGTGAGATGGCATCGCATCGATGCACCCTCACATCGAGCGTAACTCTCGTCAATGAAGGGTGTCTGTGGCGTATTTCACAGTGTTGTGTTGGGCCCCAATGGCGCCCGCGGAGATGCCAAACAGCTGCTGGTTGCTGGAGAGCACGACGAGCGAGCGAGTGTAGCCCTGAGGAATAGCGGTCGGGCGTGCCTTCCAGCTGCCGCTCGCGCCGTACTTCGTACTGACGAAGAGCAGCGGGCTGCCGCCGGTACTCACGATGAGCTTGCCGTCGCCGCCGGTGTCGGCCCAGACCACGTACGGCGAACTGGTGGGGATGAGGCCATCTGCCTCGATCACGTGGCCTTTGGCGGATCCGAAGTCTTCCGGATCCTTCGCGAACTTGATGTAGGCGGCGAAGTTGGCCTCGGGGGCGCCGCCGTATTCGTAGGTCATCGCCCACTCACCGTTCCCCAGGTGTGCAACCGTCGGCATCCCGGGCCGCGCATTCGGATCGTCAACGGCGACGTCATCGACCGGTTGCGCCCAGTGGATGCCGTCGGTGCTGGTCTGGTGGTCGAGTTTCTGGCCGTGCTTTGGGTCGCGCTGGTCGGAATAGTAGACGATCAGCTTGCCGTCTGTCTCGACCAGGAAAGGCTCCCAGACCGGCGTCTCGCCGTTGTTGGGGATCGCCCTGCCGCCGGCAGCAATGTGGCTGACGAACGTCCAGGACTTGCCCTGATCGCCGCTCGCGTAAAGGTCGAGCTGGGTCTGCGACAAGTCGTTCGGGATTGAGTTGCCGGCAGCGAGGACTGTCCCGGCTCGCATCGACCCGAGCGCGGTCGGCAGCTCGTAGAGGAACGGCTGGTAGCGCAGACCCCATCCGTTCCGCGAGTCGACGATCGTCGAATCCTTCTTCCAGTGCTTACCGTCATCAGTGCTGCGATAGATCGGGAAGACAGGTTTGCCTGAGGTGTATTGCTCGAACGTCGCCAACAGGTTGCCCTTTGAGGGTCCCAGTTTGAGCTGCAGCGCACGGGCATAAAGGGCGCCGGGAGCTGGCGCGGATGCGGGTGGCGTGTACATCGTGCGAACGGATGCCGGCTGGTGGTCTGCTGGATCGACGACTCCATCGCTGCATCCGGTCAGCCCGACGAGTACAAGCACCACCAGGAACAGCTTCAAGGCTCACCTCTACAACGTTGTAAACACTCCTCTCACCCTACCTCCCATTTCGCCGAGTGCGGCGAGTTGTCGCGAGCGCGGACCCCATAGCTGGTGCAGTCGTGACAACACCCAGCACTCGGTGATTACTTGTCTATTACGTGGACCAGCTCTTCGATGAAAGCCGTGAAGTCCACGGAGCGCTTGATCAGCTCCAGCACCTCGGCGCGATCGGCAAAGACCTCAACGAACTGGTCGAAGACCTCCTGAAAAGAGCTGCGGCCACTCGACGAGAAAGCGATCAGGGCGATCACGTTGACGCGATTGTCGCCCCACGGCATCGGCGTCTCGTTGACCGCGATCGCGATCGACGTGCGCGTCGCGCTCATCACCATCGCGTGCGGCACGGCGATCGTGTCGGTAAACGCGGTGGATGACATCAGCTCCCGCTCAACGGCGCCGTCCACGTAGCTGGCGTCGATGATCCCGCGGTCCACCATGAGGCCGCCGAGCAGGCGAATCATCTCGACCTCGCTGTCGGCGGACACATTGCGTAGGTAGAGGTCTTCGTCGAAGTAGAGGAGCAGGTCATCCTTGATCTGCATTCGCCGCTTGTGCCGTCGCAGCCGCGAAATCGCGCGCCGGATGTTGTCGATGTCGCCGTCCGTGAGGAATGGCTGAATCACCACGACGTTGTCGCCCGCGCCCTTCGCCGCGATCGTGGTGAGGATGAGATCGGTCGAGAAATCGAGCCAGTCGACATCCGTGCGGGTCACGACGATCTCGACGGACAGGTCAGCGCCGAGGGCGCTCTCGATCCTCTCGCGAAGAATCGTGTGCATGTCGTAGTAGCCCGGGCAGACGATCGCGCACGTCAATCGCTCTTCGCGGCGCGACTGACGCTCGAGGTGTGATCCCAAATGGAGGGCGATGTATGAGATCTCGTCGTCGTTCATCGTGATCGACTTCGCTCGCTGGATCTGCGATGCCATGAACACCGCGACGTCGTAAATCATCGGATACGAGGTCTTAATCGATCGCACGAGCGGGTTGCGGGAATACGAGTTCTCCTGGGCGCGCGTGACCAGGTTGCCTAGATGCAGCGCCAGTCGAACCATGAACGGCTCGTCATTGAGGTCGACGAGGTATTCCTCGCTGACCTGCTCGACAATCTGCCGAACGATCGCGAGGTTTTCGGGATCGACGTAATTCTCGACGACGGCCTTTACCGATTGCCCCTGGCCGGGTGTGATCACGCGGGTAGTGAGCAGCTTTGCGATGTAGTCGAGATCAGCGTCTCCCAGGGTGACGTTGAAGTGGGTGCTGATCAGGATGGCGAGACCGGATGTCACCGGCTCTTTCGTCGCATCCCGCAGTCGCGCCTCGACGGCGGGCAGGCGCTGGTCGCGTGTCACTCGATCGACCGCGATCGCGACGTGGAGCAGCACGCTGTTCACGCCGTACTCGTTGACGAAGTAGCCCTGCGAGTCGAGCATCTCGATCAGGTCGGTTTTGAACGCGCCCAGATCGTCAGAGGCGAACTCGCGTTGCACGTTCTCCAATTCGAGAAAACCCTGCGCGCTCTCGCTGTGGAACAGCTTGCTGAGCAGCCGACGGTGATCGGCTTCCGAGCCGGTCAGCGTGACGACGCTGGCGTGCCTCGAGAGCGAGACTCCGGCATCCTCGCCCAGCGCTTTGACCTTGCGCAGGTCGCTCTCGATCGTGGATTCGCTGACGAACAAGCTGTCGGCGAGAACATGGATGTCGAGTCCCTGCGGCGCTTCGGTCAGGCGCCGAACGAGGTGGTGCACGCGGTCGCGTGGGGTATCAAAGTCACTGTCGCGTGCCCTCGCGCCCGAGGCAAAAGTGGCGTAGGCGTCGCGATTGAGCCGGTATCCGCTGGTCGACGCGGTGATGATCGGCAATGGATGCGCGGCCGACTTGGCAGCGGTGACATAGCTCCGCACGCTGCGGGTCGTCACGCCGAGGTGGTCGGCCAACTCGGCAGCAGTCACCCAGCCCTCTGACTGCACCAACTGGTCGAGCAGGCGCTCATACTTATCGCTCATTGTCACGTCACTGTATCTACGTTCGCGCAATCCCGGGTCGTCTGCACTCTTTTTTCCGCACCCGAGGAAATAGGTCTGCTGGTCGAGACAGGGCCGTTACCTCGATTATGGGTGTCAACGCACGTGCCCCACCGGGCACTGCGGCGCTGGTGCACGAGGAACGCAAGGAGGCGATCCATGAAGACGATTCTGGTCGTTTGTGGTGCCGGCGCTTCGAGCACATTCCTCGCCAGCCGGATGCGCAGCCTCGCGAAAGAGCGAGGCCTCAGCGACATCACCGCGCGGGCCGCCAGCAACCTGGACATCGATTCCCGACTGCCCGAAGCCAGCGTGCTTCTGGTCGGGCCGCACCTCGCGCCGGACTATCCGCAACTCGCGTCGAGCGCCTCCACCCACGACGTCGCGGCGGCACTGCTGCCGTCGACCGCGTTCGGTCCGGCCGGCGCCGCGAGCGCGCTTGATCTCGCTCTCTCCCTCATGTCGGACTCACCCATTGAAACCGAAGGATCCACTCATGGCTGAACGAACTGTAACCATCGCCTCGGCTCACGGACTTCACGCGCGACCGGCTTCCATGTTTGTGCAGGCGGTCACAGCGTCCGGTCTGTCGGTCGAACTGAGCAAAGGTGACAAGACCCTGAACGCGGCGAGCATTCTCGGGGTCATCTCACTCGGTATCGAGCACGGCGACTCTGTGACCCTTCGCGCGGACGGCGACAACGCCGACTCCGTACTCGACTCACTCGCCGAACTTCTCACGACGGACCACGACGCGTGACTCCCTCACACGCGGTCACGGAGTCGACGCTCACCGGCGTCGGCATTGGAAGGGGCCTCGCAGTCGGCCCCGTCATCCGTATGCCCGACCCGCTGCCCGAGCCCTCGGATGCGCCGAGCACGCTCACACCGGACGCCGAGAAAGTGCGCGCAGCCGGCGCCCTCGCCGCCACGGCAGTGGACATCCGTCTGCGCGGGGATCGCGCGGGCGGCTCGGCGAAGGACGTTCTCGACGCCCAGGCGTTCATGGCCGAGGACCCGACCCTTCGTGATGATGTGAACGCGCGGATCGACTCGGGCCGAACCGCCGAGCGCGCGGTATTCGAAGCGTTCGTGCAGTTCCGCGACCTGCTGGTCAGCATGGGCGGCTACATGGGCGAGCGGGCGACCGACCTCGATGACGTCTCGCAGCGCGTGGTTGCGCACCTGCAGGGTGTCGCCGCTCCCGGAGTGCCCGACCCCGATCATCCGTTCGTTCTCGTCGCCCGCGATCTCGCGCCGGCAGACACCGCCCTGCTCGACCTCGAGAAGGTGCTCGCGCTCATCACGAGCGACGGTGGACCCACCTCCCACACGGCGATACTCGCTCGCGAGAAGTCGATCGTCGCGGTGGTGGGTGCCCGGGGCGCTTTGTCGCTCGACAACGGCGAAATCGTCATTGTCGATGCATCAACCGGTGTTGTGACGATCGCCCCGAGCGAGGCCGAACGAGCCGCTGCCGAAGCCACTCTGGCCGAACGCAAGGCTGCTCCGGAGGTTCCGGTTGGCCCTGGCGCGATGGCCGATGGCACGAAGATCCCTTTGCTCGCCAACCTCGGATCGGTCGACAAGCTGACGGAAGCGGTCGAGAAGGGCGCAGAGGGTGTCGGGCTGTTCCGCACAGAGTTCCTGTTCCTCGACAGCGATCGCGCACCGAGCATCGAGGAGCAGCAGGCCAAGTACACGGCGCTCCTCGGCGCGTTCCCTGGCAAGAAGGTCGTGGTCCGCGCGCTGGATGCCGGCGCAGACAAGCCACTCAGCTTCCTCAACGACGAGCCGGAAGAAAACCCCGCCCTTGGGCTTCGTGGCCTGCGCGCACTCCGCGCCCACGAGTCCATCCTCCGCGACCAGTTGACCGCGCTCGCCAACGCCGAAGCGGTAACGGAGGCGGATGTCTGGGTGATGGCACCCATGGTCTCGACCGTTGAAGAGACCCGCTACTTCGTTTCTCTCGCCAAAGAACTCGGGTTGAAGACAGCCGGAGTAATGGTTGAGGTTCCCGCATCCGCACTCCTCGCGGACCGAATTCTTGCCGATGCCGACTTCGCAAGCATTGGCACGAATGACCTGACGCAGTACACGCTGGCCGCTGACCGCCTTCTCGGTTCTGTTGCCTCCTTTCAGGACCCCTGGCATCCAGCGGTCCTGCGTCTGGTCGGCGAAGTCGGGCGCGCTGGAGCTGCGCTCGACAAGCCCGTCGGGATCTGCGGTGAAGCCGCCGCAGACCCGATGCTCGCCGTCGTGCTGGTCGGCCTCGGCGCGACAACCCTGTCGATGTCGCCGGCCGCGCTGGCAGACGTGCGAGCAGAACTGTCCCGTTTCACCGTCAAACAAGCCAAAGAATTCGCCGAACTTGCTCTTTCGGCAAATAGCGCCGTCGAGGCCCGCGCAGCGGTGTTCTCGGCGGCGTCTTCCCTCACCAGCTCCACCCACAACCGCACAGAATCGGAGTAATAATGACAACGACGTCCGCAACAACAGGCGGCGGAGGCGCTCGCGTAGGTGTGCAGAAGTTCGGCACCTTCATCAGCGGAATGGTGTTGCCCAACATCGCTGCCTTCATCGCATGGGGCCTTATCACCGCGCTCTTCATCCCAACCGGATGGCTTCATCTCTTCGGCTTCGAACCGACCTGGGTGCAGCAGCTCGGCGGTTGGAGCCTCGACCCGAAGGTGACCAACGTCGGTCTCGTCGGGCCAATGATCACCTACCTGCTTCCGCTCCTTATCGCCAACACCGGTGGCCGCATGGTCTACGGAGTGCGCGGTGGCGTCATCGGAACCATCGCGACAATGGGTGTCATTGTTGGCGCGGGAATTCCGATGTTCCTCGGTGCGATGATCGCGGGTCCCGGTGCCGCGTGGGTCATGAAGCAGGTGGACAAGCTCTGGGCGAACAAGATCCGCCCTGGTTTCGAGATGCTTGTAGACAATTTCTCGGGAGGAATAGTTGGTGCCGCGTTGGCTGTGTTCGGGTTCTTCCTGATCGCGCCCGCGGTTACCGCACTGAGCAACTTCCTCGAGACCGTCGTGCAGAACCTTGTTCACGCCGGACTATTGCCGCTCGCGAGCATCTTCGTTGAGCCGGGAAAGATCCTGTTCCTCAACAACGCGATCAACCACGGAGTCTTCACGCCACTGGGCACGATCGAGGCGTCCAAGAACGGCCAGTCGATCCTCTTCCTGATCGAAGCGAACCCCGGCCCCGGCCTCGGCATCCTGCTCGCCTTCGCGGTGTTCGGAGTCGGACTGCTTCGCGCGAGCGCTCCAAGCGCGATCCTGATCCAGTTCGTCGGTGGCATTCACGAGATCTACTTCCCGTACGTTCTCGCGAAGCCGCTCCTGGTTGTTGCTGCGATCGCCGGTGGTGCGACGGGTGTGCTGACGAACGTGATCTTCCACTCCGGTCTTCGCGCACCTGCGTCGCCCGGATCGATTATCGCGGTCGTACTCCAGGCACCGCTGGGCAGCCTGCTTGGCGTCATCCTGTCGGTCGTGTTCTCGGCGGGTGTCTCGTTCCTCGTGGCATCGGTCATCATCCGGTCCAGCCGCCGGCGTGACCTCGCAGCGCTCGAGCTCGGCGATACCGCTCTCGCGGATGCCGTCGCACGGAACGCAGCCAACAAGGGCCGCGACAGCCAGGTCGGCGCGCTGCTCGGACAGTCGGGTGGCGCCGCCGCCGCGACTGCCGGTTCAGTGGCGACCGAAGCCCCGATCCGCACGATCGTCTTCGCCTGCGATGCAGGCATGGGATCGAGCGCGATGGGTGCAACCGTGCTGCGCAACAAGATCAAGAAAGCCGGCATCGAAGGGATCACAGTCGAGAACAAGTCGATCGCGAACCTGACGGATGACATCGACCTCGTGATCACGCAGCAGCAGTTGACGGAACGGGCGCGGCAGAAGACGCCTCACGCTCAGCACGTCTCGGTTGATAACTTCATGTCGAGCACGAAATACGACGAAGTTGTCGAGCAGGTCAAAGCGCAGCACGGCGCCTGACCCACCGCACAACTAAAAGAGGAAGTTAGAGGAGCAAGGATCATGAGCGGCAAAGTACTCGAGCTCGACCAAATCAACCTGCACGGGTCGGCAACGACGTCGGCGGAAGCAATCGATGAGGCGGGACGCATCCTGGTGGCAGCCGGGGCCGTCACGGCCGAGTACCCCCGCTACATGCATGATCGCGAAGTCCTCGTGTCCACTTACATGGGCAACTACCTGGCAATCCCGCATGGCACGAACGAGGGCAAGGACACAATTCTTGCGTCTGCGCTCTCGTTCGTGCGCTACGACGAGCCGATCGACTGGGGCGGCAATCCCGTTCGCTTCGTGGTCGGTATCGCGGGCAAAGACGGCGGTCATATGGAGGTTCTCTCCAGCATCGCTCTCATCTTCAGCGACGAGGAGCAAGTGGATCGGCTCCTCGTCGCTGAAACCCCCGAGGATGTCTTCGCACTCCTCGGCGACGTCAACGGCTGAAGGCGATCATGAAGGCGGTGCACTTCGGTGCAGGCAACATCGGTCGCGGGTTCGTTGGCCTGATCCTTCACAACGCGGGCTACGAGGTCGTGTTCGCCGATGTCAACGCCGAACTGATCGACGAACTGGCCGCGACTCCGAGCTACGTCGTTCGTGAGGTTGGTGCGGGCGCGAAGACCAGTACGGTCGACAACTACCGAGCCCTGAACAGCTCCACGAATTTGAAGGAAGTCGTCGACGAAATTGCCACCGCGGACGTCGTCACGACCGCGGTGGGGCCGAACATCCTTCGTTTTGTGGCTCCAGCGATCGCCGCGGGGATCGAAGCACGCGACCCCGGTCTTGCGCCACTCGCCGTGATGGCGTGTGAGAACGCGATCAACGCCACCGACATCCTGAAGGGCGAAGTCGTCGCGGTTCTCTCAGACCCTTCGTTCGCAGCGCGGGCGGTTTTCGCCAATACGGCTGTCGACCGCATCGTGCCTGGCCAACCCGAGGGCGCCGGACTGGATGTCACGGTCGAGGCATTTTTCGAGTGGGCCGTCGAGAAGGTGCCGTTTGGCGACGCTGTGCCGGTGATCCCCGAGGCACACTTCGTCGATGACCTCGCGCCCTACATCGAGCGCAAGCTGTTCACGGTCAACACGGGGCACGCGACGGTCGCGTACAACGGCTTCGTCGCCGGCGCATCCTCGATTTCTGAGGCCATCGCGATCCCGGAGGTTATCGCCGCGGTGCGCGCCGTGCTCGAGGAGACAAAGGCCCTGCTCGTGGCCAAGCACGACTTTCCACCTGAAGTGCAACAGCAGTACATCGAGACCAACCTCGTTCGTTTCGCAAACCCCGAGCTGACCGACACCGTTGAGAGAGTCGGACGCCAGCCTCTACGCAAGCTGTCGCGCCACGAGAGATTCGTCGGCCCTGCGGCCGAACTGGCCGAACGCGGCCTGTCGTCCAAGGCGCTCGTTGCGACCATGGGTGCCGCGCTGCGATTCGATGTTCCCGACGATCCGCAGAGTGTCGAACTCGGAGGGCTCCTGTCGTCGCTCAGTACCTCGGAGTTCGTGACCGAGGTGACCGGACTCGATGCGTTGCATCCGCTTTACGCCGACGTTGCCACCGTCGTCAGCGCCGAACAAACGCGCCGGTAACAGCCGTCATCCGCGGTAACGGGCCGCGAGGAGAGCGCCCGCTTCAACCAGCCAGCGCTCCGCGTCCGCTTGCGCCGCTTGTGAGCTGCCGGCAAGTTCGGTGAGCGAGACAGCCTCTACGAACTCGTGGGTCGATGCCTCAATCAGGCCCGCCACCAGAGCAGCTTGCGCCCCTGCATCGCGCGCGAGGCCGCTGAGATAGGACGGCACCTTGCCGGCGGCCGACTGCTCGTCGAATCGACCCTCGCCCGTGATAACCAGGTCTGCGGAAGCGACGGCCGCGGGCGCGCTAAGAGCGTCGCCGACGGCCGCGGAACCGGCCTCGATGGACGCGCCCCACTCCAGCAGTCCGTAGCCTGCACCGCCTGCGGCCCCGGCCCCCGCGACATCCTCGTTCGCGCGTACATTTCGGCTGTTCGCCGTTGCCGCGGCGTCCGCGTTCAGCCGGAAGATGCGCGCAAGGCGAGCGAGATTCGCGTCGAGCACCGAAATATCGGATGGCAGCGCGCCCTTCTGTGGACCGAACACGGCCGCCGCGCCGTATGGTCCGAGCAGGGGATTCGTGACATCCGACAGCACGATTGAGCCGCCCGCGGGGAGATCCCGCAGCCCGGTCGTGTCGATGCGATCAAGCGCCTCCAGCCCGCGATTGCCCAGCGGCACAGGTGCGCCAGCCGCGTCGAGAAAGCGAGCCCCAAGCGCCGTCAGGGCCCCGGCGCCCCCGTCGGTCGAGGAACTGCCGCCGATCGCGAGCAAAAGGCGCGCGACTCCTGAATCGAGCGCCGCCGCGATCAGTTGCCCGAAACCGAGCGTGTGCGCGTCGAGCGCCCGCAGTGGATGCAGCAGGGTGATCCCGCTGGCCTGTGCGAGCTCGACCACGCCGGTTCCGTCGGCGAGCAGGAGCCACTCGGCGTCGACGGGACGGTCATCCGGCCCCGTGACCGTGACAGGCATCCGAATCGCGTCAGGGAACGCCATCGCGAACGCATCGATCGTGCCCTCGCCGCCGTCGGCCATCGGCAGCAGGTGCAGCTCGTCGCCCGGACGAACGGATGACCAGCCGCGCCCAATCGCCGCCGCCGCGACGTGCGCCGCGGCCGATCCCTTGAACGAGTCTGGCGCGATAACGATGCGTGCGGGTTTCACCCGTTCAGCGTGCCATACGCACGCGGTTCTAGGCTGTTCGCATGGCAACAGACGCAGCATCCGACACGGGGGTCGCGATTGCGGTTGCCCAGTTCGCGCCCGGAACAGACTCTGACGAGAACCTGGCGACCATCCGCGCACTCACGACCTCGGCTGTCGCACGCGGTGCCCGCCTCGTCGTGTTCCCCGAATACTCGTCGTATTTCTCGAGCGAGCTTGGCCAGAACTTCGTCGACTTCGCCCAATCGCTCGATGGGCCGTTCATGACCGGGATCGCAGCGCTCGCGAAGGAGAAGGCGATCCACATCATCGTCGGACTGGTGGAGCGCATCGACGAACCGTCGCGGTTCTCGAACACCCTCGTCGCCATTTCCCCGGTCGGTGACCGCATTGCCAGCTATCGAAAGCTTCACCTCTACGACGCGTTTGGAGAGCGCGAGTCGACCTGGGTGCGTCCTGGCCAGATCGAGCCGCCCGAGTTGTTCGACTTCGCCGGCTTCACCGTTGGTCTGCAAACCTGCTATGACCTGCGCTTTCCCGAGATTTCCCGTCGACTCGCGGATGCCGGTGCGACACTCATTCTCGTACCGTCGGAGTGGGTGCGCGGCCCACTCAAGGAGCATCACTGGCGCACGCTCGTCACCGCTCGAGCGCTCGAAAACACCGCATATGTCGCCGCTGCCGACCACGCCCCGCCGATTGGCGTCGGCAACAGCATGATCGTCGATCCGATGGGGGTCGAGATCGCCACGATCGGCGAAATCACGGATATCGCCGTCGCGACCATTGACCCCGCGCGCGTGAATTCGGTGCGTGCGATCAATCCGGCGCTGGCCCTGCGGCGGTTCGGAGTTGTCGCCCGCTAAGCGCGTCCGGTCTGCGCTCTTGACTAACCACGTAAAGTTGGGTCAAAGCCGGGGGAGGCTGGAATGTCGCAAGACGTACATAGGGTTCTAGTCGTCGATGATGATCCGGACGTGGCCACGTACACCAGCACTGTTCTCGAACGTCGCGGGGGGTGCGAAGTCCTGGCGATCTCGGATCCGAGGAAAGCGCGAGCGGCCGTCGACGACTTCCGTCCGGATGTCGTAGTCACCGACATCGAGATGCCCGGCATGACCGGTCTCGAGCTGATCGGGCTGTTGCGTGCCGATCAACCAAATCTTCCGATCGTCGTCATGACCGCGCATGTCTCCGTGGACTATGCCGTGAGTGCGCTGCGCAGCCAGGCCGACGAATTCCTGACCAAGCCGTTCGCCTCGGCGGAACTGATCTCGATCGTGCACCGTCTCGCCGACGAAGGTCGCGCGAATCGCGAAGCGGGCCGCCCGCGCGAGCACGTGCTCGCGATCGGTGCGCATCCCGACGATGTCGAGATCGGCGTCGGAGGCATCCTCGCTGCTCATCGTGACGCGGGCGACACGTTGGTCATCCTGACCATGTCTCGCGGCGCGCGCGGGGGACTCCCGGATGCGCGCCAGAACGAGTCGCTGCAGGCCGCCGACCTGCTCGGCGCGCGTCTCTTCCTCGAAGACCTCGTCGACACCGAGATCACCAACACCGGGCCGACCGTCGCAATCATCGAGCGCGTCATCCAGCAGGTACAGCCCACGATCGTGTACACGCACACGGTGCACGACCGCCACCAGGACCACCGCGCCGTGCACGAAGCGACCGTTGTCGCCGCCCGAACGGTCGATACGGTGGCGTGTTACCAGAGCCCGTCTGCGACAGTCGACTTCCGGCCATCCCGCTTCGTCTCGATCGACGGTTTCACCGAAACGAAGTTGCAGCTGCTCCAGTGTTTCCAGTCGCAGGCAGAGATCCGCAAATACCTCGATCCGGACTTCGTTCTGTCCACCGCACGCTACTGGTCGCGCTACAGCAGTCAGAGCCAGCACTGCGAGCCACTTGAAATCATTCGTGACGCCGCCGACCTGTCCGTGAACACCCGCCAGCGTGCGGCCATGCGCCGACCCGTCGAGCGGGCGCAGGAGTGACCCGGGTGCTCGTCACCGGAGCGGGCGGCCCGGCCGGTGTCGCCGTCATCCGATCGCTGCTGCAGCGTGCCGACGTCGACGTCTTTGCCGGAGATATGGATGGATGGGCGAGCGGCCTCTACCTGGTTCCGGGCGGCCGCCGGCGCATTCTCCAACCCGGCCTCGCGCCAGAGTTCGTCGATGACATCGCGCGGATCTGCGCAGAGGATGACATCGACGTGCTGTTTTCGACCGTGGACGTGGAACTCCCTCCGCTCGCCGCGCGTCGCACCGATCTTGGCGGTGCCGTGCTCGCCGCCGCATCCCTCGAAACGCTCGACGTCACCCTGGACAAGTGGGAGCTCGCGCGGCGCTGTGCCCCGCTGCTCCGTGTGCCGGAGACGCAACTCTTGAATGCGGCCGGAACGGCCGAACCGTGGGACTTCCCGGTGATCGTGAAGCCGCGACGCGGCGCGGGGTCGCGGGGCGTGCGCCTGATCGCAGACCGCGCCCAGCTGGAAGCGCTCGGCGTCGACGAGACCCTGATCATCCAGGAACACCTGCCGGGCGCCGAATTCTCCGTCGATGTGCTCGCTGACAACGGAGGCCATGTCGTTGCTGCAGTACCTCGAACCCGCACACGAGTCGACTCCGGTGTCTCGATCGCGGGCCGCACCGTGCACGACGCAGCGCTCGAGAAGACCGCCGGCGATGTCGCCGCGGCGATCGGGCTCACCGGTGTCGCGAACGTGCAGCTTCGCTATGACCGCAACGGAGTTCCGGCCCTCCTCGAGGTGAACCCGCGATTCCCCGGCGCACTTCCGCTCACGATTGCCGCGGGCGTCGACATGCCGTCGCTTGCCCTCGACCTGGCGCTCGGCGTCGCGATACCGACCTCCATCGACTTCCGCGAGCTAGCCAATGTGCGGTATCTCGAGGATGTCTTCGTCGATCCATCCGAGATCCTTCTTTCGGATCACGCTGCTCACGCCGACGAAGCGGGGGACGAATGACCGAGTCGATTCCGGACCGCCTGCGGGGCGACTTTCACGTTCACTCCACGTTCTCCGATGACGCCCGCAGCTCGATCTCCGAGAACGTGGCCGCTGCGGCAGCCGTCGGCCTGACCGAACTGCGACTGATCGATCACGTTCGTCAGTCAACGACCTGGGTTCCCGACTTTCTTGCGGAGGTGAAGCGCGAACCAGCCAGAGAGGGTCTCGCAATACTCACCGGTGTCGAGGCGAAGATTCTCAACAGTCGCGGTGACCTGGACACGCCGGCGCACCTCGTCGTCGGGCGAGGCGGCATCGACGCAGTCGTGATTGCCGACCACCAGTTCCCGGGAACTGACGGGCCCTGGTCTCCCGAAGCAACCCGCGACCGGATCGCAAACGGCCTCGTCGCATCCGATGCGCTCGATCTGCTCATCGGAGCGCTCGTGGGCGCCATGAACAACACGGATGGCGGCCAACTGGCGCACTGCTTCTCGATCCTCCCGAAGATCGGCCTGGATGAAGGTCAGCTCACCGAGGATCACCTCGCCACCTGGGCGGCTACGGCCGCCAGCACCGGCACGTTGATCGAGGTCAATGAGAAGTGGGGATGTCCGGGGCCGCGCGCGATTCGTGCCGCTCTCGATGCGGGCGCACGCGTTGTCGCCTCGACGGACAGTCACGTGGCATCCGACGTCGGGCGTTACGACCGTGTGGCGACAGTACTGCGGGAGGCGGGGGCCGAATGAATGCGCAAGATTGGGCAGTGGTGTTCCAGCGCGCTCTCGAGGTGATCCTGTTGTTGTTTGTCGCAACAGGCGCGGTTCCCGTGCTTTCCGGCCTCTATTCGTTCCTGGCGATCCCGTTCCATTCGGTGATCAATCACTATTCAAAGGCGAAGCCCTACTTTCCGCGGGTGTCCATCGTGCTGCCCGCCTGGAACGAGGCGCCCGTTCTCTCCCACTCGATAGACCGGCTGATGGCACTCGAGTATCCAATCGAGAGCCTTCGCATCTACGTGGTGGATGACGCGAGCACGGACAACACCCCGGAAGTGATGGCCGCCAAGATGGCCCAGTACCCCGGAAACGTCTTTCATCTCCGACGCGACAAGGGCGGCGAGGGCAAGGCGTTCACGCTCAATCACGGCATCCGTGAGATTCTAAAGGACGACTGGATGCAGGCCCTCCTGATCATGGACGCGGATGTTATCTATCTCCCCGACTCCCTGCGAAAGATGACGCGGCACCTTGCCGACCCGAAGGTCGGCGCGGTTTCGGCCTACATTCGCGAGGGCAGCGCAGACAAGAGCTATCTCACGCGCTTCATCGGACTCGAATACGTACTTTCACAGCCTGCGGCTCGCCGCGCTCAGAACGTGCTCGGAGCCCAGGCCTGCCTCGCCGGGGGAGCGCAGCTGCATTCCCGCGAGAATCTGATTGCGCTTGGCGGACAGATCGACACGTCAACGCTCGCCGAGGACACGATCACGACGTTCGAGACCCAGCTCCGTGGGCGCGAGGTCGTCTTCGAACCTCTCGCCATCGTGCTCTCCGAGGAGCCGGACAGCATCGATGCTCTCTGGAAGCAGCGGCTTCGCTGGGCGCGCGGCAACGTGACCGTCACGGCCAAGTACAAGCACATCTGGTTCCGGCCATCCAAGGTGCACAAGCTGGGCACGATTTCGTTCGGGTTCGTCTGGTTCAGCCTCTGGCTGTTGCCCGTGGCGATGGTGTTGTCATCCATCGGGCTGCTCGGCCTGCTGCTCATGCACAGCGCGCTCGCTGTGATCGTGTTCCGTTCGCTCTGGATTACCGCGGCCTGCACCTTTGCTTTCACCCTCGCCATCTCCGCCCAACTCGACGGTTCGATCACGCGACCCGCGTGGCGTGAAGTGCTGACCTTCCCGGGCATCATCTCGATGATCGTGATGCTCACCGCGTTCTTCCCCAAGCTGGTCGAGGTACAGATTCCCGGGTTGTTCGGAGCCACGCTCAGTCCCTCGACCGAGTTCATCCTCACGATCTGTATTTACATCTGGATCCCGTTCTCGATGGTCGGGGCGTGGCTGGCGCGCAAGGTCGAGAAGTCGGGGGTTGGCCGGTTCCTCACGCCGACGCTGATTTACCTGGTCGGCTATGGCTCGCTGTTGTGCGCGATCACGTTCGACTCGTACATCAAGGAATTGCGTCACGCGGAAGCCAAGTGGGACAAGACAGAGAAGATCGGGAGGATTGCCGCATGAAACATGCACGCAGTGCCCAGCCGCGGCACTCGAAGGAGCCCGCCTCGAGGCTGGCGAGCGACGCGGAGATCCTGCCAATGGACGCTCGATATCCCGGCAACGACTTCTTGCTTCGTGAGATCGAGAATGACCGAAAGGGCGAGCACTGGCTCGTGCTGAAGACGATCATCGCGGTCGCGGCAGTGGCGGTGCTCGTCGCGCTCAGGGAGCTGTTCTTCTCATGAGTGACCAGTCGATCGTCGACCGCGTTCGGGTGCTCGTTGTCGAAGACAGTGACGACCAGCGAGAGTTGCTCCGCGCGTACTTCGAGCGTGCAGGATGCGTCGTGGCAACGGCCAGCAGCGCAGAGGACGCGATTTCCGCTTACGAGACGGAAGCTCCGGAGCTCGCGGTCATCGACCTTGTCCTGCCGGGAATGGATGGCTGGGCGCTGATCCGCAAGCTTCGGAAAGACCAGCCGGACTGTTCGATCGTGGTGACTTCCGTGCTCGATTCGCGGGAATTCCCCGAGGCCGACGCGATTCTGCCGAAACCGTTCACCGGCGCGCAGATCGTGAAGGTACTCGAGAAGCTCGTGCCGAGGTGGCGAGCATCATGACGTCAACCATCGTCATCGCGGACGACGACCGCGACATCCGCGAGCTCGTTCGAATCTCGCTGACGCGGGCCGGGTTTGAGGTTGTCGCCGACGTCGACGATGGGAACGCGGCTCTTGCGGCGATCCTCGCGCTGGCGCCAGACGTCGCCATTCTGGATGTCGCGATGCCCGGCCTCACCGGGCTCGAAGTGTGTCGGCTGGTTCGCGAGCAGCTCACGTTGGCTCACGTGAACATCCTGTTGCTCTCTGCGGCGGCCGATGACGCATCGCGATCGGCGGGACTGACCGCCGGCGCGACCGACTACCTGACAAAGCCATTCAGCCCCCGCGAGCTCGTAGCACGACTCGCAACGATGAGTTCGGAAGAACAATGAAAGCCCTTTTCCAGCGCGTACTCAGAATTGTGAGCGTCGACCACCCGTCGCCGCTTCTCAAGCAGGCACCGACCTTCGCGGCGTTTGTCATTGCGCTGCTGCTGGTCGCCACGGTGCCCTCAATTGTCGTCACGCACCCGATCATGGCCACCATCGGCATCTGCCTTCTCGTCGCGGGTACCGTGCTCGCGGGCGTCTTCACGAGACGTCCGCAGCTGCACGCCTGGGCAGTCATCGTGCCCGTCATCGATCTGGTTGCAATTGGCTCATTCCGTGCCGGAACGGGAGGAATTGCCTCAATGTTCGGGGCCATGATTGTTCTTCCCGTGGTTTGGATCGCAGCAGAGAAGAGCCGCGCATACATCATCCTCGCTGCCGTCGGCAGTTCTGGTGCCCTGCTCATGCCCTACATCTTCGGCATCACTGTGCCACAGGACGGCGGCGAGCTCGTGCGCGCGGTCTTCACGCCGCTGGTCTACCTGTTCGTGGCGACGATTGTGAACGAACTCGCCCGCCAGAGCCGAGCGCAACTCACGGCGATCCGAAATCTCGCGGACGACAAGGAACGGATGTTGCAGCGAACGTTCGAGTACGCGAGTCAGCTGGAAGAGAGCGAAGCCAAGTTCCGTAGCGGAGACCGCATGTTGCGCGGGGTGTGGGCCGCCGTCACTGAACAGTCTGTGATCGGCACTGATGTCACCGGCCTCATCGACGCCTGGAATCCAGGGGCGCAGAAGCTTCTCGGACCGTCGGCGCAGGAGGCCGAGGGCAAGAGCTATGTCTTCGACTACCACCTGCCACAGGAGCTCGAGGATCGCGCACGGGAATTGAACTATCCTCCCGGAGCGACCGTGCTCAATCCGGGATTCTCGGCGCTCGTCGAGTCCGCGCGACTCGGAGAAGCCGAGAGCCGCGAATGGACCTACGTTCGGGTAGACGGCTCCACCCTTCCCGTTGCGCTATCGGTGACCAAGCGTGTGGACGAAGCGGGCGATACGGTCGGTTACCTGTTCGTTGCCGCCGACGTAACCCAGGCACGCGAGGTCGCGCGACTCAAAGATGAGTTTGTCGGCCTGATCTCGCACGAGCTGCGCACGCCGCTGAGTTCCATCCTCGGCTACCTCGAACTCATGAAGGATGATGCGGAGCATCCGTTGTCCGATGAGCAGATGCAGTATCTCGGGGTCGCTGAGCGCAATGCGCATCGTCTGCTTCGCCTTGTGGGCGACCTGCTGTTCACGGCGCAGGTGGAGTCGGGCAAGTTCCCGCTCTATTCGCACGATGTGGGGCTCGAGCACATCGTGACGCTCGCCGTCGAGTCAGCGCGGCCGGTTGCCGCGGCGGCGGGCATCACGATTGTCGAGGAGGTGGCGGATTCGACTTCGGTCGTCCACGGCGATCCGCTCCGACTCGGACAGGCTTGCGACAACCTCATCTCGAATGCGATCAAGTTCACACCCGATGGCGGAACCGTGACGGTGTCGCTGTCGAAGACCGACAAGGATGCGGTCATTACCGTTCGCGACACCGGCATGGGCATCGCTGCGTCGGAACTCGATCAGCTGTTTGCGCGATTCTTCCGTGCGAGCACCGCCACCCGCAACGCCGTGCCCGGGGTGGGGCTGGGCCTGACGATCACGAAAGCCATCGTCACGGCTCACCACGGCGAGATGGACGTGGAGAGCGAGGAAGGTGTCGGCACCTGTTTCAGCGTGACACTGCCACTGCTCCAGGTCGCGCGGGTTGCCGCTTCATAGAGTGCGGAGGATTTCGAGCTGCGCGCTGGCGCGCTCGAGCAGATCCATCTTCTTGCAGTAGGCAAACCTCACGAGGGATGCATATCCCGCGGCCCGCTCCGGCCGCACGAACGCGGTGACCGGCACGCCGACGACGCCAGCGAGCCCGGGCAGCCTCCTGCAGAACTCCGCGGCATTGGCGAATCCCAGCGGCGCGGCGTCGGCGATGACGAAGTAGCCACCCTGCGGATGGCCGACCGTGAAACCGGCCCGGGCGAGACCGGCCGCCAGCAGGTCGCGCTTGCCCTGGAGCACACCGGCCGCGTGCTGGAAAAAGGAGTCAGGCAGCCCGAGCCCCACCGCAATGGCTGGCTGGAATGGCGCCCCGCTGACGTAGGTGAGGAACTGCTTGACCGCGAGAATCGCGGCAATCAACTCACGCGGTGCCGTGATCCATCCGATTTTCCACCCCGTCGTGCTGAAAGTCTTGCCGCCGCTCGAGATCGATACGGTTCTCTCGCGCGCGCCCGGGAGGGTCGAAATCGGGATATGCGGCACCCCGAACGTCAGGTGTTCATAGACCTCATCGGTGACGATGATCGCGTCGTGTTCGTGGGCAAGTTCGACGAGCAGCTCGAGCGTCTCGCGTCCGAGAATCGCGCCGGTCGGATTGTGCGGACTGTTGACGAGGATGAGCCGGGTGCGGTCTGTCACCGCCGCGCGGAGCACATCGTGGTCGGGCTGGAAGTCGGGAAGCTCGAGCGGCACCGTGACATGCGTTGCCTTGGACAACCCGATGATTGCGGCGTACGAGTCGTAAAACGGCTCAAATGTGACGACTTCGTCGCCTTCGTCCGTGAGAGCGAGGATGGTCGCTGCCAGGGCTTCGGTCGCGCCCGCGGTAACCAACACTTCGGTTACCGGATCCCACTGGACGCCGTAGAACCGTTGCTGATGTTCGGCGATCGCTTCGAGCAGGACCGGCATTCCGCGCCCGGGCGGATACTGGTTGACTCCGTCGGAGATCGCTCGGCGGGCCGCGTCGAGAACTTCGTCCGGCCCGTCTTCATCCGGGAACCCCTGTCCGAGGTTGATCGCGCCCGTGCTCGTTGCGAGGGCAGACATCTCGGCGAAAATGGTCGGCCGCAGCTGCCCGTTGTCACCGACCAGCATTGCTCCCCGCGCTGCGCGTTGCCACGAACCGCTTACCGTCATTCGGCAAATCTATCGCGTCCGTTGTGGCTCTCTTGTGTGTTAGGGCTAATCTGAATTCGCCGCAGAGCCACATGGCGATAGGGCGAGAGGGAGGTGCTGGAGGTGGCGACACCGCCGATCACGCCCCCGACAAAGGCTCCCACTCTCTACGACGTTGCCGGACTCGCCGGCGTCTCGCACCAGACGGTGTCTCGCCTCGTCAAGGGCCACACGAACATCCGGCCAGAGATTCGCGAACGCGTCGAGGCCGCGATTGAGACGCTCAAATACAAGCCGAACCTCGTTGCGCGCTCGCTCGCCACAGCGAAGTCCCATCGCATCGGCGCGCTGTTCTTCGACCGTCTTGACGAGGTCGGCCCGACCAGAAGCGTGCAGGCTGCCAGCGACCGCGCACGTGAGGCGGGCTATCTGCTCGACATCGTCGGTCTCGATCCGCGGGAAGTGGGGGAGATCGATCGGGCGATCGAACTGGTGTCCCAGGGAGATGTCGCTGGCATCATGGTCTTCGCTCCGACGGATGCCGTGCTCACGGCGATTCAAAAGCGCACCTTTGCAGTTCCCGTTTACA
>JAUZFR010000014.1 GCA_030840335.1 Actinomycetota bacterium | reverse complement strand
TTGATCGAAGACATACTCTCTTCGACGCGCTGCTGGGTTGCGCGCCACTCGCTGATGACCGCTTGAAAGGCGTTCGCCGCTTGCCCCGTCCAGGAGCCCTGAAGGCTGACGAGCTGGCCGAGAACGGAGTTCACCTCGCCCTCAATGCGCCCTAAGGATGCCCGCACCGTTCCGGTTGCGCCGAGCACTTCTTCACTGTCTACCTGGTATCGAGTCATGGCTCGACGGTAGGCCGCCAAACGCACGCGTCGCGGTCGACTAGGCGGATGCTGGAGAGTTCGGCTTCTGCGCAGACTCGTGGAGGAGGGGAAGGCGCACCCGGAAGGTCGAGCCGCCTCCGGGAGTCTCCACGACGTCAACGCTGCCGTTATGCGAAGCCACGATGGATGCGACGATCGCGAGCCCGAGACCACTGCCGCCGGTATCGCGGTTGCGAGATGAGTCCGCACGCCAGAAGCGCTGAAAGATCTTCTCGCGAATCTGCGGCGGGATGCCTTCGCCGTGGTCGATCACCGAAAGAAATGCCGAATCGGCCGGCTCGTCGACTGTAATGCCGATCTCGATCGGGCTTCCGGCAGGCGTGAACCGGAGCGCATTGCCCATCAGGTTTGTGATGACCTGGCGGATCTTGTTCTCCTCCGCCCGTACGGTCGCGTTCGCGGGGAAATCCGTGTTTTCGATGACGGTCTCGACGACAAGTTCCTTGCTCGGCCGTGGCCTGCGCACGCGGAGCCAGGCCAGGGTCGCACCGGCCAGCGCAATGGGACGAGTGGCAATGGATGCGGTGCGTGGCGCGGAAGCGGAGGCATCCGCGTCTGGTTCGGGCGTGCGTCGCGCCGCGCGAATCGGTTCGGTGACGACGACCGTCACGTGACGATCCGGGGCGGAAGCCATCGCGTCCAATGCTGCGTCGTGAGCCAGCGGAACGAGGTCGACCGCCGTGAGATTGAGCGGCTTCGCTTCGTCGATGCGTGCGAGCTCGAGCAGGTCCTGAACCAGCTCGCCCATGCGGATCGCCTCTTTTTCGATGCGTTCCATCGCCTGGGCGACCTCTTCGGGCGTGCTGAGGGCGCCCATCCGATACAGCTCGGCATAACCGCGCACGGAGACGAGCGGGGTTCGAAGCTCATGGCTCGCATCGCCGACGAACCGACGCATCTGCTCAATCGTTTTCACGCGATCGGCGAAGGACGCGTCGATGCGACTCAGCATGGTGTTGAGCGACTCGTTGAGGCGCCCGACCTCGGTGTTTCGGGGTGCGCGCTCGAGGCGCTGGCTGAAGTCGCCGGCGGCGAAGCGCGCCGCAGTGTCTTCGACCTCCCGCAGGGGCGCGAAGGTCGACGTCACGAGTAATCGTGTGAGAGCGCCGCCAAGAACGACGACAGTGAGGGAGAAGAACAGGAAGATCAGCGCGAATTGCCCGATCGTCGTCTCGGTGTCTTCGAGGTTGTAGCCGATGATCACGACGTAGTGGCCGCCGTTGACCGGGTATCCGATCGTTCGCCATTGCACGGTGTGCGCCGCATTCGAGAGCGTGAACGGCACGGATGGCGAGATGGTCGCGGGCAGCGTCGCAAGACTGACGACCGGGCCGGTGCGGCCCTCAGTGCTGGTGTGGCAGGTGACCGTGCCCGTGGTTGTGACCAGCGCGAAGTAGTACGCGTCGGGGAGTTTGAATTCGCCACAGGCATCCAGCATCGCGTTGGCGTTGCGCAGGCTGTCCGCCTCGGTCGAGATCTTCTTCTCAACGGCCGCGAGCAGGTAGGTGCGCAGCGCGCTCATGGTGCCGACTCCGGCGACCAGAAGCCCCAGGGTCAACAAAAGCACGGTCACGCCCGTGATCTTGCTGCGCAGTGAAACGCCGTTCCACCACTCTGTGAGCTGTTCGTGCATTAGGGGGTAAGGCTACTAAACCTTCGCTGCACGCAACATGTATCCGAACCCGCGCTTGGTCTGGATGATCGGCTCCTCGGAGTACTGATCCAGCTTGCGTCGCAGGTACGAGATGTAGCTCTCCACGATCCCCGCGTCGCCGTTGAAGTCGTACTCCCAGACGTGATCAAGGATCTGCGCCTTCGACAGCACGCGGTTGGGGTTGAGCATGAGGTAGCGCAGCAGTTTGAATTCGGTGGGGCTCAGCTCGATCTGGTCGGAGCCGACCGTCACCTCGTGGGTGTCCTGGTCCATGCTGAGCTCGCCGGCACGGATCACCGCTTCCTCGTCGTCATGCATCGTGCGGCGCAGGATGGCCTTCAGGCGAGCAACAATCTCGTCGAGGCTGAACGGCTTGGTGACGTAATCGTCTCCGCCGACGGTGAGGCCGGTGATCTTGTCCTCGGTGTCATCCTTGGCCGTCAGGAAGAGGATGGGGGCGGTGTAGCCGGATGCGCGCAACCTCTTGGTCACGCCGAATCCGTTCATGTCCGGCAACATCACATCCAGGATGATCAGGTCCGGTTCCTCTTCCAGTACGGCGGAGATCGCTCCCGCGCCGTTTCCGACGGCTCGCACGGCGAAGCCGGCAAAGCGGAGACTGGTGGTCAGTAGATCTCGGATGTTGGGCTCGTCATCGACGATCAGTATCTTGGGTCCGTCACTCATGGGAGAAAGTATCTGCGTGTTGCCTGTGAGATTTCTGGGAGTCCGGTTCTACGTCGCTGGGACTACGCAGCGGCGAGGTTGTCCTGGTCGAGGATCGTGTAGCTGTAGCCCTGCTCTGCGAGGAAACGCTGCCGGTTCTGTGCGAAGTCCTGATCTACCGTGTCCCGCGCGACGAGCGTGTAGAAATTGGCAGGCAGGCCGCTTTCCTTGGGCCGAAGGAGTCGTCCGAGGCGCTGCGCTTCTTCCTGACGTGACCCGAACGAGCCCGAGACCTGGATGGCGACGGTCGCCTCTGGAAGGTCGACACTAAAGTTCGCGACCTTGGAGACCACCAGCAGTTTCGTGGTGCCGTCACGGAACTCCTGGTACAGGCGCTCGCGCTCGTCGACCGGGGTCGAACCGGTGAGCTTCGGGGCGCCGAGCGCGTCCGCCAGCTCGTCAATTTGGTCGAGGTACTGCCCGATCACGAGGATTCGTTCGCCCTCGTGCTTCTTGACCAGCGCGCGCACTACCCCGAGTTTCGCCGGAGCGGTCGCGGCCAGCCGATAGCGTTCGTCATCTGCGGATGCCGCGTACTCGAGTCGTTCCTGTTCCGGCAGGTCAATGCGCACCTCGTAGCACGACGCCGGCGAGATGAAGCCCTGCGCTTCGATCTCTTTCCAGGGGGCGTCGAATCGCTTGGGGCCGATGAGGCTGAAGACGTCGCCTTCGCGCCCATCCTCACGTACGAGAGTCGCGGTGAGTCCGAGTCGGCGACGAGCCTGCAGCTCAGCGGTCAGCTTGAAGACCGGCGCGGGCAACAGGTGAACCTCGTCGTAGATCACAAGCCCCCAGTCGAGGGCGTCGAGCAGCGCGAGGTGTGTGTACTCGCCCTTTCTCCGCGCGGTCAGGATTTGGTACGTCGCGATCGTGACGGGGCGCACCTGCTTGACGAGCCCCGAGTACTCGCCGATTTCATCCTCGGTGAGGGTCGTACGCTTCAGCAGTTCGCTGCGCCACTGCCGTGCCGAGACGGTGTTGGTGACGAGGATCAGCGTTGTCGTACCCGCGGTTGCCATGGCGCCCGCACCGACGAGCGTTTTGCCCGCGCCACAGGGGAGCACGACGACACCCGATCCGTGGGCGAAGAAATTGCTGACCGCCTTCAGCTGGTACTCGCGCAGCGCCCAGCCGTCTTCGACCAGGTCGATGGCGTGTGGGGTGCCGGGGGTGTAGCCCGCGAGGTCCTCTGCGGGCCAGCCGAGCTTGAGCAGCTCCTGCTTGAGCTGCCCGCGAGCCCAGGCCTGGATGACGTATGAATTGGGGCCCCGCTTTTCGAACAGCAGCAGGGCGATCTTGCGGGTGCGGGTGATCTCGGACAGCACCGCGGCATCCGTCGCGGTCAGCGTCAGGGCGCCGTCATCCGCGCGTTCGATGATGAGACGGCCGTAGCGCGCGACGGTTTCGGTGATATCGACGGACACGCTCTGCGGAATCGGGAACCGACTGTACTTCTCGAGCGTCTCGAGCATGTTCTCTGCGGTGTGACCGGCTGCGCGGGCGTTCCAGAGGCCGAGCCGCGTGATGCGGTAGGTGTGGATATGCTCGGGCGCGCGCTCAAGCTCCGCGAAGACAGCGAGATCATGTCGGGCATCATCGGCGGAAGGATGCGCGACCTCGAGGAGTACGGTGCGATCGCTCTGCACGATGAGCGGACCGTCGGGCAGAGTCACGCCGTCCAGACTACGGGATGGGCCAATTCCTCGCTGGGTCGGTACTCGAGCGCGTGATTGCTGCCTGGCGAACCAATTGCTGCCGCTCGCCCGGGCGCAAACGGTTCGCCGGGCAGCAATTGGGCAGGCAGCTACTCTGCGGCAGCGGGCGCGACCGCAGTGATGCTTCGCAGCGGGAGGGTGCGCTCGAGGTCTGAGCGACGGTCGCGCGCGCGAAGCCGCCCGCCGGCGAGACTCGCCGGCTCGAGTTGCAGGTCGATCGACGACCCGTCGGGCATTGCGACCGTGACCGTCAGCGCGATCTTGCCGCGGATGGCCGCATCGATCTGCCGTTCGAGCCACGCCTGGCCGGTCTCGGCGGAGGTCGACTCGCCCCCGATGCGAAGCTTGCGCACGATCGCATCCGCCGTCGATTCCGTCGGCGCCGCGACCGTCCGCGCTACCCTGCGGCGCTCCAGCAGGATGATGCGGTGCTGGGCATCCTCGGCGGCCGCGGGATATCGCGCCTCGTTCAGCGACCAAAACACGACGTCCTGATCGAAACGGCTGACCGCGCGATACGGGCCTACGCGCGTGAAGCCCAACGGGGCGAGACCGTGATCGACGAGCACCGATGCGAGCAGCGTTGCATCCTCCGACGTGATGTACGTGCGGGCGCCCTGCTCGTTCGCTGCACCGGTCGGCTCGTCGATTCGTCCCACGCGGATCGAGCCGAAACGCGCGGCGGTGCCGGCAATGAGATATTCGAGCGGCTGCGGGATGCCCGTGAGGGAGATTTCCGAGAGGAGGGAGCGCATGCTCTCTGCGGTCTCACCCCTCGCCAGTGCGCGGTTGACGCTCGACTGACTGACGCGGTAGGTGGTGGCGAGCGCGCGGCTCTCGACGTCGGCCAACATCCGGAGTCGCGCGTCAAGCCGCGGAAGGAGTGGGCCGGGGCTCACGATCGAGAGGTCGTGCTGCACGTAGACCCGATCGATTTCCGGCGGGAACAGGGGACCCATCGCGGCCGCCGCATCGTCCTCGCCGCTGGCGAGCAACGCTGCGCCCGGAGTGCTCGGCACCTGGTTTGCCGTGACGCCAAGCAGTTCGGCATCGCGGGAGTACGCCAGCGCACGCTCGCGCATCCAGAGGCCACCCGCCGGATACAGCCAGCGCACGTACTCGGCGAGTCGCTCGCCCCAGGTTGCGTGAGCACGCTCGGCCAGAAGACCCTGGATGTCCGCAGGCAGTCGCGCAAACCACGCTCCGGCCAGGTGCGCCCAGCGCTCGCCGCTCGGGCGCAGCATCCATTCGGCTGCGGCCGCAGTGGGGAGCCAGATTCCCGCGTCAAGCGCGACGAGCCCGGCGCGCGACGCGATATCGACGAGGGCCGGGACGGCATCGAGGTGAATGGACATCGCGGCGCTCAGCCGCTTGCTCTCCGGCAGAGCGATTCCGCCCCGCGCGAGTTCACGGGCCGGTTCGCGCTGGATCTCGGCGACGAGCTCCGCGACGGCGTTGGTCGAATTGAATGCGTGCTCGGCCGCCACGTGATCGATGAATCGGCTATCCGATGCGCTCACCGGCGCAAGGCTCGGCGGTGAGGCTTCGGTGAGTAACTCGTCGAGGCCGGGAAGACCGCGACGGGGCCAGGCCGCCAGAACCTCGGTCACAGGTGCGTACGGGATCCATCCATTCGCTCCGCCATCCAGAAGCGCCAGGTCGCGGGCGATATGAAGACTCGCATCGACAGTAGCCTCGGCCGGCACGAGCGCCGCGACACGGGTGGCGACGCGAGCGCTGGAGGGCCCATCGGTATCCGTCGCCAGCTCGCCGACTGCGCCAAGCACGGCGAGCGTCATGCGATCGAGGCGGGACAGCGCCTTCTCAATGAGCGCGGGTTCGAGGAGGGCATCGGCCAGATCGAAGAAGTCGCGAAGGCGTACGTCGCGTACCTCGCGGAGCGTGAGCAGCTCCGCGAGTTCAGCGTTCCCCAGGTCTCGCAGGCGGCTGGCCAGCGAGAGGGTTGATGTACTACTTGCGGGCACCCTTGGCCGCTCGGCCCCGTCGCATAGCGTTCATGACGATGAGGCTGATCAGGAGAATGAAGGCGAGAGGGATTCCGATAGCGGGAACCAGCGCGACCGCGGTCCAGATGCTTCCCGTTTTGGTAGGCCCGCCGATGAACAGGGCAACGATCGCGACGACCGCCAAACCCAGCATCGAGAGAAACATCACGGCAAGGATGCGCTCCCACCGATTCGCCGGAGCTTGCGCGAGAGGTGCTGCTGGTTTTTTTGCCACGAAGCCAAGAATACGGTGTTCGCGGCGGTGCGGCCCCCGCACCCCGTATCCTTGAGACGCACCGTGAACCGCTCGGTGTAAGAGGAGTACTGGGATGCCTACCGGCAAGGTTAAGTTTTACGACGACGAAAAGGGCTTCGGTTTCATCAGTTCTGATGACGGCCAGGAGGTCTTTCTGCACGCCTCGGCGCTGCCAGCCGGAGTAACAGTCAAGCCCGGATCCAAGCTCGAGTTTGGTATTGCGGATGGCAAGAAGGGCGCACAGGCTCTGTCCGTTCGCGTTCTCGAGACTCCTCCGAGCATGGCCAAGTTGAACCGCAAGTCGGCGGATGACATGGCGATCATCGTCGAGGACCTGGTGAAGCTCCTCGATGGCATCGGCACGAATCTCAAGCGCGGTCGCTACCCCGACAAGACCCACGGTTCGAAGATCGCAGCTGTGCTTCGTAAGGTCGCAGACGACCTCGATGCCTGATTCGCTTACCGACGCGCAGCGGTTCGCGCGCGAGGCGCTTGTTGCCGTAACTCCCGATGCGACCATCGGAGGGTTCGCTGGCGAAGTGGATGAGGGCGAAGGCGCGACGTCGTACCTGTTCGCAACTACCATGCCGGGCTACCCCGGCTGGAACTGGACCGTCACGATCGAACAGCTTGCTGACTCGGAGCCGACCATCCTCGAAACCGAGCTCACGCCGGCCGAGGGAGCACTGTTGGCGCCGGATTGGGTGCCATGGTCGGAGCGCATGGAGGATTACCGCGCTGCCCAGCTCGCTCTTGGCGAGCAGGCTCTGCTCGACGCGGGCGAAGAGTCGGATGTCGACGATGACGATTCCGACGACGACTCGGATGATGACGACGATGACGATGAGGACTTCGGCCACGACGTGCTGCACAGCGGCGACGTCGACGGCGTCGACATCGACGAGCTAGACGTGTCTGCGGTTGGTATAGACGAGGGCGATGAGCCCGAGCCCGATGCCGGCGGCGCAAGTGAAGAGCCACCAGGTGTGCCCGTCCGCCGCAAGCGTGCCCGAAAAGAACAACAGAATAACCAGGGCGACTAGCCACACAACCAGACCGACGAGGATCGCCTTGCGGTCATCGGTGCTCACCGGCTCCGGATCGGGCCGACGTTCGCTGTCTTTCAGCCACAGTCGCATGCAGCTACTCTACGGCGGCTACGCGCCGAGGTTCTCGACGACGTACTCGATCGACTTCACCAGCGCGCGCACATCATCCGGCTCAATTGCGGTGAAGGTCGCAACTCGCAACTGGTTGCGACCGAGCTTGCGGTACGGCTCGGTGTCAACGATCCCGTTGGCGCGCAGTGTCTTCGCGATGGCGGCCGCATCGATCGACTCGTCGAAGTCGATCGTGACAACCACCTGCGAACGGTGGTCCGGGTTGGTGACGAACGGCGTCGCGAAGCTGGCCGCATCCGCCCAGTCGTAGAGAACCGATGACGACTCTTTCGTGCGCGCGTCGGCCCAGGTGAGGCCGCCGTTGCCGTTGATCCAGTCGATCTGGTTCTGCATGAGCAGCAGCGTCGAGATGGCCGGTGTGTTCAGCGTCTGATTGAGGCGCGAGTTGTCGATCGCGTTTTTGATGCTGAGGAACTCCGGGATGTAGCGGTCGGTCTCGGCGATGCGCTCAACCTGTTCGATCGCGGCAGGGGAGAAGAGTGCGAACCAGAGGCCGCCGTCAGAGGCGAAATTCTTCTGTGGAGCGAAGTAGTAGACATCCGCCTGGCTCGCGTCGAAGTCGATGCCGCCCGCCGCGCTCGTCGCGTCGATGACCGTCAGCGCGTCGGCAACGACACGAGTGACGGGAGCCATGACTCCGGTCGACGTCTCGTTCTGCGGCCAGGCGTACACGTCGATGCCGTCGAGAATCTCGACCTCGCTGCGCGAACCGCCGTCCGCTGTGATGACCTTGGGCGCCTTGAGCCAAGGCGCGCCCGCTGCCTGCGCGAACTTGGAACCGAACTCACCGAAGCTGAGGTTCTCGGCCCGCCTCTCGATGAGACCGAAGGATGCCGCGTCCCAGAATGCAGTCGAACCGCCGTTGCCGAGAACGACTTCGTAGCCGTCGGGCAGACGGAAGAGCTGGCCAAGTCCGTCGCGCACTGCTCCGACGAGATTCTTCACGGGAGCCTGTCGGTGCGACGTTCCGAGTAGCCGGGCGCCTTCTGTGGTGAGGTACTCGAGCTGGGCGTCCCGAATCTTGGAGGGACCGCATCCAAATCGACCGTCCGCGGGCAGCAGGCCAGTAGGAATAGTCAGGGCAGGCATGGCTTCAATCATATTGCCGCCCCAGGGAGGTGGTCGTCCGCAGGAGGCGACCGTACCGCTCAGGTAGGCTGGAATCACACCAATTCGAGCGCGCTGGGAGGCATCGGTGACGGATCTCGTCGATACAACTGAGATGTATCTGCGCACCATCCTCGATCTCGAAGAAGAGCACATTGTGCCACTTCGCGCGCGCATCTCGGAGCGCCTCGGCCACTCGGGTCCTACCGTCTCGCAAACCATCGCCCGCATGGAGCGTGACGGCCTCGTCAATGTCGAGGGTGACCGCCATCTGGCGCTCACCGACGAAGGAAGAAGCAAGGCCACTCACGTTCTGCGCAAGCACCGGCTGGCCGAACGACTTCTCGCTGATGTCATCGGTCTCGACTGGGCATATGTGCACGACGAAGCGTGTCGCTGGGAGCACGTGATGAGCGAGCAGGTCGAGCGACGCGTTCTCGAAATGCTGGGGCATCCGACCGAGTCGCCGTACGGAAACCCGATCCCGGGTCTCGCCGAACTGGGCGATGCGCCCGCCGCGCGGTTCATGGATGGCGTCGTCAGCATCGTGGACCTCGTGCCCGCGGGTGGCGACGAAGTGACCGTGCACATCCGGCGCCTGGCCGAGCCGGTGCAGTTCGAACCGGAGCTGCTGCAGCAACTGCAGAACGCCGGCGTCATGCCCGGAGCGACGGCCGTCATTTCGACTCTGGGTTCGTATGTGCTCGTGCAGGTCGAGGGTTTCGAAGACGGTCTGGAGCTGCCGATCGAGGTCGCAGTTCACATCTACGCCGACGCATAGCACAGGTTTTCTCCGCATTCGCGGTGACGGCGCTGAAGCTGGGAAACCCCTTTGTTGATGTGACAACAGCCATGCCCTCACGTAGTCTCGACCGGTCCCGTCGACCATAAAAGCCGGTCACGGGTGCAGTGCGAGACGTCTCACTAACCCGTCTCTTGCGTTGCGACGTGAACACACATACGAAACGGATGGGGCAACGACCTACAGTTGCCGAGGCGCAGGAGGCACGCACTCTTGACCAAGTTAGGCCCGACCTCTTCGACTTCAGAGTTTGAAGACGTTCTTCTTCCCGAGATCCCCAAGCCCGCAAACTTTCGACGAAAGTCGAGCATCCTGAGCACCGCGGCGACCGCAGTGATCATCCCGGGGCTCTTCGCAACGATGGCGCTTCCCGCTTACGGTGCGACTGTTGAGCCCACTCCGGCGCAGGAGCAGAGTGCCGCGCGGTCACACGACATTCGGGTCGCGTCCCAGACCGTCGTGGTGCCAGCCACCGCGATTGCCGCAGGGGACGTCATCCATCGCGACAGCTTTTCTGCAACCAGTGTGGCTTCGCTGCGAGCTTCGCACCGGTCGGTCGCAGTTGCAAGCGGGCCATCGGTGATGTCGTTCCTCGCCAACCCGCCGTATCCGAATTTCAACCTCAGCAGGGTGCCCTCGGTGGCTCAGAAGTATCTGGGTGTTCCGTATGTCTTCGGCGGCGCCAGCCCATCGGGGTTCGACTGCTCGGGGCTCACCATGTACGTCTATGCGCAATTCGGCATCTCCCTCCCGCATTCGTCGGCTGCTCAGGCCGCCATGGGCACTGCGATCTCCCGAGCCGACGCTCGTCCGGGCGATCTGGTGGTCATGGATGGCGGATCGCATATCGGCATCTACCTGGGTGGCGGCCGCATGATCGACGCTCCGGAGCCGGGTCGCGTCGTCACTGCTCGCGCGATCTACGACAACAACTACTACATCGTTCGCATCGGAATCTGACCTGCAGCCTCCGAGCTCGCCAGGCGGCATCCATTGTTGTTAATGCAATCGTTACGTGCCATTCGATGCGCTCAATCCAACCTCTGGCCGATTTCTGCGTTAACCTAAAGGCCTTGGAGTTCTACGAGGTCTTCGGGAGAGCAAATGTTGGAAAGCCGCACCATCCAAACCGTGGATGCGCGCGCCCTTTTCTCCATATGCCACAGCAGCCAACCGAGCGTGCACTGTTGCGCTCGAAACGGATAGGCACTGTCGTTTACGACGGTGCCTTTTTGTTTGCCTGCTAACTCCTGTCTCGCCAGAAATCCAGGGTGCATTCGAACGCCTGCAAGCCGTGCAGGCTCTTTCGAAAGGATGACAATGCGCACACTGGTCCTCAACGCCGGGTACGAACCGCTCGCAGTCGTGTCGTTCAAGCGAGCCCTCGTGCTCGTGATGAATGAGAAGGCGACGATCGTCGCGAGCGATGAAGAGCATCCCGTTTGGGGCGCCGAGCGCTCCTGGGACCGTCCGTCGGTGATCATCCTTCGCCGGTATGTGCGAATTCCGAGCGGGCGCAACGTGCCGGTATCGCGGCGCGGTGTTCTGCGGCGTGACCTGCACCGGTGCGGCTACTGCGGAAGCTCTGCGGGCACGATCGATCACGTCATGCCCCGTTCGCGCGGCGGTGCCGATTCGTGGGAGAACCTGATCGCGTGTTGCCTCAGCTGCAACAACAAGAAGGGCGACCGCACCCCGCACGAGATGGGTTGGACGCTGCGCATCCGTCCGCGGGCTCCGCACGGAGCGACCTGGCTGGTGCGAGGCGTCGAGCGCGCAGAGCCGCAGTGGGACGAGTTTCTCGCACCCGCGGCGTAGGCTGCGGCCCGTCACTCGGCTAGGGGTCGATGGTCTGTGCCACGAGGAAGTGCCAGCCCAGCCACCACCAGAACGTCAGAATGGTGATGCGCGCCGCTCGCGTGGACATTACGCGATCCAGGAGCTCGCCGAGGGTGGCGAACCGGTTCTGGTCACGCTGACCGAGGATCACCAGCGTGACGATCGCGGCGGCTTCGAGCGCGAAGCCGAGGGTGCTGAGAATCACCGAGTTCTCCCTCGGCGGGACAGCGCGACTCCGCCGAGCAGCCACGCCGCCGCAAACAGGATGCGCGCGACCGGATGCTGCAGCAGCGGGTCGAGCAGGTCGGAGAGCGCAGGGAAGTCGGTGCGCCCGGTGGGCTGGAAAGAGCCCAGAAAGTACATGGTCAGCTCCCACAGGCAGACGGCAATACCGAGGGCGGCCCAGAGGTAGGCGGAGCGCGCCATCCGCCTGGTCCACCGAGTGCTGGATGTCGCCGGTTGGTCCGGCCACGCGACAATGAGAACGAGGATGCCCGAAATCGCGAGCACGATGCCATCCGCGATCCCGTGGCGGGGCGTAAGGGCGAGCACGGCCGCGGCGACGGCGAGGGCGAGCACGAGAATCAGCCGCGGAAGCTTCCGTTCCCGGGCGCGGAACCGCGGCAACCAGCCCAGCGAGTCGGCAATCAATGCGACCGCGAGCGCAATGAACACGATCCCGTCGGCCACAGCGCCACGGTAGAACTGGAACGATCCGGTGAGCACCATGATCAGAATCCACGCACCCTGGACGAGCCTTGGCGTTCGACGGGTCGAGCTCATGACGTCATGCTAACGAGGTGCGACTCCGCTGCGCCCGGTAAACTCGACCGGTCAGCCTCTGTAGCTCAATGGAAGAGCAGTTCCGTCCTAAGGAAAGGGTTGGGGGTTCGAATCCCTCCAGGGGCACCCCTAGGGGCATGTGCCTTAACCCCAAACAACTTCCCTGTGATTTCAGGGATCTTGCCCCGTTGGGGCAATGCTTTGTTGCCCCTAGCGGCACCACACCTGATCCTTGTCGATCAGCGCGACGGGTGGCCTCACTACGTTGCTGCCCCGGCGCGGACAGCAGTCGTGCCCTATCCACATCGGCTCCCACCCAGACTTCGACGGGAAAGATGTCGACCCGGGTTCGTTCTTCCGTGGAACATGGCTCCTTTTCGGCCTGCTCTTCGAACTCGCGCACGTGGAGGTCGAGTAGGACGACAACTGCCTTCTTTGCAGAATTACAAAGCTGTCATACTGGCTGAAATTCGGTGCTCTTGGGAAGGAGGTTGGCGTGAAAGTCGCGGAACAAGCAACGAGGCGATCAGAATTTGAAGATGACGGCGCGCATTTCTTTCGAGCCGACTTCCAAGTACATACTCCTCG
>JAUZFR010000154.1 GCA_030840335.1 Actinomycetota bacterium | reverse complement strand
GCTCGAAGCAGACAACATCGAGGAGGCGCAGCAACTCGTCGACAGTGAGCCGCTATTCAACGCCGGCGCAGTGAGTCACCAGCTCGTACCGTTCGTGCCGCGTGTGTGCGCGGCGTCACTCGACGATCGGTTCGCCGACGCGATCCCCATCCCGATCGCCTGAGCCATCACCTACCTCTTACCCGCGAGTCCGGGGGTTTCGTCCGTCCCGGGCGGTCGGAAGGGCGAAAACCCCGGGCGCGCGGGTGCAAAGGGGGTGGCGCCGCCCAGACCTACGCCGGGGTCTAAGCTCGGTCCACCTTGGCGGGTGTGTTCTCCGCTGGCCTCCGGGTTGCCGTCCTCGTCGACGGAGTCGCCGGCGAACTTCTTGAGCAGTCCGTTGGTCTGGTCGAAAACGTGGAACTCCTCGTCCTTGGTGGGTGCTTTCTCGTCCATGATCTGAAACCTACTCCTCGGCCCGGAGGTTGTCGCGGCTGCTTTTGGGCTCGTGACCTAGGGTGCAGGTGTGCGATTTACTCAGGCCGAGTTGCAAGAGTTCCGCGGCGGGACGCTCCCCGATCTGCTTGGGCCGGATGTGCGCCTCCTGCTTGTCGGGATCAACCCCGGACTTCGCACGGTTGCGGTTCAAGCGCACTTCGGCAAGCGAGGCAACCGGTTCTACCCGGCGCTCTTCCGTGCGGGCATCGTCGACCGGGTGATCGACGCATCCGACGGGTTCAAGCCCGAGGACCGTGCGCACCTTCTTGAGCGCGGAGTCGGAATCACGAGCCTGGTTCCGAAGGCAACCGCACGAGCGGATGAACTCACGCGCGACGAGCTCATCGCTGGCGCCCGCGAGCTCGCCGTCAAAGTCGAGCGGACGCATCCTCGAGTCGTGGCGATGCTCGGCATCACCGCCTACCGCACCGCGTTCGCCAGACCGGATGCGGTCGTTGGGCGCCAGCCGGATGATCTCAGCGGCGCGGAACTCTGGGTGGTTCCAAATCCAAGCGGTCTCAACGCGCACGCGACCCTCGACTCCCTCGCGCGCGACTACCGAGAGGTAGCGCTCGCCGCCGGCATCCCGGTCTACCCGGCGCCGTCGCCCGCCCGGTAAGCCCGCGAGTCCGGGGTTTTAGGGGGCAAGTACCTCGCTCGCGGCGGACTCGGACAGCAACCCGCGCTCGACAAGGTGGCGCCACAGGGCTCGCGGCGCCGGGGAACTTTCGATGAGATCGAGATTCGCGTGCACCTGGGCGGCATTGTCGGATCCGAACACGAGCGAGCGAATTGCAGGATGCGTTCCCGCGAACTGCAGCGCAATTCGCGGCACCGACGTGCCAAACTCGTCGCAGACATCCGCAATGCTGTTCACCCGCTGGATGAGCGAATCGGCCGCCACACCATAGTCAAAAACGGAACCGCCTGCCGGACGCGGCGATGCGAGGATCCCGCTGTTGAAGACGCCGGCGTTCAACACATCGACCGAGCGCTCCTCGCAGGCCGGGAACAATTCGGCCAACGCCTCCTGGTTCACGAGTGTGTAGCGTCCCGCAAGCATGATCGCGTCGATCTCGGTCTCTTCGACAAATCGCAGCAGCGAAGCGGATGACTTCGTCCCCACCCCGATCGCGCCGATGACCCCCTCGGCTCGCAAGCGATCGAGCGCCGGATAGGCCTCACGCATGGCCTGTCCGGGGTCGGCAACGTGCTCCTCCGGATCATGGAGCAGCACGAGATCGATCCGGTCCAGCTTCAACCTCTGCAATGACGAATCGAGCGACCGGCGCACCCCATCCGCACTGAAATCCCACCGACGGATGAACCTGGCCGGCACGTCGAATCCGCCGGAGTCCCGCTCGCCGGAAAAGCGAGGATTCGCTTCGAGAATCCTGCCGACTTTGCTGCTCACAACGAATTCGTCGCGCGGATGCCCGACAAGCGCATCTCCCAGGCGCTGCTCCGAGAGTCCGAGCCCGTAGTGCGGCGCGGTGTCAAAATGACGAATGCCCCGGTCCCACGCGGCACTGACGATGTCCGCTGCCTCGCTCTCGACGAGCTTGCCGTACAGGTTGCCCAATTGGGCGCAGCCGAGCGACACCGGGCCGACCTGTACGCCTCGACCGGCTAGTCTGCCAGCGGCAGTTCCCAAACCAGCTCCCCCCGCCCGAACTCGAAATCGTCGACAAGAGTTCGCTCGGACACGGTTGGCTCGAGGAGCGGGCTGACAACCAGCTGCCAGCTCGAGTTGACGTCGCTCCCATCCAGAACCGCGTCGAACCTCTCGATTTCGTCGACCTCGACAAAGTGGAACACTCGCGTTCCGTCGCGTTCGATTCTCCAGAAGTGCGCTCCGGCGGCGCGAATCACCCGATCCAGTTCGACAGGCGTTACGCGGTGGACCGCGTCGTATTCCGCCTCACGCCCAGGCCGCAGTGACGTCGTAAAAATGAATCGGATGGCCACAGCTCAGCCCTCGAGCGGGCGCAGGCGGAGCTCCTGCATTCCGCCGTCGACGGCGATGCTCGTCCCTGTGGTCGAACCGGAACGCGGACTGGCGAGGTATGCAATGGCATCCGCGATTTCTTCGGGTGACACCAGTCGGCCATGCGGTTGGCGCGCCGCCAGCGCAAGGGCTTCCGCGGCCGGATCGGGTGCGCCGCTCAGCAGCCGTGACACCCATGGAGTCGCCGCTGTGCCGGGATTCACGCAGTTGACTCGGATTCCCTCGCGGAGATGATCTGCCGCCATGGCTCTGGTGAGCGACAGCACGGCGCCTTTCGACGCGGAGTACAGCGCTCGCTGCGGCAGCCCGGCGGTCGCCGCGATCGAGCACGTGTTGACGATGGCGGCCGCGGGGGAGAGTCGCAGATGTGGGAGCACGGCGCTACTGACCCGAGCGATGCCGGTCACGTTGATGTTGAATACCCGCGCCCATTCATCGTCGTCGATGTGCTCGATGGTGCCCTGGGCTCCAATACCCGCGTTGTTCACGAGGATGTCGATCCGCCCGAATTTCGATGCGATGGCCGCTACTGCCGCACGAACTGTCTGCGTGTCGCCGACATCCGCAACGAAACCGACCGCACCGGGGTCGATCCCGGCAAGATCGCGATCCAGCACGGCTACGCTCGCGCCACGCTCGAGCAGCGTACGCACGACAGATGCACCGATCCCGGATGCGCCTCCCGTGACGATCGCGACGAGTCCATCAAATTCCGGATTCACGTCGGTCACCCCTTGGTGGATCCAGCGAGCATCCCGGAGACGAGTGCGCGCTGGGAGAACAGGAACACCACGAGCACCGGCAGGATCGCGATGATGATCGACAGCGCGAGTTCGGGGCTCTGGATGTCGAGACCCGCGCCCGCGACCGGATTGAACGACGGCGTCGACGACAGGAGCTGGTTCAAGCCGACCTGAATCGGGAACTGGTCGCTGCTCGGCAATACGAGGTAGGGCAGGAAGAAGTTGTTCCAGTTGCCGACAAAGCTGAAGAACGCCACAAGGGCAACCACGGGTTTCGCGAGCGGCAGCGCGATCTTCGTGAACAGCTGCCATTCGGTCGCGCCATCGATCCGCGCGGCTTCGAGCATTTCAGACGGCAGGCTCGTCGCGAAGTAGATGTACACCAGGTACACGCCGAACGGGAAGAACGAGAACGGGAGGATGATCGACCACACCGTACCGATGAGCCCAAACAGGTTGAGCTCGAGAAACAGCGGCAGCACGAGCGCCGCCGACGGCATGATCATCACCAGGAGGGTGATCGTGAGCAGCACCTTGCGTCCGCGGAATCGCGTCAGCGCGAGCGCATATCCAGCGGGAATGCTCGTCGCGAGCGTCAGGATGAGCGAGCCTCCCGAGTAGATCGCGGAGTTCTTCAACCAGACGAAGAGGATGCCGTTTTCGAACGAGACGAGGTGGCTCCAGGCCAGCCCAATGTTGGAGAACGCACCGAACGAGAGCGGTGACTGGCTGAGCAGTTCGCCCGCCGTTTTGGTTGGGGCGAGCACAAGCCAAATCACCGGGAGCACGAAGAAGACCAGCAACAGCGCCAGGATCAGCACAACGATGAGAATGCTGACAAACCGCGACGCTTTGCCCGTCGAACGCATGGACGGCAGGCGGGTGGATGAAGTCGTCATTCGGAGTCCGCCTTAAACAGTCCGGATCGGGTCACGAGGATGCCGGCACCGACCAGCCCAATGACGAGCAGGAAGATGGAAACGGCGGCCGCTCCGTTGAAGTCGCCGAATTGGAACGCCAGCACGTACGCCAGTTGGTTGGGCGACCACGTGGGGTTCAGGCGTCCGAGACTCGCAGACTGAAGAAGCTGTGGCTCGACGAAGAGTTGGGTGCCAGCCGCGAAGGCGAGGATCGTCATGTACGCGATCCACTTTCTGATCATCGGTATCTGGATGAACCAGGCCGATTTCCACGGGCCAGCCCCGTCCACGCGCGCTGCCTCGAGGATCTCGTCGGGGATGTTGTTAAGCGCTCCGTACATCACCACGATCCATCCGCCGGCCCCGGTCCAGAAGGCAATGAACACGAAGATCACGGGAAGGTTCTGGGGTGCAATGACCTCCGAGAACGTGCTGTATCCGAGGGCATTGAGAAGTCCCGATACGGGGCTTACCCCTGGGTCGAGCATGAACAGCCACACGAGCACGCTTGCAACCCCGGCGAGCGCTCCCGGGATGTAGAAGAGAAAGCGGAAAACAGACGAAAGACCCGGCCGCAGGCGGCTCCGCAGGATGACGGCCACGACAACGGTGAGCGTGATCAGGATGACGAGCCACAGGACCAGGTAGATGAGGATGTTCGTGAAGGCCGGCCCGAACCGGTAGTCCTGAATGACCTTGATGAATTGATTCAGGCCAGCGAATTGTCCGCGGTCATTGGTGAGCGCGAGATAGACGGCATAGATGGTCGGGAAGATGCCGAACGCGACAAGAAGGATGGCGTAGCCGGCGACGAACAGGTATCCGGCCAGGCCAGTCCGGCGCCGCGGGGTGCGGCGCCGAGCCGGCGAGGGGGCGGCGGGCGCCGTGAGGCGCCCGCCAGTTTCTAAAGCAGTCATTTTGTGGTGACCGTGTATCCAACCGATTTCGCTTCGTCGACGATCGCGGCCTGCCAGGCGGGCAGAGTCGCCGTCAGTGTCTTACCCGCGGTAAGTGCGGGCAACACTACGCTCGACCACGCTGTCGCGTCGCTGAACTTGGTGTTCGACCAGCCGGTCCATACCTCATTCGCAGCCGTCGTGAATGCGCCACTCACGTCAGAGGCAAAGTACTTGCTGTTGGTCGGGTTCGCGAGCCACACCTTCGCTGCCGGGCTGTATGCCGGGTAGGTCGGGGCGCTGCCCTGGTTTGCATCCGACGTGGTGAGCCACTTCGTGATCGCGGTCGCGGCCTTCAGGTTCTTGCTGTGCGACGAGATCATCCAGACGCCACCTCCGACGTTGCCGGTAGCGGCAGTTGTGTCGCCATCCCACGTCATCGGGTTAGCTGCGGCAATCTGGCCGGCCGGAGTCTTGAATCCGCCGTTGAAGATGTACTGCCCGTACCACGAAGGGCCAACTGCCATCAGCACCTTTGGCGCGGTGTTCTTGATGAATGTCGCGTTGTTCGACGCCTGGGTGCTAATCGACTTGTTCGCGATCATGGAATCAAGAAGTGTCGCCATCCGTGTGCACTCCGGGGCGCTGAGGGCTACCCGAAGGGTGTTCGGCTTGATGAGATCGAAGGCCGGGCACTGGCTGGACCAGAAGTAGGACTCCTGCGAGTTCGAGTCGCCGACCCATCCGAGTACGTAGCCGGGGTGATCCTTCGCGACCTGAGCGCCGAGAGCCTGGTACTGCTCCCACGTCGTGGGAACGGTGTAGCCAAACTTGTCGAACAGCGTCTTGTTGTACCAGGTCACGACCTGCGCGATGTCATTGCGCAGGCAGTAGGTGTGTCCGTTGAACTCACACGGCGTCAGCGACCCCTTGGCGAAGTTGTCGATCGTCGACTTCGACACCAATTCGTCCACCGGGGCAGCGAACGCCTGTGCCGACGGGCTGGTCGCCTCGGACGCCCACGTGACATCCGTCGGAGAAGCGAAGACGACATCCGGCCAGCCCTTGCCGGTGCGGTCAAACAGCTGCACCTTGGTTTGCAGGTAGGTCGAACCATCCGCGCTTCCGTCGTACGTGACGATATTCAGCTTCGCGTTCGGGTGCGACGTTTGGTATGCCTGAACCGCGGGCAGCCGAGTTGAATCCGCCCAGACGGTGATTGTTGCCTTGTCGTTCTGCGTAGCCTTCTTGAAGTCGGCTGCACCTGTCGAGGTGGACTGGGTGGCGCTCGCGCATCCAGCCAGGGCGACCACGACGGAGATTGAAGCAACCGAGAGTAGCGCGGCGCGTAGAGCTCGCCGTTTTGGGGCACCGGCGAGGGGTACCGTGAATGACTTCATTGTCTTGCCTTTCTTTACTGTGGTTTCGGTCGGGAGTGGTGCTGATCGTGCTGCTGTCAGGCGTGTGAGGTCATACAACCTCGATAAACGCCTGCAGTTCTGGGCCGTACTCGAGTGTCACCGGAAGGCCGATCCCGGGACCTCGGGGCGCGTGCACCAGGCCGGCGGCATCGACATACCGCTCCCTGGTGACCGTGCTCGAGGTGACGAGCGACTCGTAGTACGTGGTGTTGGAAATCGCCATGCAGAGGTGGTGGTTCGGAATGTCCGACCCGTGTACCTCTGTGCGCAGGCGATAGGCGTCGGCAAGATGCGCGGTGCGCATCGCACCCGTGATGCCACCACGAAGCGTCGTGCTCGCACGCACCCCAAATGTGGCCGCGCCCGCGGCAATGAAGTCGGCGGAGTTCATGTGCGCGCCATCGGATGTTTCAGCCACCAGCAAGGGGACATCCACAGCCCTGGCGAGCCGGGCGTATGCCGAGATGCTGAACTCGCGCATCGGCTCCTCGTACCAGAGGTAACCCTCGTCCGCGAGAGCGCGACCCAGGTAGATGGCATCGGGAAGGTCGAAGCCGGCCGAACCGTCATACATGAGCGGAACCGAGTCACCGACATGGGCCCGAAGGGCGCGGCAAAGTTCGGCGTCACGACGGGCGTCTCCCCAGGCATGAAGCTTGATGGCCGAGTATCCGAGTTCGAGACACTGGTCTGCGACATCGAGGAACTCTTCAACGGTGCCAAAAGTGGAGGTCGACGCGTACGCGGGGATCTCGGTGCGGAATCCGCCCAGCAGCTGCCAGACCGGCCGACCTGAAACCCGCGCGGCGAGGTCCCACAGAGCTGTGTCGATGAGTCCGAGCGCCGGCAAGGGAAGCTCTTCGATGCGATCCAGCTCCCAGATTCGATGCCACAGCCATTCCCGCTGGAAAGGGTCCTGACCGATCAGCTCCTTTCGGAACACACGATCTACGAGGTCTTCGAGTATCACCGCCGCGCCCGGCCTCGCGAACAACGCGACACCTTCGGCGCCCTCGTCCGTACCGATTCGAAGTACCGCACCGTCACCGGCTGGCGCGCTGCCGCCGAGGCCGTTCCTCCACTTAAAGGGAGGGTTGGCCGCCGGTACCTTGACTCGGTGCGTTTCAACGTGCGTGATCTTCATTGCGACTTTCTGGGATCGACGAAGAGATCGATCGCTGGGGCAGCGTCGACCTTCAGCGCGGAGTTCGCGCTGCGTGAGGGAGGTGAGCGGTTTTAGTTGAGCCGGTCGTTTGTTCGATCGAAGTTGAACATGCGGTCCTTGAGCTTGCGTTCGAATTGATGGCGCGTCGTGTCGACGTGCGCTTCCATGAGCGACGCGGCGAGTTCAGGCTCACCGTTCGCGATGGCCGCCGCGATGGCGAGGTGCTGGTTGGCCGCCACCTCGAACGAGCCGGGTACGTCGCCATGGAAGACGAGAAGATCGGATTGCGCTGCATAGCGACGAAGGCTGGTGACGCTCGCTTCCAGGAACACGTTGTGAGCGGCGACGGCAATGGCTTTGTGGAACTGCGCATCTGCTTCTGCGAATTCGTTGACGTTGTCGACTTTGGATTCGGCGATCGAGCGCTCAGCGCCCTCGCGGATCGCGCGCACCTCTGCGGGCGTGGCCAGGCTGGCTGAGCGACGCGCGGTTTCCGCCTCGATCAGGCGCCGGTGATCGAGCAGCATCACGACGTGGTCGATGTCCGTCGGCTGGAAGTGAGTAAGAAGCTCTTCGGCGAGCGTGCTCCTGGGCTCGGCCATGAAGATGCCGGCACCCTTGCGAACATTCAATCTGCCCAAAGCGGCCAGAACCTTGACGGCTTCTCGGGTCACATTCCGGGTTGCGCCGAGGATCTCCGCGAGACCCTGTTCGGTTGGCAACCTGTCTCCGGCCTGGAGTCCCTCGTCAGCGACGTAGTGGAGCAACTGCTCGGCAACCAACTCGTAGCCCGGCCGGTAGCGATCGCCGGTCGTCGCACTCTGCTCCAGCTCGGTACCGGCAGGGTCTGACGTCATGTTTTGCTCCTCTCGTCACTGAGATACATCAGGTCTATTACCCGAACTCTAAGTGATTAATCCAAATGTGTCAAAATTACCACGATCTATTTCTTCAGGGCATCTCGGATGTTTCGCGGATCAGCCATTTCTGGGCACGAATTCCGCCTGTTTACTCCTGCGGATGGAAATAGATCTGATCCTTTGGTCGCGAGTGGTTGCCACGCACGCGTTCTGCTTCAGCGCTGTTATCGAATTCCAAGTCCGGAGCCAGTGGGGCGTCAGCGATGCGCCCTAGCTTTTCACTCGACAACGATAAGAAGGGGAACCATGACATTTTTGACTGCTCGACGACGCGCGAGTAGCGACGCGGATGGACCGCGCGACAGCAACTCGACGGCTCGCTCGACTGCTCGCCGGGGCGGTGCAATTCTCGGTGCCCTGTCGGTCGTCGTGTTGCTGGCCGCGTGTGCGAGCACTGCGTCGCCCTCTTCGAGCGGCGGCGGCTCAGCTCCGGCTCCCACTCCGACGCCGACCAGTGCCTGCGCGCACTTCGGCGCGCGTGGCGGGGCGGGTGGTGGTACTCGACCTACCAACGGCCCCAGGGCAGGTGGCGCACCAGGAGCAGGCGGCGGACAATCAGGTCAGCATCCCACGGGACCGCGGCCATCCGGCGCACCCGGCTGCTTCGGCGGCGCTCCCGGCGGCGGTACAAGCACTACCAACAACTAGGTCGCTGGCCGCACAAAGAAAGGGCGCCCCAACCGCATCGCGGTCGGGGCGCCCTTATCTGCGTGCGGAGACGACATCAGCCATTCGCGCCGGCGCCGCCAAAGCCACGCGGGGGTGTGTTTCCCTCGGCGATGGTCGTCGCTGTGATCGTGCCGCCACTGTCAGGTTGCCCAATCGCTGTCACTGACTCTCCCGCAGTGAGAGCGGAGACGGATGACTTGGTCGACTTGGTGACGGAGGTCGTCGAGTTCGTCGTCACCGTGACATCCGTGCCCGCCGCAGTCTTGAGAACAAGAGTGTTGCCCTTGACGGACACCACGGTTCCTGCGGTGACGCCCCCCGGAGCTCCGGCGGCGCCGGTGCCCCCGGCTCCGCCGCGGAACCCGCTCGCCTGCGACGATGGCGCGGCGGCAGCGGCGGTGTGCTGCCCGATCAGGATGCCGCCGAAGATGCCGGCGCCGATGGCAGCGACGAGTGCGAGAGTCGGTGTGACCCATCGCGACGGGCGTTTGTGCACCGTGGTGGCGACCTCACTTGGCGGAGTTGCCGACGGCTTCTGGTTATGCGGTGTGGACATCATCTACTCGTTTCTTGTGAATCTGTGGGTGGATTAGATGGATCGGAGAGCCTGGATCGGCCGCATCGCAGCGGCTCGTCCTGCCGGATAAACACCGAAGAAGACTCCGATGGCGACCGATACTCCGAGGGCGAGCGGAATCGAGAAGAACATGATCGCGGGCTGAGTCCCGTTGATCTTGAACTGCGCGCCGATGACCGCGACGACGACGCCAAGGACACCGCCGACCAGCGTGAGTATCGCTGCCTCCAGGAGGAACTGCCCGAGGATGGCCCCGCGGCTCGCGCCGAGCGCCTTGCGGATGCCGATCTCGCGTGTGCGCTCTGTAACGGTGACCAGCATCACGTTTGTGACGCCGATGCCTCCAACGAGCAGACTGATGGCCGCGACGACTCCGAGAAGAACCGTAAAGCTCTGCGCGCTCTGCTGCTGTGTTTCCAGGAGCGAGCTCTGGCTCGTGATCGTGTAGGGCTCGTTAGCAGGATTCGTTACCCGAAGCAGCTGATTGAGTTCGATGCCGACCTCCGATTCCGCGGCCGTGACCGCATCCGACGTAGTGGCCGCGACGAGCACGGTACTCACTGCGCCGAACCCCGTAAACGAGCTCTGCACCCGAGTGATCGGGGCGATGATCTCGGTGTTGGGATCCTGGAAGCCCGTGCTGCTCTGTTCGGTGAGCACCCCAACGACCGTCAACGCCGTGCCATCAACCGAAATGCTCTGGCCAATGGATGAGGCCCCGGGAAACAGCTCCTGTGCGAGAGAAAGCCCAATCACTGCAACCTTCGAACCCGCCGTCACATCGTTGGCGGTAAACGCGGAACCAGTTGCGACCTTGGCGGTTGTCACTGTGAAGTAGTCAGGAGTCGCCCCGATCACGCTGATATTGGTCTCGGATGTCGTGGTCGAGGAGACTGTCTGAGTCGTGTCCGATTCGGGCACCACCGATGCGACATGGCCGAGATCGGCACTCGCGAGCTGGTCTGTCACCGCCATCGTGATCTGCGGTGTCGAGGACGTGCTGGTCGAGGTCGCACTGCCGCCCGTGGATGTCGGCCTGATACTCAGGGTGTTCGTACCAAGCGAGTTGATCGAGCTGGCGACCTGTTGGGCAGAGCCATTACCGACGGCAAGCAGAAGGATTACTGCGGCCACACCAATCAGAACACCCAGGAGCGTCAGGATCGATCGCAACTTGTTCGAGAGAACGCCGTGCAGCGCCGAGGCCGCAATTTCACCGAATCTCATGACTGCACCCCCGCGGCTGCCATTCGTCGATCAGACAGGGGTCGATCGGTCACGATGAGACCATCGGAAATGGTCAGTACGCGGTGGCTGCGCTGTGCGACATCCTCTTCGTGGGTGATGATGACAATCGTCCTTCCGGTCTTCGCAAGTCCATCGAAGATCTGAAGAATCTCTTCGGTGGATTCGCTGTCGAGGTTTCCCGTCGGCTCATCGGCAAGGATGAGTGTCGGCGAAGTCACAAGCGCCCGGGCAATCGCGACGCGCTGCTGTTGGCCACCCGAGAGCTGTTGCGGCCGGTGATCCGCGCGATGCGCGAGCCCGACCTGCTCGAGTGCTGCAGCGGCTCGTTCGCGCCGCTCCGCCCTCCGCACCCCGGCGTAGACCAAGGGAAGCTCCACGTTTCCGAGAGCGGTCATCCGCGCGACCAGGTTGAAGGACTGGAAGATGAACCCCAGCTCCCGGTTGCGCACTTTGGCCAACTGATTCTCGTCGAACTCCTTCACATCGTGACCCGCGAGCAGGTACGTTCCGTGCGAGGCGATGTCGAGGCATCCGAGCACATTCATCAGGGTCGACTTTCCTGACCCGGACGGACCCATGATTGCGACATATTCGCCTTTCTCGATTGAGAGTGTTATGCCGCGGAGTGCATGTACTGCCGCATCCCCTGTGCCATATACCTGGTGGAGGTCGAGCAGTTCGACCGCTGAAGGTCCCGGGGTGACCGGGTCAGTCGCGGCCATTAGCCGTTACCATTTCCAGCGCCACCGCGGCCTGCAAAGCCGCCGCCCGCGCC
>JAUZFR010000136.1 GCA_030840335.1 Actinomycetota bacterium | reverse complement strand
AAAGACCGCGCGACTGATCCCCGTGGTCGCGGTGACGCGCACCTAGCGATATCCGCCTCGTGGTTCACCCCACTTGACGCAAATGGTGGCTGTCGGAGCGCCGTGGCAGCCATTTGAGTCAACTCGGAGGAGGATTCGGCGTCGCGAGCGGGCCAACCCAGCGGACGCACCTAGCGAGCCAGAGTCCACGCCTTGCGTTTGATGAGCACGTGGCCGCGCGCGGTCGTCAGTCTTGTCCACGGTCCGGTTTCGTAGATCCGCACGTCATCCGTCGATTCGTCGCTCAGGAATCCCAGCGACAGCGCAGCGAATGCCCCGCCGGCGGGCACGTGTTCGAGGTTTTCGATGGGTCGACCCCAGACCTCCGAGCGAACTCGGTGCACGATCTGTTCCCCCGTGCCGGTGGGGACAGCGGTCGCCACTTCGTCGATTCCCGATTTGGCGACGCTGTCGAGCAGCGAGCTCGCCGTCGAAGGAAGCGTCACCCAACCACCCTTCGGCGGGGAGATCGCGGCCCAGGTGACCGTGTGAACCTCCATCGGCAGCGTCACGACGACATCGGTGGCGTCATCCGCGATCTGCTCCTCAAGGCGAGCGAGACGCTCGAGTAGTGACCGCACGGGCACCACCGCATCGAATGAGACGTGATCCTTGAGCGCGAACGTGCGGAGGCCGAGAACCGTGGGCGCCTCATCGAGCAAACCGACCGGATAGAAGATGGCAACATAGACGGCCAACACACCGCCTCCGGCAATCAGGCGCACGGAACCTTCCTCGACACGGGCCGCGCGACCGAGGTAAACCTGCAGGTCACGGAGTGCGAGGAAATCAACGAGGGTGAAAGTCCGGTTCATCAGCGCTCTAAACTTTAGGTCATGAGCGACCCATTGTCGGGACTACTGGCCGCACTCGATCTCACCGACACCGGTGCACGTACCAACGAAGACATCTTCACGGGTCCGAGCCAGTGGCAGCCTCACGGCCGCGTCTTCGGTGGGCAAGTGCTCGCGCAGTCGGTTCTCGCCGCGATGCGCACGGTGCCGGAGGATCGATTCGTGCATTCGATGCACGGCTACTTCCTTCGCCCCGGCGACGTCGCGCTGCCGATCACGTTCTCGGTGGATCGCATCCACGACGGTAGATCCTTCGCCACTCGCCGCACCCAGGCGTTCCAGAGCGGCGTCCCCATCCTCTCGATGATCGCGTCGTTCCAGACCGAAGACGAGGGAATCGAGCACCAGGCAGCCATGCCCGAAGGACTGCCGGATCCGGAGAGCCTTCCCAGCGGCGCCGAAACGCTTCAGGGCATCGACCATCCTGTCGCCCGCGCCTGGGCGACCGGTCGGCCCTTCGATATGCGGCACATCCCTTCGCCCATCTGGTTCACGGTCGAGGGCGAGCACGTTCCTCACCAGGCCGTGTGGATCAAGGCAATCGGCACGCTTCCGGATGACCCGAACCTCCACCGCGCGTCGCTCGCCTACCTGAGCGACTACTCGATCCTCGAATCGGTTCTGCGCGCGCACGGGCTCGCGTGGGGAACGCCCGGACTGAGTGTGGCCAGCCTCGATCACGCCATGTGGTGGCATCGATTCGGCCGCGTGGACGAGTGGCTGCTGTACGTACAGGAGTCGCCGAATGCCATCGGTGGGCGCGGGCTGTCGCTCGGTCGCATCTACAACCGCGAAGGCGTGCTTCTGGCCAGCGTGGCCCAGGAGGGCATGGTTCGGATTCCGCGCTGACGCGGCCGCAATCAGCTGCCGACGTACGCCGCGAGGTGCTCGCCGGTGAGGGTCGAGCGGGCAGCTACGAGGTCCGCGGGTGTGCCCTCGAAGACGATCCGGCCGCCGTCGTGGCCGGCGCGGGGTCCGAGGTCGATGATCCAGTCGGCGTGCGCCATGACCGCCTGGTGGTGCTCGACAACGATGACCGATTTGCCGGAGTCGACGAGCCGGTCAAGCAAACCCAGCAGTTGCTCGACGTCGGCGAGGTGGAGGCCGCTGGTCGGCTCGTCGAGTATGTACACGTCGCCCTTTTCCCCCAGATGCGTCGCCAGCTTGAGCCGCTGACGTTCACCGCCGGACAGTGTTGTGAGCGGCTGGCCGAGGTTGAGGTAGCCCAGCCCGACATCCGCGAGCCGGGTCAGGATGGTGTGAGCGGCCGGTGTCCGCGCGTCACCAGCGCCGAAGAATTCCTGGGCCTCCGTGACCGACATCGCGAGCACCTCGCTGATGTCACGACCGCCGAAGTGGTAGTCCAGCACGGAGGCGTCGAACCTCTTCCCCTCGCACACCTCGCAGGTGGTGGCGACGCTGGCCATCACGCCCAGGTCGGTGTAGATCACTCCAGCTCCGTTGCAGTTGGGACACGCTCCCTCTGAGTTGGCGCTGAACAGAGCCGGTTTGACGCCGTTCGCCTTTGCGAACGCCGTGCGGATCGGGTCGAGGAGTCCGGTGTACGTTGCGGGGTTGCTTCGTCGTGAGCCGCGAATTCCGGCCTGGTCGATCGATACGACGCCATCACCCGGCGAGATGGACCCGTGCACGAGCGAACTCTTCCCGGAGCCCGCGACCCCGGTAATCACGGTGAGCACGCCGAGCGGGATGTCAACGTCGACGTTGTGCAGGTTGTGTTCCGTCGCACCCCGAATCGGAAGAGTGCCCGTCGGAGGCCGCACTGTCTCCTTGATGCGAGCCCGGTCATCGAAGTGGCGGCCGGTGATGGTCCCGCTGGTCCGCAGTTCCTCGACCGTGCCCTCGAAGCAGATGGCACCGCCCGAGGCACCCGCGCCGGGACCGAGGTCGACGACGTGATCGGCAATTGCAATCATCTCCGGCTTGTGCTCAACGACGAGCACCGTGTTGCCCTTGTCCCGTAGGCGGAGCAGCAGCTGGTTCATATTTTGGATGTCGTGCGGGTGCAGCCCGATCGTGGGCTCGTCGAAGACGTACGTGACGTCCGTGAGCGATGAGCCGAGATGACGGACCATCTTGGTGCGCTGGGACTCGCCGCCCGACAGCGAGCCGGCCGCGCGGTCGAGCGAGAGGTAGCCGAGCCCAATGTGCACGAACGAATCGAGGGTCTCCTTGAGTGCGTCCAGCAGAGGAGCCACCGATGGCTCGTCGAGGCCACGGACCCATTCAGCGAGGTCGCTGATCTGCATCGCGCAGGCGTCGGCGATGTTGATCTCGCCAATTCGGGACGACCGTGCCGCCTCGCTAAGCCGGGTGCCGCCGCACTCGGGGCACGCGGTGAAGGTGACAGCCCGCTCGACGAAGGCGCGGATGTGCGGCTGCAGCGTGTCGACATCCTTCGACAGCATCGATTTCTGGATCTTCGGGATCAGTCCCTCGTAGGTGAGGTTGATTCCTTCGACCTTGATCTTGATCGGCTCCTTGTAGAGGAGGTCGTCGAGCTCCTTCTTGGTGAATTGCGCGATCGGCTTATCCGGATCGAAGAGACCAGACCCGATGAAAATTCGGCCGAACCAGCCGTCCATGCTGTAACCGGGGATGGTGAACGGGCCCTGAGTCAGCGACTTGGAGTCGTCGTAAAGCTGGGTCAGGTCGATGTCGTTGACCGTGCCCATGCCCTCGCAACGTGGGCACTGCCCACCCGTAATCGCAAAGCTGCGTCGCTCCTTGACGGTCTTGCCGCCGCGCTCGAGTGTGACCGCGCCCGCTCCGCTAATCGATGCGACGTTGAAGGAGAACGCCTGCGGTGAGCCGATGTGCGGCTGCCCGAGCCGACTGAAGACGATTCTCAACATCGCATTGACATCGGTGGCGGTGCCAACCGTGGAGCGAGAGTTGGCGCCCATCCGCTCCTGGTCGACGATGATCGCGGTCGTCAGTCCGTCGAGCACGTCGACGTCAGGCCGGGACTGCGTTGGCATGAAGCCCTGCACGAAGGAGCTGTACGTCTCGTTGATCATTCGCTGCGATTCCGCGGCGATCGTCGCGAACACCAGCGAGCTCTTGCCGGAGCCGGACACACCTGTGAACACCGTCAGCCGACGCTTCGGCAGCTCGATGCTGATGTCCTTGAGGTTGTTTTCGCGAGCGCCCCGCACGCGGATCAGATCGTGGCTGTCGGCGTCGTTCAGTGCGGGCGACCGTGTGTCCGCGCTCGTGGAAGTGCTCATCGTGTCTCCCTCTGTAGTCGGGGCCGCGGTCGCCGTAACCGTGCGCTGTCTACCATATCGGCGGTGCCCGCTGGGGCTAGGTGGTTACTGTTGCCGCCGCGACGTAGTGAGGCAGAAGAGTCGACCAGCCGCCAAAGTTGCGGTCGCGCCAGTCCTGCCCGCGACCCGCGCCGAGGCGCTCCCATCCCGAGTGCAGGATGTCGACTCGCGTCACCGTGTCGGTGACCGCGGTGAAACGGATGTCCACAGTCGTCGCATCATCCCGCTGGCGACGGATGTGCCAGAGATAGCTGAACCGGGATGGCGGTTCCCAATCGATCACCTCGCCCCAGTCGTGCTCGGTGCCATCGGGCTCTCGCTCAAAGATCCGCCCGCCAACCTGTCGCTCAAGCACGACCGATGCATCCGCCGTGCCAGTCACCGTGTGGTCGGCTGGCCACCACGAATCGATGCGGGAGGTCCACGTCTCGAACGCGTGCCGAACGCCGCACCTCACCTCGAAACTCAGCGCGAGCGGCTCGATCACGTATCGGAATCTTTCTCGGTGTTTTCTGCCAGCAGGCGAAAACGCGATGCCGCGTCGCCCCACACCCGTTCGAGATACAGCTGCACCGCCCGCATGCCCTCGTCCTGCAGCTGGTAGATCTGCCGGGTCCCCCGGCGATCGCTCGAGACGAGCCCGGCTCCACTCAGGAGCTTGAGATGCCGAGACACCGCCGGGCGGCTGATGGGTAACTCGGAGGCAATCTGCTGTACCGACAACTCCCCCGCCGCAAGGAGTCGCAGGATCTCCCGGCGATGTGAATCCCCGAGCGCCTCGAAGGCACCGCCAGATTCGAGCGAGTCCGGGTCAGCATCCGGTCTCCGCGCCGTTTGCGCCACCGTGTTACGAGCCGCTCTCGACGCGAGACTTGAGCCCGTTCGCGAACTGAACGAACGACGGATTCAGGTCGGGAATCGACTTGCCGATCGCCCCGGCCATCGGTCCGGTGTATTCCTCGCGCATGTGAAAAGCGGTTCCGGCGCCATCATCTGAGAGCGTGTAGGTGCGTTCGCCGCGAAACAGCCCGAGGGGCATCCCGCCCGTAAAAACGAGGCGATCGGCGGCGGCGAATTGGGTGACTTTGACCGGAAAGGTGCGCCCTGGCGCGACGGCCGATCGAATCCGCAGCTTCTCGCCAGGTGCGATGCTGCCGTCGACACCGTCGACACCGGAATCCCAGGTCGACCATCCGGCGCCGTCTACGAGCACCTGCCAAACCTGTTCCTTCGTCGCATTGATGTGCGCTGTCGCTTCGAATGCGAGCATCCCCGCCGCCTTTCGCCTTGGTAACCCACACGTTACCGTAACGAGAAGGTTACCGTACCGTTCGCCCGATCGAAAGTGCGCGATCGCCGGGTCCCCGTGCCTGGTCGAGGGGCGCGCGGGAGGGCCGTCGACGACCCGCGAATGCCCCGACTCGGAGTTTCGCGACGGCGAGTATCCAAAGGAATTCGTCGTCGACCGGGTGCGGGGCTGGAGCCCCGCACCCCATTGACTCAGCCGGCCGCTTTCGCGAGCGTGGCCACTGGTGCCCGATACAACCCACCCTGTCTCGTGCCGACCAGCAGCCACTTTCCGTCCGAGCTCGTATCCATCGACAGCACCGACGTAGTACCGATTCCCGCCGAGACATTGCTCCAGGTCGCGCCACCATCCACGCTTGCGAGCACTCCACGACCGTGAACCCACAGCGGTCCCGGCCTGAACGTCGTTGATCCCGCGAACATCACGAGCTTCCCGCGGTAATTTGTGCCAGCGAAGGAGCTGATGAACTGGTCGGCTCCCCCAACGTCTGCTTTCGCGAACGATTCCCCACCATCGGTGCTGAACCAGAGTCCGCGACCGCCGGCCAGGACATGCTGCGTGTTGCTCGGGTCCACCCACACCGCGTGGAGTTCGCCCGCGAACACCTTGTGCACCGTGTGACCGCTGTCGTCCGAGCGATACAGTCCCTGGTCGGATGCGATCCACAACCGCGACTCGTCCGTGGGGTCGAACGCGACGGCACGAACGGATACGTCATAGCTGTACGTGTCCCACGTTGCCCAGGCATCGTGCGTAACAACCAGCCCGGAGTCCCCGCTCGTGGTCAAGTAGCTTGCGACGACGTGATCGCTCACAACTGGGCTCGCAACCACCGAGTAGATCGACAAACCACTGGTTTGAGGTCCCACAACGGTCCAGGTCTTGGCTCCGTCAGTCGTCGCTTGAATGGTTGCCTGACCGTAGGCATCCAGTCGTGTGCGCCACAGCGTGCCGTGGTTGACAGCGTCCTGTGTGATCGCGGTCGCCGCCACACCAAACCTGGCCTCGCCACCGGTCACGCCCCATTCGGTGATGCCCGCGGGCACAGTCGGGGCAGTAGGGAGCGCGGCCGAGCCGACGCCCTGCTCGTCGGCGACATAGACCGTCGCTTTGCCGGCCGCGTTGGTGGAGGCCAGCACACCCGACACGGTTGTCGCTGCCACACCGATGCGCTTGAAGCCCCTGCCGTAGTTGTCCGAGGAGTAAACCCCGGCTTGCGACAGTGACATGACAAGTGACTTCGTGCGACCCGGCCATGAGTCGAAGTCGTTCGCGATGCCACCATAAAGGGGATACTTCGGTGCTTTCCACGTCGTTCCGCGGTTCGAGGAGGTCAGGTACCCCTGCAGGCCGCCCGCGTAGATAATGCCGCGCACGATCGTGATGCCCCACGTGTAGGTGCTCTCCTTGAGATTCGTCTTCTTCCAGCGCGATCCGGCTGTCGTCGAGACGAAAACGCCGCCCGTTCGCTTGCCGATGGCGATGAAATTCTTGTCTGCATCGATTCCGGTGATCGCGAAGTTGTCGTCGGAAAAGACGACGGTCGGCGTAGACGGCGTCTTCAGGATGTTCCTGACTCGCCATACCGAACTCATTCCGCTCACGAAGAGCGTTCCGTTCTGGATTACGGCGTCCGTCGCCGAGCTCTCCCAGACGTACGCCCGGTGCGTCCAGGTCTTGCCGCCGTTGTGGCTGAGTTCTAACCCATCTGCGGTCACCGCAACCAGCGTGTTGCCGGTGCTCGCGAATGCGAGGAAGTGCTTATCGGGCATGGGCAGCACGGTCCAGGTCTTGCCCAGATCGGTGGTGCGCAGCAACTTGCCGTCGTAGCTCGGATCATTGGCGGGGACACCGACCGCACCATTCACCGGGTACCAGAACGCCTTGGGGTTACTGGGATCCGCAATGACGATCCCCGCTCCATCCGCTACAGGAAGTGATCGAACCTGGCTCCATGTCTTGCCGAAGTTGCTGGTCACGAACGGACGCACGGATGTCGTCGTAAGCTGCATCGCGATCCCCGCCTTCACTCGCGACATCGCGAGCTGGTCGGAGCTGGCGTTGCGCCCGATTTGCTGCCAGGTCGACGCGGAAGTCGTGTTCGAGATGACCTCGAAGGATCCGCTGCCCGCGATGGCCTTCGACTGAGTTGAGGCGAGCGCTGAGACCGAGTAGACCCCGATCGCCTTCGATGTGAGGTCGGCTCGGTACCAACCCTCCATCGACGTCGAGGCGATCGTCTTGACGGTTTGCTTTACACCGTTGTGACTCACCACTGTGAGCACGGGCGGAGCATCGAGGGGCAGGTACGACGTCACCATCAGCTGCACTGCGCCCGTCGTCGGCTCAGGCGTCGATGAAACCGTGAGGTGCCGCGAGACCTGGACGTACGGAACGCGCACCGTCGTTCCGTCGCTCAGGCGAGCGATGACGACACCGGAGAGCTCCGAATCGGTCGTACCGATCTTGGCCTTCGCGGTCGCGCGCACGGTGACGGAGTCCCCAGCTGCAATCTCGAGATCATCGTCATCCAACGTCAGAGTTCCCTCGCTGTCTTCGGAAGGTTGCACCTCGAGACGAGCCGAGACACCGTCTGGCGAGAAGTTGGTGAGTGCGAAGGCCAGCGTGGAGCTGGGATCTCCGACGGCCGCCGCCTGGCCGAAACCGAGGGTCGCGGGAGAAGAGGTCACTGATGCATCCGTCGCTGATGCAACGCTCACGCGACCGGCGCCCTTCGTCGAAGGAGAAAGGTTAGCCGAACTCCCGGCGAGCGGGGCCGCGCTTCCAATGAGGAGTGCGCGCAGCTGCTTCGGGCCGAAGTCCGGGTGCAGCGCGTGCGCGATTGCGGCTGCTCCAGCCACTGCGGGGCTCGCCATCGAAGTCCCCGACAGACGGAAAGCATTGCCGGGGATCTCCTGAGCCTCTGGCACCGTCGAGCGAATGGCAAAACCCGGCGCGACGATCTCGGGCTTGAGCTGGCCGAGCTTGGTCGGTCCGCGCGAGCTGAAGGCGGCGATGCGGTCTGTCGCGTCCACCGAAGAGATCGTCATACGCGCGTTGCCTGCGAGTACATCCGCACTAAACGTCGTGTACTCCGAGTAGGTCATGCCGAACATGACGAGGGAATCGAGGCGAAAGTCATCCCCGCTGGCCAGAGAAGTGGTACCGCTGGCAGACACGTTGACATCCGAGCTGGCAGCTGTTGGGTCATGACGGAATGACACGCCTCCCCCGCCGGCATTCTCTTGATCCACGGCGCTCTTATCCCACACGAGAGCAGCGATAGCGCCCCTCGACTCCGCGAGCTGGGCGGTCAGTAGAGCTTGAGACGCGTTCTGGTCCTGCGAACTCAGCGGAGCCGGTCCGCGGTACACCACGATCTTTCCCGTCACGTCACCGGCAGCATCGAAGTCTTCCGCCGTACCACGACCTACGTCAATAACGTCCGCCGTTTCGTCGTGCTTCGGCGCATTTGCGCTCATCGCGATTCGCCAGCCGACGAGTTCGTGTTTCGTCGGCGCGACGAGCGTCGCCGCGGCAATGCTGTAGTCGGTGACCGAGGCGCCCACCGAGAGGACGTCGGGTGCGGATGCTGGCGATCCGATCGTCGTCTCGCTTGGACCGCTGTTCCCCGCCGCCGCAACGACCAGGGCGCCGCTCAGGGTCGCGTTTTCTGCCGCGAGGCTCAGCGGGTCCGTCCCGTCCCCATCGCCGCCGAGACTCATGTTGATGACATTGGCCGGATGCTCGCCAGCGGGATCGGCGGCCGCTTCGAGCCCTTCGACGATGGTCGAGAGATTTCCTTCGCCATTCTCGTCAAGCACTTTGTAAATCATGAGGTCCGCGCCGGGCGCCGTCCCCGTGACCGAGCTGGCACCCGTGCCAGCGACGATTCCGGCGACATGGGTTCCGTGGAAATTGTCATCCATTGGGTCGTTATCGTTGTTGACGAAGTCGTAACCGCCCTCGATCTTGAATCCCGCGCCAAATCCCCCGCCAAGGTCCGCAAGGTTGTAGTCAGCGCCGGTGTCGAGGATGGCCACAGTCGATCCTTCGCCGGTCCCGGCATCCGTCGCTTGAGTCCCGGCATCCGTCGGTTGAGTCTCGGCACGGGCCTTCGTGGTCGTCGGTGTGGCAGCCGGCGTCGGGGCCGCATCGTCGCCCAGCGCGTGCAGTTGCGTATCCACGGTCACGCGGGCGACCCCGCTGAGCGCGCGAAGCTTGGCGAGGTCGGAGACCGCGATGTCTCCAATTACGGCGTTGAGAACGCCGACGATGTGATGCGTGGACGCGATCGGGATTCCCCTGCCGCGGGCCAGCGTCAGCGTCGCATCCTGCCTCGCGAGCACCGCGCCTGCCAGAGTGCGGTATGCGGTCGCTGCCTTGCGACGCTCGCCGTCAGACCCATCGCGCGAAGTCGCGGCCCGCTTCGACCCGAGCTGCGGGAGCGCCGGCACACCGCTCAGCTCGATGATGACGCGCTCGGTCGGCCCGGACGCCACCGCGCTGGCGCTCCACGACACGACACCATTGGCCGCCAGCGTCGTGCCGAGCACGGTGAGGGCGGCGAGACGCAGAAAACGGGAAGGGTGAATAGGCATGGCAGATCCTTCGTGAACAGTGGACGACCTCCGCTCGAGGCGAGGTCATTCGGACAGTCTGAAGTACGAAGGCTGTGCCATGTTGGCCTGAACAGGCCAATGTCCCCCACCGGTCACGATTGGAAACGTGATGGTTACAAGTGCGTCACGCGCGGGTCACACCCAGCCCCGCTTCGTTGCCTCCACGGCAGCCTGAAATCGGTTGGCCGCGCCGAGTTCGGCCATGAGGTCCTGGCTCCGGCGGCGCAGGGTACGTGACGAAATACCGAGCTGGCGCGCGATCACATCGTCCTTGAGCCCCGCCGCGATCAGTGTCAGCAACACCTGCTCTTCCCGGGTCGGCGCCCGACTTGGGATAAGGGAGCGCGTGGACTCCGTCCCTGGCTCGGCGCTTCGCAGACCGGTGGCGTCGGATCGCTCGGACGGAATCGGTATCGACATCAGCCAGTGAAACTCGAAAAGATCGCACAGCGCTTGAACCATAGAGGGCGATTCGGTGACGAGCGCCTGCGTGCGATCGGCGTCGAGGCTCAACGACACCAGAGCGACGGACCGATCCGCGATCGCGAGCTTCACCGGGAGCTCGGGCGACACCCGCGCCTGTTCGCCACGTTCCGCGAGCCGTTGAGACTCCTCCCACGCGCCCTCGTCTTCGAAGCTCGCCGCTGCGTAGACTGCGCGCCACTTGACCCCGCGATCGAGAATGACCGATTCGAGCGGGTTCGCGACATCCGACACGTATGGCGGACGGTCGAACGCGAGAAACTCTTGCTTCGCTTGATGTTGCAGCCGCACGTACCAGCCGGCGACGGCATCCGGATCGGTCAGGATGCGCGTCTCCTCGGTCTCGATCGTCGCACTCCTGGCACCGTCGAACTCGGCGGCGAGCGCCGGAACAGTCTGCAGCATTCGAGCGAGGCGGTCGCTGTGCCGATCGGTGAGCACGCGGATCGAGATCCTTGGATCGACCGCGGAGAAGTCGGAGTTGCCACCGAACCTCTGCGCGATCAGGCCGTGTGCCCGAAGCACACCGAGTCGCGCGTCGGCTTCGTCCTCGGCTATCGCGAACCGTTCGGCGACAGACGCGGCGCTCGCGCTGCCATTTGACAAGACAAAGCGATAGATTCGCGCGCCGAGGGAGTCGACGCCAACCAGATCGAGGATCGATCCGTCGTCCGGCCCGGGCACCGCCTCGGCCACGTTACGCGCCGGCCCGTCGGCTGAACGCGACCGGCGTACCGATGTACGGCGTCCAGGCGGCGCGGAGATCCGCGGGTATCCGCGTCGGCTGGCTGGTCTCTGCCGAGACCATCACAACGGTGGTCGCCGCCTTCGTATAGAGGATGCGCGGAGCGACGCCGATCGGCGAAAAGATCTCGTAACAGACATCCAGGCTGGCACCGCCGATGCCGCCGGCCCACATCTCGATATCGAGCGGAGCGCGCATGTACGGGATCGGCGCCAGGTATTCGATCTCCTGGCGCGCGATCAGTGCGAGGGTCGCGGCGCCAGGCCGAACATCCATCACCGCGGTCGGGGCACCGCCTTCGACACCCTCATCCGGTCGCCACATCGCCTGGATGCGCGCCTCCTCGAGGAGGCGCAGCATCTCGGCGTTGTTGACGTGCGCATACGCGTCGAAATCCGACCATCGAAGCGGGATCTGCACGTGGATGCGGGCCATGGATTAGTCGCGAGTCAGCTTGCGATAGGCGGAACGATGCGGCTTCGCTGCATCAGGACCGAGACGCTCGATCTTGTTCTCTTCGTAGGACTCGAAGTTGCCCTCGAACCAGTGCCAGTAGCCCGGCTTCTCGTCGGTGCCTTCGTAGGCGAGGATGTGCGTGGCGATGCGGTCGAGGAACCACCGATCGTGAGTGATGACCACCGCACAGCCCGGGAACTCAAGCAGCGCGTTTTCGAGGCTCGAGAGCGTCTCGACGTCCAGGTCGTTGGTCGGTTCGTCGAGCAGGAGGAGGTTTCCGCCCTGCTTGAGCGTGAGTGCGAGATTGAGGCGGTTACGCTCTCCACCGGAAAGAACGCCGGCCTTCTTCTGCTGGTCGGGGCCCTTGAATCCGAACTGCGAGACGTAGCCGCGCGACGGGATCTCGGTCTTGCCTACCTGGATGTAGTCCTGGCCGTCTGACACGACCTCCCACAAGGTCTTCGCCGGATCGATACCGCTCCGATCCTGGTCGACATACGAGATGTCGACGGTCTCACCGATCTTCAGGTCGCCGCCGTCGAGCGGTTCGAAGCCCGTGATCGTCTTGAACAGGGTCGTCTTACCCACACCGTTCGGACCGATCACGCCGACGATTCCGTTGCGAGGCAGCGTAAAACTGAGCCCGTCGATCAGCACTCGGCCATCGAAGCCTTTTTCGAGCTTCTTTGCGTCGATCACCTGTGCGCCAAGTCGCGGGCCGATCGGGATGACGAGCTCTTCGAAGTCGAGCTTGCGCGTCTTCTCCGCTTCCGTCGCCATCTCCTCGTAGCGGGCGAGGCGAGCCTTCGACTTGACCTGGCGGCCCTTCGCGTTGCTTCGCACCCACTCGAGCTCGGATGACAGTCGCTTCGCGAGCTTCGCATCCTTCTTGCCCTGCACGGTGAGACGTTCCTGCTTCTTCTCGAGATAGGTCGAGTAGTTGCCTTCGTACGGATAGAGGCGGCCGCGGTCAACCTCGGCGATCCACTCGGCGACATGATCGAGGAAGTACCGATCGTGGGTCACGGCGAGAACCGCGCCGTGATACTGCGCGAGGTGCTGCTCAAGCCACAGCACGCTCTCGGCGTCGAGGTGGTTGGTTGGTTCGTCTAGCAGAAGCAGGTCGGGCTTCTGCAAAAGGAGCTTGGTCAGCGCGACGCGACGCTTCTCGCCACCGGAGAGGTTCGCGATCGTTGCGTCTCCCGGCGGCGTGCGGAGCGCATCCATCGCCTGTTCGAGCTGCGAGTCGAGATCCCAGGCGTCGGCGGCGTCGATGTCTTCCTGCAGCGCGCCCATCTCCGCGAGAAGAGTGTCGAAGTCGGCGTCTGGGTCAGCCATGGCCATCGAGATCTCGTTGAAGCGGTCG
>JAUZFR010000133.1 GCA_030840335.1 Actinomycetota bacterium | reverse complement strand
CCAGAAACTTCACCGCGACGGCGGTCGTATCGCGTTCGACGTCACCGGCTCGGGTCCGCTCGTCGTCTGCGCGCCCGGCATGGGCGACATCCGCCAGACCTTCCGCCACCTCGTGCCCCGACTCGTCGAGGCTGGCTATCGCGTCGCGACATTCGATATCCGCGGACATGGCCAGAGCGACACGACGTTCGATAGCTACGACGATGAAGCCGAGGCATCCGACATCGTCGCCCTGGTCGAGCACCTCGGCGGGTCAGCCGTCGTGGTCGGCAACTCGATGGGTGCAGCGGCCGGCGTGATCGCCGCGGCAAAGCGCCCCGAGATCGTTGACGGACTGGTGCTCGTCGGACCATTCGTGCGCGAACCGCAGACAACCTTCTTCGTCCGTCTACTCATGCGAGTCGCGGTCGCTCCCCTGTGGGCGGCAGCGGTCTGGAAGGCCTATCTGCCATCGCTGTATGCGGGACGCAAACCCGACGACCAGGCGGAGTTCGCCGCGATGGCCAATGCTGCGATGAAACGGCGCGGATATGCGACCACATTCTCGAAGACGACGCATACCGTGCACCACCCGGCCGAGGCCCTCCTGCCCCGGGTGACGACGCCGACGCTGATCGTCATGGGCGAGCTGGATCCAGACTTTCCAGCGCCTGCCGCGGAGGCCGAATGGATCGCCGAGCAGCTCGGCGCCTCCGTTCTGATGGTTCCGGACGCGGGCCACTATCCCCAGTCGCAGCGACCGGATCTCGTCGTCCCCGCAGTGCTCGACTTTCTCTCCGTGGCGGCGCATCGTGCCTAGGGCGGGACTGAGCTCTCAGCGCGTCGTCGAGGAAGCGGAGTTGCTCGCCGACGAGACGGGCTCGCCCGCGGTCAGCCTCGCGGTTCTCGCCGCCCGCCTCGGGGTGCGGGTACCCAGCCTGTACAAGCATGTTGCGGGGTCTGACGCGCTGCAGCGCCTGATATCGATCCGTGCCAAGAGCGAACTCGCGGATGTTCTCGGGCGCGCGACAGTGGGCATGGCCCGCGATGAAGCCGTCGGCGCGCTCTCCCGAGCGTATCGAGACTGGGCGACCGCGCATCCGGGTCGCTACGCCGCAACGCTGCGAGCGCCGAAATCGGACGACGCGGACGACGTCGACGCCAGCGAGCGCGCCATCCGCGTGATCTTCGACGCGCTCGCCGGATATGGACTGGTCGGCGAAGACGCAATCGACGCGACTCGCTTGCTCCGCGCGTCGCTGCACGGGTTCATCTCACTGGACGCCGCGGGCGGGTTCGGCCTGCCGCACGTGGATCGCACCTTCGCGCGCCTGGTCGCGAGCGCACAGCTCATGCTCACCGAGTGGCGCCCCGTTACAATTTGATGTGACTTCCGGGGACCAGCCAGCAGACGACGCCCCCGTCATCGACCCCGAGCGCCTGCGGATCGTGCTCGAGGTGCTCGAGAGCATGGACCAGCTCGATGAGGAACATCCGGACTTCATCGCGGTTCGGCGGGCCACCGCCCGCATGTTCAAGTCGGTCAAGAAGAGTCGTCGACTCGAGAAGCGCGCCGGGATCGCCGACGCCGATCGCGAAGTCGTCGCTGCGACCGCCACCGGCGCGCGCGACCGTATCGACGACGAGACCCGCGGAATCCCACTGGCAACCAGCACGTCGGCACGCGTTGCTGGCACCCTCCGCAAGTCTCGCGCCTGCTACATCTGCAAGAAGCATTACACCCAGGTGGACGCCTTCTACCACCAGCTGTGTCCGGACTGCGCTGCGCTCAACCACACCAAGCGGGATGCGCGCACCGACCTGACCGGCAAACGTGCGCTGCTCACTGGTGGTCGCGCCAAGATCGGTATGTACATCGCGCTTCGGCTGCTGCGCGATGGCGCTCACACCACGATTACGACGCGCTTTCCGCGGGATGCCGTGCGCCGCTTCTCGAGTCTCCCCGACTCGGCAGACTGGTTGCATCGTCTCCGCATCGTCGGCATCGACTTGCGCGACCCCGCGCAGGTGATCGGGCTGGCCGATGCCGTGGCCGCAGCCGGACCGCTCGACATCCTGATCAACAACGCTGCCCAGACCGTGCGCCGATCTCCTGGCGCATACGCGCCACTGGCCGAGGCAGAACTCGCGCCGCTTCCCGAAGGTCCCCTGCCGGAACTCCTCACGTTCGGGCACACCAACGACGCGCATCCCCAGGCACTCGTCGCGTCTGTCGCCAGTCATCCGATTCTGGCTGCAGCGGCCGCACGGGCAGACCAGCTCACCGCCGAAGCGCTCACCGCGGGTTCCACGTCACTCGAAAGGCTGGCCGCGGGTACGGCGATCGATGCGGGCGGGCTCGTGCCGGACACTCACGATGCAAACAGCTGGACCCAGCACGTGCACGAAGTCGATCCGCTCGAGATGCTCGAGGTTCAGCTCGCGAATACGACCGCGCCGTTCCTGCTGATCAGTCGGCTGCGACCCGCGATGGCGGCATCGGCTGCCCGCCGCAAATACATCGTGAACGTGTCGGCGATGGAAGGCGTGTTCTCTCGCCGCTACAAGGGCCCCGGGCATCCGCATACCAACATGGCAAAAGCGGCGCTCAACATGCTCACGCGCACGAGTGCGGGCGAGATGTTCGCAACGGACGGCATCCTGATGACAAGCGTCGACACCGGCTGGATCACGGATGAGCGCCCGCATCCGACGAAGGTGCGTCTCGCCGAAGAGGGCTTCCATGCTCCTCTCGACCTCGTCGACGGGGCGGCGCGTGTCTACGATCCCATCGTGCAGGGCGAGGCCGGCATCGACGTTCACGGCGTGTTTCTCAAGGACTACTACCCCTCGAACTGGTGACAAAACTGGTACGAATCGTCGCGTCATAGCGGGCTTGACTCGCGGTCTCTTAGGTAAGCCCACCCGAGTGGGCCATCCGAGAACCCGAAGGATTCCCCATGACCGCGAACAATGTCACCGAGATCGAAGCCACCCTGCTCGCAAAGGCCGCCACGGGCGACCAGCGTGCATTCGGCGAACTCTACGACCGGATGTTGCCGCGGGTCATGGGCCTTGCCATGAGGGTGCTGCGCGATGCAGCGCAAGCCGAGGAAGTCACCCAGGAGGTATTCCTCGAGGTTTGGCAGCTCGCGACGCGTTTTGACGCCGAGAAAGGTAGTGCGGTGGGGTGGGTCCTTCGCAAAGCGCACTGCCGGGCGGTCGATCGGGTTCGCTCGTCAGAATCCAGAAATGTGCGAGATTTTCGCTCGGGACTTCGTGAACTCTCAGATATCGAGGACAGCCCCGCGGATGTCGTGGAGTTGCGAATCGAGAGTGAACGGGTGAACCGCGCACTTCTGACTCTCCCCGAAAATCAGCGTAAGGCTGTGACACTCGCACACCTCAAGGGCTACAGCCATACCGAGGTTTCCGCGATCCTGCATATCCCGGTCGGCACGGTCAAGACCCGGATTCGCACCGGTATCAGCCGTCTGCGCGAGGAACTGGCAATCGCCTAAGCGTCGAAATGTTTCGCTGTATTCTGCAGATCCGCAAAATCCCGTATTGCCTGAATGATCTTCTGCACTAGTGTTACTGGTGCATTACTACGTTCAGTTGCGTAGTGATCGAGAGGCTCCGGTATTCGGGACCGACCGAATGCACGAAAAGGAGTCACAAACATGGCAACAGGAACTGTCAAATGGTTTAACGCTGAAAAGGGATTTGGTTTCATTTCCCCCGAAGACGGAAGCCCCGATGTGTTCGCCCACTACTCGGCGATCGCTACGAGCGGCTACAAGTCGCTCGACGAGAACCAGAAGGTCGAATTCGACGTCGCGCAGGGCCCCAAGGGTCCCCAGGCTGAGAACATCCGCCCACTGTAAACATCCAAGGCCCAACGACAGAGCCCTCGCGGGCTCTCGATAAAGCCTCGAAAACCCCGGTCACCTTCTGGTGGCCGGGGTTTTTGCTTGCCCACACGCCTACTTCCCCGCCCGAGACGAGGGCCGAGCGCACCTAGTCGGCGAGCAGCTCGCGGACTCGCGGGATCACCTGGCTACCGTAGAGCTCGATGCTGTGCATGAGCGTCTCGTGCGGCAGCGGACCCGCGCTGTACTTCAGGTCGAAGCGGGCGATCCCCAGCGCCTTCGCCGTCCTGGCGATTTTCCTCGCCACCGTCTCCGGCGATCCGACGTAGAGCGATCCGCTCTCGATCTCCGAGTCGTATTCGGCGCGGCCCATCGGACCCCATCCACGCTCAGCGCCGATGCGATCGCGCATGATCTTGTAGTCGGGCCACAGTTGCTCGCGAGCCTGTTCGTCGGTGTCGGCGATGTGACCGGGCGAATGAACACCGATCGGGAGGTCGGGCATCTCGAGCTGCGTAAGCGCGCGGTGATACAGGTCGACGTAGGGCTTGAAGCGCTCCGGATCGCCACCGATGATGGCGAGCAGCAGCGGCATGCCGTACCGCGCTGCCCGCACGACCGACTCGGGGCTGCCACCGACGCCGATCCAGGTGGGAATCGACCCGGAATCCGTGGTCGGATAGACGCTCTGGTTGACCAGCGGTGGGCGCAGTTGCCCGCTCCAGTTGATCGGTTGTTCCTTGAGGACCTCAGCGAACAGGTCGAGCTTCTCCTCGAACAGTTGCTCGTACTGGCTGAGTTCGAAACCGAACAGCGGGAACGATTCGGTGAACGAGCCGCGACCGAGGATGACTTCCGCGCGGCCGTTCGAGGCGGCATCCAGTGTTGCGAAACGTTGGAATACGCGTACGGGGTCATCCGAGCTCAGCACCGTGACCGCCGAACCCAGCCGGATGCGCGAGGTCTGGCCAGCGATGGCCGCCAGAACCATCTCTGGCGAGGAAATTGAGAAGTCGCTGCGGTGGTGCTCGCCGATTCCGAAGAAGTCGACGCCCAGCTTGTCGGCCAGCACGCCTTCCGCGATGACATCCCGGATTACCTGCGGATACGAGACCATTTCGCCGTCTGCGCCACGGGTGACATCACCAAACGTGTCGAGACCCAGCTCCAGCTGTTGTGCCATGATGCGCCACTCCCTCTGTGATCAAATGACTCTATGCAAACGTATCGTCCTGATCAACAGCGATGGCTGTTCGCGAATTCCCGGCGGCGGTTCGCGGTCAGCGCGCCTCGACCAGGCTCATCGCCCACTGGTAAAAGGCGACCTTGCCAGGCGTCGTGTCTTCGACCTGGACGTCGACGACCCTTGCAAGGATGTCGGTCACCCCGCGCACGATGAGGTCCAGATCCTCGTGCGGCGCGGTCAGGGCAAGTCCAGCCGAGAAGATCGTGACCATGTGCGACACCATCCGCGCGTCGACGTCGCGCTGCACCATGCCCGCCCTCTGCATGCTCTCGATGAACTCGGATCGGATGCCGACACCCGGCACATATCCAAAGCTGTTCGCGCTGCGCATGATCGAGTTCATCGCGATCGGGTCCCCCGTGTACAGAATCCTCGCGAGAGGACGCTCGTAGATCGCGGCCAGCGTGTAAAAGTAGATCCGGGACAGAAGACCGCCGCGGGGATCGCGCTCGACGTGATCCACGATCGCTCTGTAGATAGCCGTGAACTCGCGATTGAGCATCAGCACGAGCGCCTCATTGAGGCTGCCGAACTCGGCAACTACCATCGCGTCTGTGGTGCCGGCGGCGCGCGCCACGCGCTTGAGCGTGAGCTTTTCGAAACCATCTCGAACGATCAGCTCGCCCGCCGCATCCATGATCCGGACAGCAAGAGGCACATCACCGGGCATTTGACATATTCCTTCACGCGGGAATTTCGGGTTCACGCTTGCTTCATCCTACGGGGACTTATCGACCGGTCTGTCTTCTTTCTTTGATGGCTTGTTTTGTGGCGGGTTGAGGTGCTATTTCGCCCGCCGGCCGGCAGTCCTTCCCGTGTCGGATCGTCGGCGCGCGGCTGGACCCGAGTTCTGGCGCCCAGCCAGAGAGTCGGATAGGTTGCTTGGGAGGTCCCCCGTTTGGGGGGCGTATCGATCAGCAAAGTGGTGATGCAATGATTCTCGCTAATGCCCCGACTACCAACGCCCCCGTCAACAAGCATCGACGCCGGCGGGTTCTCGCAGTTACCACTGCGCTTGCCATGGCGATCGGATCAACCCTCGTCGGCGCATCCGCCGCACAGGCCGAGGATCACGGGCGGGGTGGCCATGGCCAGTCGCTCGCTCCGCAGACGCACTTCACCATGGCTGCCGACGGATCGAGCGGTGCGACCGTCGGCGGAGAGAACATCCCGAACATCGATTCGGTCAAGAAGACGATCGCCACCTACTACGGTGACCCGGGAACCGGCATCGCAAGCACGACGGCGTCGCCCTACATCTCCGAGATGGCCTCGATCGTGGCGAAGACGACGGCCTCATTGAAGTCGACCTATGACAAGGCGATCAAACGCGGCGAGAAGCCAGCGATCGTGTTCGACGCGGACGACACCACTCTCATGACATACGACATGGAGGTCGCCGCCATGCACTTCAACTTCGACCCCGTACTTCAGGACCAGTGGGTTCAGGATGAGCGGTTCCCCGCAACTCCCAGCATGGTCGGTCTCGTGAACTCCGCTGCCGCCATGGGCTACTCGGTCTTCGGTCTGACAGGGCGCAATGACAACCAGAAGACTGCGACGCTCGGCAACCTCGCCAAAGACGGCTACACGCCGTTCAACACCGACAACTTCTACACGAAGTGGACCGGCGTCGGATCTTCGCAGCAGCCGTCCTACGTCACCTGCGCGGTCGCCAAGTGCACGACCGTCGAGTACAAGGCCAACACGCGCAAGCACATCCAAAGCCTTGGATTCACGATCACCCTGAATGTCGGAGACCAGTGGTCCGATCTCCAGGGCGGCTATGCCCAGCGCACGCTCAAGCTGCCGAACCCGACGTACTACCTGCCATCGCCGAACCTCCCGGGTGTCTCGGAGCCAAAGCTCGCGCCGCGCACGCACTTCACGATGGCCGCTGACGGATCGAGTGGTGCTACTCAGGGCGGCGAGGGCATCCCGAACATCGATTCGGTGAAGTCGACGATTGCAACGTACTACGGCGACACCGGCACGGGGACGTCGAACAAGACGGATTCGCCGTACATCCGCGAGCTGCGCTCGATCGTAAAGAAGGAAGCCCCGAAGGTCGCGCTCGCCTGCTCCGTCGAGAAGAAGCTCCACAGGAATCCGGCCATCGTGCTCGATGCGGATGACACCAGCCTCTGGACTTACGACATGGAGGTCGCCGCGATGCACTTCAACTTCGACCCGGTTCTACAGAACCAGTGGGTTCAGGATGAGCGCTTCCCAGCCACCCCGTCGATGGTGAGCCTCTCGACCATCGCCCAGAAGGCCGGATGTACGGTCATCGGGCTGACCGGACGCAACGACGACCAGAAGGCGGCCACGCTCGGGAACCTCGCGAATGTGGGCTTCACCGGCTTCACCGCGGCGAACTACTACACGAAGTGGACCGGCGTCGGGGCATCCCAGCAGCCGTCGTACATCTCGTGCGCGGCGGCAAAGTGCACCACGATCGAGTACAAGTCGCAGACGCGGGCTCACGTCGAGTCCGCCTCGGGCGGCAACTACGACATCGTGGCCAACTTCGGCGACCAGTTCAGCGACCTGATTGGCGGGTCTGCCGACCGCGCGATCAAGCTGCCGAATCCGACGTACTACCTGCCGTAACTCCCACACGACTTGACGCAAATGGTTGCCCAGGCGACGCGATGACGACCATTTGCGTCAAGTCGGATGTAAACCGAGTCGGCCGAGCGACTCCAACCATGGGTGCATCCGTATGTTCACGAGCGGCCGACAACAGGCTCAATGAAGCGACGGGATTCGGGCGTGAGCGCCGCGAGGAAATCAAGATCGCAGCCGTCAGGTGCCTGCTGTACATGTTCGGCGTAGATCTTCGGCCAGCCGCGCAAGTGGCGGGGAGGTGACGGATGAGCGAGCGCCCTCCGCCGCTCAAGTTCATCGTCGTCGACGAGAAGGCCAAGGCGCCGTCCGGGCACGTCGAGCTCGATCAGGTCACCGTCTTCAACGAGGCCCAGCGGCCCACCGACTGCCGACTCGGGCGAGACGTGCAATACGACCGTGCCGAAACTGGTGCCGCTCATGCGGCCGTCACTGATGCGAACCATGTCGGTCACGCCTTGTTCGACGAGTCGTTTCGGAATCGGAGCCATGCCCCACTCGGGCATGCCTGGCACGCCGGCAGGGCCGCAGTTGCGCACCACAATCACATCGTTGGCGTCGACATCGAGGCCGGGATCATCCAGCCGTTCGCGCATGTCGGCGTAGTCGTCGAAGACGATCGCGCGACCGGTGTGAATTATCAGCGACGGCGTGGCGGCAGCCGTCTTGATGACCGCTCCGGTCGGGGCGAGCGAACCAAAGACCGCGGCGAGCGTCGGCCCGGCCGCAACCGGATTGGCGCGGGTGTGGATGACCCCCGACGGCTCCGGCGCGGCCGCCACCGCGACCGCCCATGTCTCGCCGTCGCCGGCGAGAGCCGTTGTGTCGAACTGGTCGCCCATCGCGGCGACGAGAGAAGGCACTCCACCGTCGCGGCGGAAGTCGTGGATGAGCCCGGTACCACTCGGCTCGACATCGGCGAGCAGGGGGATGTCTCGCCAGAGGTGATCCATGCGCGCGAGGCCCGCATCGAGTCCCAGGCGACCCGCGATCGCGGCCAGGTGGATGATCGCGTTGGTCGAACCGGCGACGGCAGCGAGCGCCCGCACGGCGTTGTCGAGTGCAATCTGGGTTAGGCGCACGTCGGGCCGTTCGTCTCGCAGAATCGCCGTGGTGACCGCGACACCGGTCTCGTATGCGGCCGCGACGAGCTCGTCGCCAATCGCGGCCAGCCCGGCTGTACCCGGGAGGCTCATTCCGAGGACTTCGGTCATGATGGCCATGGTTGACGCCGTGCCCATGGTGTTGCACGCACCTGGGCCAGCGCACGCGAGGGTGCGTTCGAGGCCGAGCCAGTCGGCGTCATCCATTCGCCCTGCACGGCGTTTGTCGAGAGCGCGCCAGAGGTCTGTTCCGGTGCCGAGCGGCTTCCCGTCAAAGTGCGGGGCCGACCGTGCCCCGCCCAGAAGCAGGAGCGACGGGAGGTTTGTCGTCACGGCAGCCATGATCGAGGCCGGGACGCTCTTGTCGCAGTTCGCGAGGTACACCACCCCGTCGAGTGGGTTCGCGCGAACGGTCTCTTCGAGTTCCATCGCCACCAGATTGCGGTAGAGCATCGCACTCGGCTTCATGAGGTCTTCGCCGAGCGACATCACGGGGAAGCGCGCGGGCACGCCGCCCGCGTCACGAATTCCGCGCTCGACTTCGGGGATGAGCCTGGAGAAACCGATGTTGCACGGGTTCAGGGCACTCGCTGTGTCGGCAATTCCCACGACGGGTTTGCCACGGTCGTCGTCGTGGAAGCGCAGGGCAACGCGATGCGACATCGCGACCTCGTCGTCGCCATCGACCCATGCCCTGCTTCGAAACGTCACTCAGAGCCGCCGGCCGTACGGCGCCTGCTCGGGTCGGCCGAGTCGCGCCCGAGCATTGAGGTCCAGCCGCCGTCGATGACGATGCTCTGGCCGGTGACGTACGACGCAGCACCCGATAGTAGGAAGGTGACCACCGACGCGATTTCGCGCGCTTCGCCGATACGGCCAAGTGCGCTGCGCTCGGCGAGATCGCTGCGGGCACCGTCGGCGTCTGGCGCTGACTCGAACGAGGCTGCGAGCGCCGGCGTCATGATCGCGCCGGGCGCAACGGCGTTAGCCCGGATGCCCTGCGAACCGTATGCGATAGCGGCGTTGCGTGTGAGGGCTTCGATCGCGGCCTTCGTCATTTCATAGACGGCAAAGTCTGCGTACGAGGCGCGAGCGTGCACCGATGACATGTTCACGATCGCTCCCCCGGTGCCGCGCATCCGGTCGACGGCGACGCTGGTTCCCCACAGGCTGCCGTACTGGTTGACGCCGATCACTCGGTCGGCGATGTCCGACGTGATCGCGTGCAGCGGTTCGCGGATCGTGATCCCCGCGCAATTGACCCAGCCCGCGAGCGTACCGAGCTGCTCAGCCGCGTCAGCTGCAAGCACGTGCGTGTGCCGGTCTGACACGTCCGCGACCACGATGGCGACTGCGGTCAGTATCCCGAGTTCTGCCTCGGCCGTACGCGCTTCACGCTCGTTCACGTCAACGAGCACAAGGCTCCAGCCGTGATTCGCGAGGTCGCGAGCGATGGCTTTTCCAATGCCTCCGGCCGCGCCGGTGACCACCGCGACTCTGGCGTCGGTCGATGCGCTCACGCTGTCACCGCCCGCGGCGCCGGGAGAGCCGCGATCAGGCTGGCGGCGTATTCGATCACGCGCTCGAGCCCCCCGCGGGCGAGCAGCGTCTGCCACACCTGATATGAGTCGACATCGTAGGTCTCGAAGGGCGGAAGATACATGAAGCCCGGCCCGTTGGTGAGGTTGAGCACGACGATGGTCCGCTCGGGGAATCGCTCGCGCAGCTCGGTTTGAAGTTTCGAGAAGGCTTCTCCCGGCTGCGCCACGAAGACGGCGTCGCCCAGTTGCCAGACCCACACCGGATGCTCGGCCATGAGCCCGTTCCGATACCCGTCGGCCAGCCGCTCCGACCGGGATATTCGCTCGGTAGCCGCAAACGGATCGATACCTGCCCATCGCGTAGCGAGCTCATCCACCGTCAACACCGGTCGACACTCGACCTCGACGGTCCCCGACAGAAACTCGGTGTGCCCGTTCGGCCGGGCGGGTTGCGGGTGCCAGATTCCGAGTGGCGCACCCGACTCGACGACGCCTTCGAACTCGAGCCTGGTCGCCGGAGACCCCATCGTTTCGAGGGTTGACAGCACAGCGTGGCCGAGAGAACGGCCGTGGCGGTCTGCAACCTCGACACCCGGCGTGTATTGCTCGCGCGGTGACAGGTCACCGGACGCCCCCTGAAAGAAGAAACACGGCACCTTAGTCGCCGTTTCGACCAGTTCGCGGGTGGCGCCGATGAAGTCGGGCGACAGCAGCGAGTTCTCATGAGCGAGGGTGGTCGGGTGGCAGGCGTAGTTGACGAGCACGCCGGTGATCTCGCCCGACGTGTTCGAAAAGCGACCGACTACTACGGTGTCGTCAGCCTCGCCGGCCGGGTTGAATGCCAGGACCTCGCGGTCGCCGCAAGCGAAGTCGCGATTGACCGCCATGTCGCAGTGCCCATAAGCCCAGGTCACGACCTGCGATATCGCTGCCTCACGCGCGGTGACACAGGCGTCGATTATCGCCTGGACGAGCCGCGCACGGTACGGCTCGACCAGTTCACTCCCGGGCAGCCCCAGCTCGCCCTCCGCCAACGAGGGGCCGGCGTGAGTGTGCACGAGGTGCAGCAGCAGGGTCTGGTTGCTCGCGCCGAGAGCCTCGGCGATCGGGTCGAATACGCCCGAGTAAACAGCAATGCTTTGCCACCAACCGAGGTCGGCGGTGACGATGTAGCGCCATTGCCCGGCGGACGCCTCAGCGTCGAAGATCGCCAACGCACTCGCGGTCAGCGGCCGGTGAACGCCCGTTGCGTGCCCGATTCGGGCTGCTCCCCAGTTGTGCGCCCGAATGCCGACCGGCGGCGTGATGTCGACAACGGCAGTGCCCACGACCAGCGCACTCTCGCGGGGAGTCCACGTCGACACGCTCGGCCGCGCATCCGTGATGAGCGGCGCCGAATCATCCATCCTCGAGCTGCAATTCAAGTCGCCTGTCAAACTCGGCCCTCACTGCAGCACCCCGCGGCAACCCGACAGGAATCGACGCGATGAGCCCCTGTGTGTATGGGTCTTTCGGGTTCGCGAAGAGGGTATCCCGATCGCTGTGTTCGACGATCCGGCCGCGGTGCATGACCGCGATATCGTGAGCCATGTAGCGGGCGACGGCGAGATCGTGGGTGATGAACAGATAGGTCAGCCCGAAGTCCTTCTGCAGCTGAACAAGCATGTTGAGGATCTGTGCGCGCACCGACACGTCCAGGGCCGACACCGCCTCGTCGAGCACCACGAGCTCAGGTTGCAGGGCCAGAGCCCTGGCGATCGCAACCCGTTGGCACTGGCCGCCGGACAATTCGCGGGGATTCCTTCCGAGGTAAGACTCATCAAGTCCGACCGCACGGATCAGCTCGGCCACCCTCTCACGACGCTCGCGCCTGCTGCCGCGGTTGAACGCGATCAGTGCTCCCTCGATGATTCGCCCGACTGTGTGGCGCCGGTTCAGTTGCCCGAACGGATCCTGCAACACCACCTGCATCTTCTGGCGAAGCAGGCGAAGCTCTCGTTGCGACAGGTCGTGGACATCGCTTCCACACACGATTGCTCGACCGGCATCCGGCTTCTGGATGCCCAGGATGGTTCGAGCCGTCGTACTCTTGCCGCTGCCCGACTGACCGACGAGCGCGAGAGTGGTACCGCGCTCGACCCGGAAGGAGACATGGTCGAGAGCCTTCGTCTCCTGTTTGCCGTGATGAAAAGTGAGCTGGAGGTCGTCGGCCACGATGACGGGGTCTGTCCCGTCGCTCGATGTGGTGCCGTCATTGTCCGTCATCGGAGCTCCTGTACTTCGAGTGCAGCGTGATCGATCGCGGGGGCGAGTCGGCTGAGTTCGGCGATGTCTCGCGGCATCGTCGGTATGGGGCGATCAAGCTCCATATCGAGGGTGCAGAGCGACCCGAGCAAACCGAGCGTGTACGGATGCCGCGGGTCCTCGAACACCTCGCGAGCAGTTCCCCGCTCGACGATTCGGCCGGAGTACATCACCTGGATGTCGTCGCAGAACTCGGATGCGACAGCGAGGTCGTGAGTGATGAACAGCACCGCCATGTCATGCTGCTCGATGAGCCCGCGCAGGAGGTCGAGCACCCGCGCCTGCGTCGTCACATCGAGCGCGGTCGTGGCTTCGTCTGCGATGAGCACGCGGGGATTGCAACTCATGGCCATCGCGATGACGACGCGTTGGAGCATCCCTCCAGACAGCTCGAATGGATATGAATCCAACCGATCGGCCGGACGGTCGATGCCAACCTCTGCCAGCATGTCGGTTGCCTGATTCCGAGCGACGCGGCGGGAAACCTTGTTATGGATCCTGATGGCCTCGACGAGCTGGTTGCCGATCGTGAGCACGGGGTTGAGGGCGGACATCGGGTTCTGGTAGATCATGGCGATCGTGTTGCCCCGAAATGCATCCAGTTCTCGCTCGGCCAGCGAACGGACGTCTGTGCCGGCGACTCGGATGAATCCATTGTCGATTCGCACGGGTGACCGGTGCAGACGCATGAGACTGAGCGCAGTGAGCGACTTGCCGCTGCCGGATTCGCCGACGATGCCCAGCACGTTCCCCGCGGCGATCTCGAACGAAATGTCGTCTACCACCCTCACCGGACCGGTTGCACCCGGCACGGTGACCACGAGATTTTCGACTGTGACGGCGCTCTCTGTCATCGCATTACCTTCTTTCCGTCGAATGCGCTGCCCAGGCGGTCGCTCAGCAACACGAGACACGCGAGGGTTACCACAATGATCAAAGCGGGGAAGATCAGCATCCAGATGGAGTTGTACATCTTCGCGTACCCCTGCAGAAGCAGAGTGCCCCACGAGGCATCGGGCGGCTGGATGCCGAGACCGACGAAACTCAGCGTTGCCTCGAGCATGATCGCGTCTGCCATGTTTGTCGTCGCCTGCACGACCATGGGCGGAAGAATGTTTGGCAGCACCTCGCTCACCAGGAGGCGACGACGTGTGAGACCGGATGCTGTCGCCGCGACCACGTAGTCATCCGCCAGCTCGGAGACGGCGGTGCTGCGCACCATACGGGCGGTGGTCGGTGACATCAGGAGACCGATCACGATCATGAGCGAGATGACACTCGGCCTGAACGCAGCGACACAGACGAGCGCGAACAGCAGCTGCGGGATCGCCATTACGGCGTCACACAGGCGCATCAGCAACGTGTCGATCCAGCCACGCCTGCCTGCGGCGGCGATCCCCCACGCGATGCCGACCAGCAGGCTGATCAATGTCGCGCCGAGGCCAACGGTGAGGGAGATCTGTCCGCCGACGAGCACCAGCGAGAGGAGGTCGCGACCGAGGTCATCCGTACCAAACCAGTGCGCCCAGCTCGGACCCGCGAAGGGCAGGCCGACACCGAGTGCATCCGCCGGATACGGCGACACCAGCGGTCCGAAAACACAGGCGGCGACGATGACGATCAGGATGATCGCGGGAATGAGCGCCCGGCGACGAACGCCCTGGGCTCTGGCCTGTTCTTTGACCAGCGTCAGCGCTTCAGCCATGGGCCTGGTCCTTTCTCAGTCGGGGGTCGACCGCATTGTGTAGGAGATCGACAAGGAACGTGGTCAGGGTGAACAGGACGACAATCGTCAGGACGACACCCTGGAGCACCGCGTAGTCACGCTTGAACGCCGAGTCGATCGCCAGGGAACCGAGTCCGGGAATGCCGAACATGTACTCGACCACGACAACACCGCCGAGCGTGTAGCCGACCGTCACGCCGAGCCGAGTGATGAACGGCACGAGGGCGTTTCGCAGAATGTGGCCAACCACCACGCGGGTCCGTGAGGCTCCCTTCCCTTCCGCCGTGCGAACGAACGCGACCGACCACAGATCGATCATGGAGGCGCGCAGAAATCGTGCCAGCTGCGGCGCCGCGACAAGAGCGAGCGTTACTGAGGGCAGCACCATGAACCAAAGGTTCCCCAGCGGATCAGTGGCGAAGGGTATGAATCCCCTCGTGGGAAATAACCGCCAGGTGAGAGCGAACACGAGAATGAGCACGATTCCGTAGATGAACGCGGGGATCGCAATCCCGATCGAGGTTGACGTACCCACGATCCGGTCGGCCAGCGATCCGGGCCGTGCCGCCGCCCATAAAGCCAGCGGCACGGCGATTATCACCGAGAGGAGAACAGCGATGACGGTCAGTTCGATCGTCACGGGGATCCTGGTCGCGAGCAACTCGGTCACCGGCTGTTGGCTGAAGTACGAGTCCCCCAGGTTCCCGCGCACCGCGTTGAACAGCCAGGTGAGGTACTGCTGATAGAGCGGCCCGTCGAGCCCGGCTGCTGCTCGCAGATGCTGGAGGGTGGCGGGATCGATCTTGGTCGCCGCGCCGAGTCGCGCTAGGACGGGATCGCCGGGCAGCACCCGAAGGATCGCAAACACGAGGATCGTGCTCACAATCACTATCGCGATGCTCCAACCAAGACGCGTCAGTACACTTTTCAGCATCCGATCCCGCCACCTTCCTTGTAGATATGGATGTGTTGCTTACCAGTCACCGCATGGCGACGTTGTTACAGGTGTGCACTCTCGAGGTGCAGCTGGCCACCGCCCTCGATCCAGGCGCCCTTGAGCCTCGACTGCACAGCCGCCACAGGCGCTGACTGCACCGGAATGATCAGCGGCACTTCGGAGTTCTCGAGTTTCTCGGCAGCGTTCCACAGTGCCAACTGAGCCTTCGGATCGATTGTCGCGACAGCCTTGTTGAAGTCGCTGTCGTACTGCGAGTTGTTCCAGTTGCATTCGCAACGACCACCGAGCAGGAAGTTCATCGAGAAGGCGGGGTTCGACGGCACCGACTGGTAGTTCGAGATGATCAGCCCGGGGTATTTCTTGCCCGCCGGGTAGAACTTGTCGCTCCAGGTCGTGGTGTCGTTCGCCTGAATGACGAGGTTAATGCCGATCTTCTTGAGGTTCGCCTGCATGATCTGGCCAGCCGCCTGCCACTCCGGAAACGCGGATCCGCTCCACCAGGTCAGGGTTGCGCCAGAAGTGACACCGGCCTCCGCGAACAGGCTCTTCGCCTTCGCGAGGTCGAAGTTGTACTTGATCAGACCCGTTTTGTCGTGCATTGGGTTGTCGTCAGCAAGCATGGTGTTGGTCGTCGAGACCGCGCCCTGGCCGTAGTACGCGGTGTTGAGGATGGCTTTGCGATCGGTGGCATAGGCAAGCGCCTGCCTGGCCTTGACGTTGTTGAACGGAGGGCTGCTCACATCCAGCTCCCACGTGACGGCCTGACTCAGGCTCTTCGGCTTCACCAGGGAAATCGACGGGTCTGACGAGAACGTGCTGATGTCAGAGTGCGCCAGGTTCACGAGCACCGTGATGTCGCCCGAACGAAGGCTGGTGCTTGCAGCAGTGGAATCCGCAGTCTTTGTGAAATCGATTTCACTTAACTGAGCGGCCGGCCCCCAATAGTCCTTGTTCGGGACGAGGGTCACGGTGTTATCAGGAGTGAAAGCAGAAACCTTGTACGGCCCAGAAGTTACCGGGTCTTTGTTGATGGTCGACAGCGCGGCCATCTTCATGATTCGGACACCCGTGATTGCTCCGGGAAGCACCGCGTTCGCTGCCTTGAGCTGGAACACGACCGTGGTGGCATCCGGTGCCGTCACTGACTTGATCGTGGAAAGCTTGTTCGCCTCCTGGGTCGCGGTGTCCGGCTTCAGGTAGTAGTTGAAAGTGTCGACGACGGCCTGCGCGTCAAGCGCGGAACCGTCGGAGAACTTGGCTCCCGGCTTCAGCTTGAACGTCCACTCCGTTGCGGCGGGGTTGCTGGTCCACGACGTAGCGAAGTCGGCCTTAACGGCGCCGCTCTGGTCATACTTTGTGAGCCCCGTCCACAGCAGGGGAAACAGGGTGTCTTCGAAGCTGAACGTGCGGATAGCCGGGTTCAGTTGCGGAATCCCTGATGACGAGCCGACAACCACTGGCTGATTGCTCGTAGCGCTCGTGGTTTGGGTCGATGGTGCGCACCCCGCGAGGGCAACGGCGAGACTGATCGCCATCACCCCCAGGGCGAGTCTCTTGTTCCGTACGGGCATCGGTGCGGCCTTTCGTCAGCGCGAATTCTGGATGAGTGAAGGGGTATTCCAGCGCAATGGATCGCGTTGTTCGCTGTGCGCTTCGGGCCAGTATTGCCAGCACGTCCCACTTCGTTCAACTTGGGGACCGCGATTTCAGCAAGAGTTAACAAGATGGATACATAACCGATATGTAAACGAATTCTTAAGCAATTCGGGCGACTTTGCGCAGCCAGACGTGTACATTTACCGTTACGAAATCGATTACTCGCTGAATCGTTAATCGGTCCGCAAAGTAATTCCCAAGATCTTCATAGCCGCATACCAAGGAGGCGCCCCAGTGAGCAACGAAATGTTCTTCGAGTCAGCAGTGGCGTTGGCGCAGCGATTGCGTTCGCGACAAGTGACCGCCGTCGAAGTCGCCGAGACGTTTCTGAGACGCATCGACAGCGAGAATCCACGAATTCGCGCATTCACCACCGTCAGCCACGACCTGGCACTCTCGACGGCTGCGAAATGCGACGAGGCAGCGGCCGCCGGCCACTTCCTCGGACCGCTTCACGGGGTGCCGGTGGCGATCAAGGATCTGTTCGACTTTCGTGCCGGGGTTCGCGCCACGCTGGGATCGTTGCCAACGAAGGACCTGGTTCCCACCACGACGGCTCTGCATGTGCAACGTCTTGAGGATGCTGGTGCGGTAATCGTCGGCACGACGAACGCTCCCGAGTTCGGGCACAAGGGAGTAACCGATAACTTCGTGACAGGTCCGACGAGCAATCCGTTCGATATCACCCGCAACTCGGGAGGTTCCTCGGGGGGTGCGGCTGCCGCTGTTGCCGCTGGCATGGTTCCCCTGGCTCAGGGCACCGATGGCGGCGGGTCGGTTCGGATACCCGCCTCGTGGTGCGGCGTCTACGGCATCAAGCCGACATTCGGTCTCATCGCCGACGTCACACGACCGAACGCGTTCATCACATCCAGCCCGTTCTCGTCTGTGGGTGCTCTCGGCCGATCGGTGGATGACACGGCGTTGATGGTAGAGGCCATGGCTGGTCCGCACACTCGCGATCCGCTCAGTCTGGCCGCCACATCCACACCGGTCACCGAGATCGCACGCGACGGCCTCAAGGGCAGGCGTGTCGCTTTCAGCGCCGACCTCGGCGGGATCCCGGTGGACCCGGGTGTTGCCATGGTCATCGAAGAGTCACTCGGTTCCCTTGAGTCTGCAGGAGCCGTCGTTGAGCCAGTCGACATCCGGCTCCCCGCCGACCAAATGGAATTGTCCCTCCTGTGGGGTCGCCTCATGGGGGCTCTCTATTCGGACAGCCTCATAGGTTTGAAAGATCTTGGTTACGACCTGCTCCGAGACCATCAGGATGAGCTGACGCCGGCATTCCGTGACATGGTGGTCGCCGCCCAGACCCGGACGATGATGCAAGCTCGCGCCGACGAACGACTCAGGAGCGCGGTGGTCGACTCGATCCAGGATGCTTTCGCCGGCTATGACTTCCTTGTTTCACCGACCCTCGCGGTCACCTCCGTTGTCAACCGGAATGACGGATTGACAACCGGGCCGAGCGAAGTCGGAGGCGTGGCTGTCGACCCGTCCATCGGATGGTGTCTCACCTACCCGTTCAACTTCACGGGACAACCTGCGGCTTCCCTGCCGGCTGGGCTATCGAACGGTTTACCGGTCGGACTCCAGATCGTAGGTCAGCGTCACGACGACGCGGGAGTACTCGCCGCAAGTGCCGCGTTCGAAGCAGCGTCGCCGTGGATTTCGACCTACCCCGGTCTCGGGTAATCCTGAGTTGGCACGAAACGACCTGTCTTGTTTCATGAAATGGGTCGTGGCGAATTTGTCCAAAGCATCGATTGACTGTGATCCTTTGCACAGCAGTATTTGTTCGTTGTGAGGAAGTTACTCGCTGAGTAACCGAACGAGGAACCTCTCGACACCACAAAGCCGGAAAGGGTATGCCACGTAAATGCCAAAAATTAACGATGTCGCTCTCGCTGCAGGGGTGTCGACCGCGACGGTATCGCGCGTACTCAACAACAGCAAGACGGTGAACGCTGAACTCGCCGACCGCGTTCGCGTGGCGGCGCACCAGCTCGGATATCGACCGAATGGGATCGCTCGCAGTCTGCGGCGTCGATCGTCTGACGTCATTGCCCTGATTATCAACGATGTGAGCAACCCCTTCTTCACAGCAATCACGCGCGGCGTCGAAGACGTGGCCCAGCGCTCCGGCTATTCGGTACTCCTCTGCAACACGGACGAAGATCCGGGCAAGGAAGCCACGTATCTCCGAGTCGCCGAGCAACAACAGGTTGCGGGAGTCATCCTGTCGCCAAACACGGCGACATCCGATGTGTCCCGGCTATTCAACGCCCAGGTTCCGCTCGTTGTCATCGACCGCACGCTCAACGAACCGGTGGACTCCGTTATGGTCCACTCGCTCAACGGGGCCGAAGCGGCAACACAGCACCTCCTCGCTTCAGGCTGGAAGCGTCCGGCATGTGTGGCTGGTCCGAGGGAAGCCTCGACAGCGAGTGACCGACTCCATGGCTTCCTCGAAGCGGTGCGCCAGCATGGCAATCTCGAGGAACTGTATGAGTACGCTCCCTTCACCCAGGAGGGCGGCGCCAACGCGGCGAAGTCGCTTCTGGATCTGCCCACGCCCCCGGACTCACTCTTTGTCGCGAACTCACAAATGGCACTTGGCGTGCTCGATGAAGTTCGACGAAGGGGTCTCCGCATCGGGTACGACATCGGGATCATCACCTTCGACGACGCGCCATGGGCGCCCTTCATCAGCCCGCCCATGTCCGTGGTTGCTCAGCCGGCATATGAGGTGGGGCGCCGCGCCGCAGAGCTCCTCATGGAGCGGGTCATCTCCGGGACGCCGCTCGAACCACGGGAAGTCACTCTGTCAACCACCCTGATCCTGCGCGAGAGCTCGAAGCGCCTGCCTGCCTAGCTCGGATCCTCACCGGCCGTCCACTCGACCAGCTGGTTCCAGAACGTCGCGTAGTACGGCCATTCCATGAACGCGGGACTCCCCCAGTGAGGCGAGCAGTCTGAGGCGAATGCGGCGACACGCCCCGCCTCCACTTCATCGACGACGAGAAAGGGGTCGCTGCCGGCCGACATGATGACATCGGCGCCCGACTTCGGCACCACTTTGTTGTACCCAAGAAAGTACGGCCACTCAGACGGGATACCGTCGACGATCGCGTGGTTCGAATTCGTCACCGGAACCACTCCCTCCGGCACCTCCATCCGGTCATCACCGGACAACATCTCAACCGGCAGAACGTCGGCGAGGGCCGTGAGGCCGAAGCGCGCGCGCCCCTCGAAACCGCTGAATGACATGTAACCGCCGATCATGATCAGCCCGCCCCCGCGCCGGACAAATTCGGCGATACCGGCCAGTCGGTTCGGACGACGCTCGCCCCGGATGAAAACCGCGTGGGGCAGCAGGAATGAATCTGCGGGCGCGTCGCTCAGCACGATGACGTCGTAGTCCGCGACCAGCTGGTCGACGTCGTAGGGAAAATTCTCCACGAGGAGGTGATTGGGAAGATATGTCACTTCCGCGCCGCCTTCACGCAGCACCGCGATTAGCTGATCGGCTCCCTCCTCGTAGGAGGACGTGCTGTAGCTGGCGAGGCCCTTCGTGTGAGTTCCATAGGAGGTCCAGCTTTCGCCGGCAAACAGTACGCGGGTAGTCATAGCGCGGTTCTTTCTTCGTGGTCGAGCCGAGGTTTACGGACAGGGTTTACGACGCCAGGTCGGAGGCGGATGCTGCCAAGGCAGCCTCTCGATCCGGGTCGACGTGGAGGAAGGTCAACGGGTTTTCAGCGACAAGGATGCGGGTCAATTCCGCCCCAAACCTCGCCTCCAGTTGCGGGATAACCGTCGTCCCAATGTGCGCATAGCCCCAGCCGCCGTTAGCGATCAGGGAGTTGCGGTGATTGATGTCATGCGAAAGCAGCAATTGCCGCTCGAATCCCTTCGCGCAGAGAGCCTCGATGGCATCGAGCCGTTCGCTGTCATCCGGATAGCCGTCACCGCTCACGACCCGCGAGCGGGACGTGCCGAAGTTGTCCATTTCGACATACGCACCCGTCAGCAGGATTTCCTCGAGCTGAGGCAGATCGATCTCGCAGTCCAAATGGCTGACCGCGATCTTGCGCGGGTCGGCACCATTGTCCGCAGCGATGGCGATCGCGGAAAGCGCCCGCTTCGCGAACGGATGCACATGGATATTGAACGGCAGCCCGGTGCTGGCCTGCACTCGCGCCGCCGCGCGCAGAGACGTCTTTTCAGAATCCTGGATGTCATAGCTTGTGCCGATCTCTCCGATGATGCCCGGGAGATACCCGAAGACGCCCAGCTGGATCTCCGACATCCATCGATCGACCAATTCGTCTTCGTCGACCAGCTGTTCCCGCTGCGGGAGAGTCTCGTGCAGATATCGACCTGCCGCGACGACCACGCTGACACCAGCGAGGTCGGCCGCACGCACCGCGATCTCGGCATTGGGGCCGGTGCCGAGTACCGTGAGGTCCACGACGAGTTGGGTGCCCTGACGCCGGGCGATGCGCAGTTCCTTGGCTGCCAGGTACCAATCGCTGAGGATCATGTTCTCGTGGGTCGTACCCTGGGGCCGCCTGTGCAGGTCGATCGGACTCGCGGAATTGAGCTGCTCCGGCGAGTCGAAGTCCTGCCAGTCTCCGCCACCCTCCCACCACACTCGGGAATCGACGATGATGTGCTCGTGAGGCAGCACATGACCGTCATGCGCGCTAAACGACTGGAATCCCCGCGCGGTACGAACGCGATAGATGGAGTTGATCAAAACATCTCCTGTCTGTCCAGGTTAGGAGACGGATGCCGGAATCGTTGAGGTGTCGATCACGAAGCGGTAGCGCACGTCACTGCCGATGACACGCGTGTAAGCCCCGTCGACCTGCTCAGCGCCGATGACCTCGATGTCTGCCCCAAGACCATGCGCCGCGCAGAAATCCAGCATCTCCTGCGTTTCGCGGATGCTCCCGTTGTTCGCGCCGGCAACGCTCCGGCGGGCGCCTGCGAGTGAGAAAACACTGAGCGACTGAGGGTTCTCCGGCAGCCCGGCGAACACCAGCGTGCCATCGAGGGCAAGAAGCGACAGGTAGGCGTCGACGTCGAGATCGACCGAGACAGTAGTGATAATGAGATCGAAGCGGCCCTTGTTCTCCTCGAAGGTCGCCGGGTCACTCGTCGCGAAATAGTCGTCGGCACCCAATCTCCGGCCGTCTTCGCGCTTCGACAGCGTCTGGCTGAGCACAGTGACCTCGGCGCCCAGGGCGTGGGCGATCTTCACTCCCATGTGGCCGAGGCCTCCCATGCCAACGATCGCAACCTTCTTACCGGGACCGGCATTCCAGTGCTTCAACGGGGAGTACAGCGTGATGCCCGCACAGAGCAACGGCGCGGCGGCATCCAGTCCGATGCCCTCGGGGATGCTCAGCACATAGTTCTCGTCCGCGACGATCTGGGTGCTGTAGCCACCATAGGTCTCTTCGCCCGAGTACTGACGGCCGTTATACGTAGCGACGTTACCTTTGAGACAGAACTGATCGTTGCCCGCGAGGCAATTTACACACTCGCGACACGAGTCCACAAAACAACCAATGCCGACTCGGTCGCCAACCTTGTGCTTAGTCACTGCCGAACCGACCTCTGACACGATGCCGGCGATCTCGTGACCAGGGACCATCGGGAAGATGGCCTGACCCCACTCCTCTCGGGACTGGTGAATGTCCGAGTGGCAGATTCCCGCATAGGCGATGTCGATCTGGACGTCGTGCTCGCCGACCTCGCGACGCGGAATAGTGGAGCGTTCGAATGCGGCTCCCGCGGACTTTACGACGAGCGCTGGCACAGTTCTGGTCACAGCGAATTCCTCCGAGTTTGAGTTGACAAGCGGGCGCGCAGTTCGCGCTCCCGGCGTCGAAGATTGAATAAACGAACTATTCAACCGTAGTCGGTAAACGATTACTCGCGGTACGACTAAGGCCTCTGCCGGGTTACGATCACGTTAAAAGAATTGCCGTCCCGCTGCGAGGATTGCGCCCCGCCGAACCAATTGCGGGTGCGCGAACGCGCGCAGACAGTTCGCCAGCGCGCAATCGCCTGCCAGAAGTCAAAAGAAGAAGCCCGGCCGATGGCCGGGCTTCTCAGGACAATGGTGGATCCAAGGGGATTCGAACCCCTGACCCCCTGCATGCCATGCAGGTGCGCTACCGGGCTGCGCCATGGACCCTTGTCATCGCCGTAAGGCAACTACGACAGATTACTACAGACTGGTCGCCCGTCTGACATCAGCGGCTAGTCACGACGCCAATCGAGCCCGTCAGGAAAGTCGCTGAGCACGAGGTCCATCAGCAGACCGTCTTCCCAGTGCCCCTCCGGCCGAAGCTGGTACTGGCGCAGCACCCCGACCCGTTTGAAGCCCAATCGTTCGTAGCTTCGGATCGCGGGCCCGTTGTTGACGTTCGGATCCAGCGTGAAGCGATGGTGACCCAGCGACGCGAGGTGCTCGATGGCGATGGTGAGGGCTTCAGCGCCGTAGCGCTGGCGATACCAGTCCGCCCCGAGGAACAGATGGATTACGGTGTGCCGGTATTCGGCATCCTCATTCGGATACAGGAAGATCGCGCCGGCCGCGCGACCGTCGATCTCCATCACCAGCGCGGATCCGGATGCGACGATTTCGTCGCGCACGCGCGAGTCGTCATAGCCGACCCACCAGCGCGAGACTTCATCCTCAGCAAGGATGCGCGCAAGCGACGCGACATCGGCCTCCACCGGGGGACGAAGCGTCATCCGCTCGCCTGTGAGGACCGACCAGGCCACGGCTGAACTACTCGACGGAACGGGTGACGGGAAGCTCGATCGGAATTGCCGGGCAATCCTTCCAGAGTCTCTCAAGCGAGTAATACATGCGGTCTTCCTCGTGGAAGACGTGAACCACGATGTCGCCGAAATCGAGGAGCACCCAACGGCCCTCCTGGCGACCCTCACGACGGAGAGGCTTTGCCCCGAATTCAATGAGTTTGTCTTCGATCTCGGCGGCAATCGCGAGCACGTTGCGCTCGTTGCGACCCGTCACGAGCAAGAAGACGTCGGTGAGGGGCAGCGGTCCCGAAACGTCGAGCGCGACGAGATCCTCGCCCTGCTTTGAGTCGGCAGCGATCGCCGCGACCTTTACGAGGTCGAGGGCGCGCGGAGATGCAGTCACAGGTTCCTTTGTGGAGTGGTTTGTTCGGTCACTAGAAGAGGTGCAGCACGGCAGCAGCGACCAGAAGCCCGACAACGCCGAGCGCAAGCACGGATGCCGCGATGATCATGATGGTGGGCATGCGATTGCCCTGGGGACGCTTGCTTTCGATCACACCGCGAGTAGAGGTATGCGTGCTGATGGCGCGGATCGCGCGGACCGGAGCCGAGTCGGTGGAGACGACCTGGCTATCGAGCGGATCGTCCTCGAAGTCCGAGTTGTCGACGCGGTGCGGGTGAGCACCGGTCGAACCAAGACTGCGCGGAAGGTCGATCGAACCGGTCACGAGAATTTCACCGGTAGCCGTGAACGGATGCATGAGGTCGGAAGCCTGAGGAACCGACGGCAGCACGAGCGCGCTCGTTGTGACCGCGGCGCTGCCTGCCCCAACTGTGCGGCTGACTGTGTTCTCGAGGAGCTCGTCGTCGTCAAGCTCGGCCTGCACCGACCAGTGCCCGACGGGACGAGTTGATGGTGCACGCTCCGGCTCGAGGAAAACAGGGTCGGCCGATGCGGCAGGCTGCTCGGCGACCAGCTCGTCGAAAATCGGCTTGTTGAGGGCCGGAAGGTCGACGGGCGGCGGCACCGGTACCGACTGGACCGGCGCGGCATTAACGGGCGCGGTCTCAATCGGCAAATCCACTGCTGCTGGCTGCTCGAAAATCGGCTCGGTATAGGCCGGCTGGGTGTACGTCGGGTCTGTGAAAGTGGACTCGGCGAGCGACGGGGCCAATTCTTCGAGCGAAACCAGCAGTGGCTCGTCGGACGGCGGCGGCGAAAGCTGAGGTTCGACGAGGGCGGGCGGTCCATCCTGCGCCGCAACAACTGGCGTGGAAACCGCCGGTGTCGGAGCGACCAGGTCGGCGGGAGCGGGCGGCGGGGCCGCGAATGGATATGCCTGCGCCTGCGACGTCGGCACCGGAACTGGCACAACCGGAGTCACGGGGGCCGGCACAGCTACCTGAACCGGCACGACGGGCGCCTGTCCGATGGGCGGTGGCGCGGCAGCGAGCAGGTCGGCCTGGGTCACGGGCTCATGCGGTTCAAGGTCGCGACGATTGCGCGTTAGTGCGTCGAACTCGGCCATCGCGTCAGCGAGGGCCTGCGAGTGACCCGGAAGTACGGAAAGGGTCGGGATGTCGATTGGTCCGGAATTCAGGATGTTGTCGATCGGTTCCGGCAGTTGAAGAGGCGGTGGCTCTTCCTGGGCTGCCCGCAACTCGCGCAGTTCGCGGCGAGTCAGCGTGTGGTTCTGCGGGTCGTCGTCGCTGATAAGCGGCGTCGAGACGGGGGCCTGCGTGGGCACGAGCCCCTGCGTGAAGTAATCAAGGTCGACGGGCGCAGTGAGCGTCGGCTCCGCTGCGGGCGCTGTCGTAGGGCGCGGGGCAGCGGGTGGAGGTGCGGAGACCGCAGCGAACTGCTCCCGGTTGATTGCGGCGCGACGCCCTTCGGGGCTGTAGTCGCGCACCCGGAAACTTGATTCTGCGGGCAACTGACTCGACGGTGTTTCGCGCGAATCGGCATCCGTCGACGGAGCGACGAGGTCGGCTGGCAATGGCTGTCGGCCCTGGGTCATGTAATTGAGAGGCTCGAACCCGCCTGGGGCGGACTCAGCGACGGGCTCGGCGCGGTGGCCGCCCGTTGGGGGCGTTTCGCGGGTCTCTGGCGCCTCCGTCGGCTGTGGCGCCGTCGAATCCTGTTCGAAAGAGTACGGCTGCGGCGCAGGAACCTGACCTGGAGTCTCGCCGCGCTCACTCTGTCGAACCGCGCGCCTCGACTGAGGTGGCGGATCTTGGAATGTGGTCATGCATAGCTCCGATACAGGTGGTGCTTTGAGATGTACTGAACGACACCATCGGGAACCAAGTACCAGACCGGAAATCCCCGGCTCACCCGGCTCCGGCAATCCGTTGATGATATCGACAGCGCGGGGACTTCAAGAGAGCTTACGCCCTGCTCCGGCAATGCGCTAATGGCGAGGTCGTGGCCCGGCCGTGAAACAGCGACGAAATGGGCAAGCGACCACAGCTCCGCGACGTCCTTCCACTCGAGGATCTGGGCGATCGCATCCGCCCCCGAAATGAAGAATAGATCGGCCTCGGGATGCTGCTTCCGGATGTCCCTCAGGGTGTCGATCGTGTAGGTATCGCCCACCCGGTCGATGTCCACTCTGCTCACCGTAAACCGCGGATTTGCAGCGGTTGCGATGACTGTCATTAGATAACGGTGCTCGCCGTCGGTGACCTTGGGCTTCATCCACGGCTGGCCCGTAGGTACGAAAATCACCTCGTCGAGATCGAAGTGCTGCTGTACTTCGCTCGCGGCAACAAGGTGACCATTGTGGATGGGATCAAACGTGCCACCCATGACCCCTAT
>JAUZFR010000094.1 GCA_030840335.1 Actinomycetota bacterium | reverse complement strand
GAGTTGCGGCACTGAATGCCGGGCTTCCTGTCACCGTCGGAGGACTGCAGCTGGATCGCCGCTGCGGATCGGGCCTGCAGGCGATCCTCGATGCCGCAATGCAGATCCAGACCGGCGTCAGCGATGTCGTCATCGCCGGTGGGGTCGACTCGATGAGTCAGGCTCCGTTTTACACCGTGAGCGCGCGCTGGGGGATCGCGGGGACCGCGGGCATCCGATTGAATGATGCGCTTGGTCGTGGCCGCGAGACCGCCGGTGGCACGCACTACCCCGTTCCGGACGGAATGCTCGAAACGGCGGAAAACCTGCGCCGTGACTTCTCGATCAGCCGGGAGGATCAGGATGCGCTCGCCCTGCGCTCGCAACAACGCGTTGCGCTCGCGGTTTCGGAGGGGCGATTCGCCGAAGAGATCGTTCCCGTCGAGGTACAGGGTCGTAAGGGTGCGACCATCGTCGACAGGGATGAGACGCCGCGGCCCGACACCACGCTCGCAGCCCTCGCAGCCCTGACGCCCGTGCTGGTGACGAAGGACGCGGAATCCACGGTGACCGCGGGCAATGCGAGCGGACAGAACGACGCGGCGGCGGCCTGCATCGTCACGACGCCGGAGAGGGCGGTCGAACTGGGCCTCACACCGATCGTGCGACTGGTGACCTGGGCGCGCGCGGGAGTCGATCCGTCGCGCATGGGTCTCGGGCCGGTGCCAGCGGTCGCGAAAGCGTTCGAGCGCTCGGGCCTGTCGATGAGCGACATGGACCTCATCGAACTCAACGAGGCGTTCGCAGCCCAGGTGCTGGCGGTCACGCGCTCGTGGGAGCTCACCGATTCGGACTGGGACCGCGTGAACGTGAACGGCTCCGGGATCTCGCTCGGACATCCGGTGGGCGCGACGGGCGCGCGCATCCTCGTGACCGGCTCCCGGCACCTCGCCCGCACCCGCGGCAGGTATCTGCTCGAGACCATGTGCATCGGTGGAGGCCAGGGTCTCGCCGCCATCTTCGAAGCGGTTGCCTGACTCCCGACAGAAGAAGTTCAGCCCGGACGGGATCGCGCAATTCGCCCTTCACACTGGAGCCGTCTGGCAGAATCGTATGAAGCCGTGCCAACTGGGCGAGACACGGCAGACGGAGAAAAACAATGGCGGATTTTCTCGATGCGATTCGCGAGATCGTGGGCGACGCCAACGTGCTCGAATCCGGCGACCCCGTTCTGCTCGAACTTCATGCGGATCCATTCGCATTTGACGATGCCCACTCGGGACCTCCGGTTGGAGTCATCTTTCCGGGAAGCGTCGAGGAGGTATCGGCCGTCGTGCTTGCCGCGACCGAGTCGGGCCAGTCTCTGTGGACTGTGTCCCGCGGGCGCAACCTCGGCTACGGCGGCGCGATCCCCGCATCCGCGACGAGCTTCGTTCTCGACCTCAGTCGCATGGATCGCATCCTCGATGTCAACGTCGAGTCCGGGTATGTGGTCGTCGAGCCCGGCGTCAGTTTCTTCGACCTGCACGACTTCCTGACCGAGAACAGAATTCCGCTGAGGATGTCCGTTCCCGATCTCGGGGGCGGCAGCCTCATCGGCAACGCACTCGAGCGCGGCTTCGGATATGCGGCTCATGGTGAGCACGGAAGCTACCTCGCCGGTCTGGAAGTGGTGCTGCCGAGCGGCGAGATCATCCGCACCGGGATGGGCGCGATCGAGGGCAGCGCGGCTACTCACGTCTATCGCGGCGGATTCGGCCCGTCGGTCGAAGGGCTGTTCTCGCAATCCAGTCTCGGCATCGTGGTCAACGCCGGCATCTGGCTTGCGCCCGAGCCGGAGACCATCGCGGCCTGCGTTGTGCGGGTGCAGAACCACACCGATCTCGCGATTCTCGTAGACACTCTTCGCCCGCTGCTGCTCGACTCGACGATCGACGGTGTGGTGGCCGTGCGCAACTCGCTCTCGGTCGCATCCCAGTCCGTGTCGCGAGCTGCGGCTCACGATGGCGATGGCCCGGTTCCCGATGAGGCGATCACGGCCCTGGCAGAGCAACTCGGTGTCGGAGGCTGGAATGCGAGCTTTGGCGTCTACGGCGCCGCTCGTGTCGTCGAGGCGAAGGTCGAAGTTGTTCGGGAACGCGTCGAGCAGATTCCGGGCGCGACGTTCGAGGTGCGCACCTACGCCGGTGACGTTTCCGACGAAGACGTGCATCCGGCCGACCGCGGGCTGCTCGGCATCCCGTCGAGCGATCTCATGCAGATGGCAACCTGGCGCGGCGGAACCCCTGGGCACACGGATTTCTCGCTGGTCACCCGCACGGTCGGGCGCAGCGCGCAACAACTGGTCGACCTTGTGCGCTTCGTCGTCGAGAAGGACGGCTTCGATCACCTGGCCGGCTTCATGATGTTCGGTCGTTACTCGATCCTGCGCACATCCATCAGCTTCGACTCATCGAGTTCGGATGATCGCGACGCGGTGCGTGCACTCCTGTCGGAGCTGATCACAGTCGGCGCGACGGCGGGCTACGCTCCGTATCGTGCGCACTCCGCGCTGATGGATGAAGTTGCCGACGTGTACGCATTCAA
>JAUZFR010000090.1 GCA_030840335.1 Actinomycetota bacterium | reverse complement strand
CCGACGATGCGTCCGCTGACGATCGACCCCACGATGAACCCCAGGAGCGCGATCGAGTTGTTCGCAAACGGAATGCCTGCGACCCCGACCAGCGCGAACCCGATGAACAACAGGTTTCCGGTCATATTGCCGGTGAAGACGTGATCGAGAGCGAGATAACTGTCGGCATCGATGACGCCGGTGGAAGCTGTCAACAGCAGGAGTCCCGCGGTATAGCGGTGTTCAACGGGCAACGATCGCATCGCCACAAGGTTAGCTGGCCTTTGGCCGGCTCGTGAAACGGGCCGAAGCCCACGCGGAGAATGAACTAGTGCCTGAGCGAACTCACGGGCAGCTCGACGATCGCTCGAACCCCGCCCTCGGAGCGCTGCTCGAGTCGCACTTCCCCACCGCTTCGGGACACGATCGCCTTGACGATGGCGAGGCCGAGGCCACTTCCTCCGATTCGGTTGGTACGCGAGAGCTCGGTGCGACTGAAGCGGTCGAAGGCGATGGGCAGGAAGTCGGCAGGGATGCCATGCCCAGAATCAACCACGCTGAGGGTGAGCAAATGACCGGAGCCCGCAAGGTTCACCTCGACGGACGAACCCCGCGAAGATGCCGCAATCGCGTTGGCCACGAGGTTATCGACGAGACCGGCGAAATCGCTGCCCAGGATTCGCACCGTTGTGTTCTCGTCGACGCCGCCCGTCGTGAAGTCGACCCCGACGCCGTGCGATGAGCCGAGCACGATTGCCCGGTCCATGCTGGCGAGGAACTCCGTGAGGATGTCGGATGCGGCCGTCTCTGGCGCCTTCACTGTCGCATCCGCTTCGGCCGCTTCGATTCTCGAGAGGGTGAGCAGGCTCGTGGTCAGGGCGGAGAGGCGCGCAAGCGTCTGCTCGGCCGCCTCGATCTCGCGCTCGAGCGCGTCCGCGTCGCCGCTCGACAGATGGGCGAGTTGCAGCTGGGTGGTGAGTACGGCGATGGGCGTGCGCAACTCGTGGCTGGCATCCGCGACCATCTGTCGTTCGCGATCGGCGGATGATCGCACCGACGTGATGAAGGCGTTCAGCGTCGCCGCGAGCGCCGATAACTCGTCCCGCACCGGACCGACCGGGAGCATTCCCGTCGTCGCGGTCTGCGAGAGAAGTTTCGCCTGGCGGCGCATCCGCGAGACCGGACGGAGCGCGAGCCCCGTGACAAGCCAGGAGGCGATCCCGAACCCGGCGATCAGCGCAAGGCCACCCGCCACCAGCAGCGAATCCAGATCGCTGAGCACAATCTGGCCCGCCGCGCGGTTGCGCGCGGCGATCACGTGCCACTCACCGCCCTGGCCGAAGACGAGTTCGTTGCTGACGTCGTAGTACTGTGTTCGCGACGTCTGGACGACATGGAGACCACTCGACAGCCTGAGAAGTGACTTGATCCGGTCGGTTAGAGAGTCGGGGAGACTGGCAACGCGCAGCTTGCCGCTCGGGTCGACCACCGCGATGAGCTGATTCTCGTCTGGCTGAGGGAAGGTGCTGACTGAGCTGCGACCGATCGAGGCCTCGTACGGCGCCGCGTCACTCGCCAGGAGTGTGCGCGTCGAGCCGGCGACAATCGCATCGACGCTTGTGCGGAATCCGACGGCCGCGATCGCGATCAGCACGGCACCGATGAGCACGCTCGAAATCGTGATGCGCGCGCGGATCGTCTGGCTTCGCAGCCATTTCACTCCGTTACCTCCAGGCGATAGCCGGAGCCGCGCACTGTCAGGATGGTCACTCCGCAGCGCTCGGGGTCGAGCTTGCGACGAAGGTAGCTGATGTACTGGTCGACGATGTTCGGGTCGATGTGCTCAGCCGATCCCCAGACCTGCTCGAGGATGCGCTGCCTGCTCACGGGCGCGCCCGCCTCGGTAGCGAGGAGGCGCAACAGCGCGAACTCTTTGGGACTGGCCGGGATGATCGCGTCACCGGCCGCGATCCTCATGGTCTCGGAATCGAGGGTGAGGCGACCGACCTGAATGCGGAGCCTGTCGCCGCCGGTGTGCCTGCGCAACATCGCTCGCACCCGGGCTGAGAGTTCGGTGAAGTCAAAGGGCTTGGTCAGGTAGTCGTCGGCTCCGCTGTCCAGACCGAACACCCGATCCTTCACCTCGTCGCGGGCGGTCAGCAACAGGATCGGGAACGTTTCGCCCGTGTCGCGGATGCGCCGGCAGATCTCGAAGCCCGACATCCCGGGCAACATGACGTCGACGACGGCACCTCCGAACTCGCTGTCGCGCGTTGCGATCAGCGCATCGACGCCGTTGTCGACCGCGCGCACCTCATAGCCCTCGGCTGTCAGCCCGCGTTCGAGCAGCAGCCGCATGGCCGGGTCGTCCTCGACGACAAGAAGAGGAGAAGGTTGGTTCATCACGCCGATAATTGCACGACTGCGCGCGAGAGTGGCAATCCGTGTGAGTACTCTCAGGTTGAAATCGGTGCGGATCAGTCGAACAAAAGTGCGCGTAGTTCGCTCTCTGCCGACGCCAGCCGCGTCGGGTCGATCGTGGTCCCGTGTGCAAAGTGATCGATGATTCGCGGGTCGACATAGCTGGATTTTGCGACCGCCGGGGTGTTGCCGAGTACGGCCGCGGCATCCCGCATTGCCTGAGCCACGGCTTTTGCGCGGGCAGTTGGCGTGGGTCGCTGGGTGACTTTGGCAAGACTCGCTGCGGCCGCAATCGTGCCGTGCAGCGTGCGGAAGTCTTTCGCGGTGAACTCACCGCCCGTGCGTTCGCGCACGTAGTCGTTGATATCTGTCGCCGTAAGCGAATGCCACCTGCCGTCCTCGCGGAAGCTCAGTAGCCGCGCCGTCGGCCCGCGACGCTTCAGCGCCCTTACCACCCTCGCGAGGTCGGGATCTGTGATGTCGCTCTCCCAGGCCTGGCCGCTTTTCGCGGGGAAACGCAACTGCACCTGATCGCCCGAAACGGTCGCGTGCGCGCACAGAAGCGTGGTCAGGCCGAAGCTGCCGTTGGCGTCCGCGTAGCGCTCCGAACCGACGCGAAGACTGCCGGTGTCGAGCATCCGGAATCCCGCCGCAAGAATGCGTTCGCGACTCAGCTCATCGCCGCGCAGATCGATGGTCACCTGGCGGCGCGCGCTCGGCAGCGACTCGGCGAGAGCAAGCACCCGGTCGAACTTAATGCGGTCCTTCTGTTCACGCCAGGTCGGGTGGTAGATGTATTGCCGGCGTCCGGCGGCGTCGATCCCGGTCGCCTGGATGTGGCCGTTCGGATACGGGGCGATCCAGACATCCGTCCACGCGGGCGGAATCGCCAGCTGCTCGATGCGCGCGCGAAGCTCCGGGTCGGTGATCGCCGCGCCCGATGCGTCACGGTACGAGAAACCCCTGCCGCTGCGCACTCTGCTCAGCCCGGCCCCGGCGGAGTCGCTACGGCGCAGGCGGGGCATAGCTCTTGTCTACCAGCGGCGCCCGGGACGCACGACCCCTTGCGCCTGGCCGCTCTTGTGGCCCTCTACAGGGAGTTGACGGTGTATCCGCTCCAGTCGATGGTGCGCGGGAGTCCGGTCGAGCTGCCGCCGAGGTAGGTGTCCAGACCGACGCCGCCCGCGACCTGCAGGGCTGCGGTGGAGTCCGTTGCCGTTGCCTGCCACGTCGCCGGTTCGGTCGTGCCGACCTTCCAGATTCGAGCCTGCAGGGTCGTCGGAGAGCTGCCCGTCAACCGGAACCGGATGTTCAGGGAGTTTCCCGCGCTCATTGTGAATCCGGCGGCAGCCGTGGCGAGCGTCGTTCCGGCGCCGTTGACGTAGAGAGACACGGTGACAGCACCCGTGGAACCGACTATCGCCCGCGCACGGTAGTCACTCGAGCCCGCCACTCGTGCGAGAGCCGAGATGTACACGGAACCCCCGGTCGTGGCCTGGTTCATCTTCGCCGTTACCAAGGTCTCGCTCGAGAGTGCGTGAACTCCCGCCAGCGTGCTCCTCAACTCGGAGCCCGCCGTCGGAACCGACATCGTGCCGACGCCACCGCCAACGGAGTAGTTGGCCGCCGAGCCGGACGTGGCCCAAGTTCCGCCCAGATCCGCAGGGCCCCATCCGCTCGCCAGCGTGCGGCCAAACGCGTCCGCAGCCAGTTGCGTCGCAGGGCCCGCGATCGTCGCCGTGTGCGTCGTGCTGGCAGAGGCGCCGCCATTGTCGACGACGGTCAGGGTGATCGTGTAGGTGTCGGGGCCCGCGTACGTGTGCGTCGCGGTCGAGCCGGTCGCGGTGCCGCCGTCACCGAAATTCCAACTGTACGACGAGATCGTGCCGTCCGGATCCGAGGAACCGGTGCCGTTAACGCTCACGGTCGACCCGTTGACAGAGACGGTGAATGCCGCCGTGGGCGGTTGGTTGGTCACCACTCCACCCCGAGTGGTCACCGTGACCGTCGGGGACGTCACCTTGTTGCCGAATTGATCTGACGTGATGATGTAGTAGCTGTAGGTCGTGCTCGGCAGGAGACCGGAGTCCACGATTGTCAGCACCGGCAGCCGGAAGAACTCGGACAAGCCTGTGACGACCCGCGCCGGAGCCGCGGTATTGCCATTGCGGATGACCGTGTAGATCAGTTGCTCGTTGTCACGATCCCAGTTGGAGAGCATCGTGAGGGTGACACTGCCCGCCGCCGGGGACGTGGCTGTCGGCGTGTTGTTGGTGCGAGGGCCATCCTTGTTCGGTGCCAGCGATGGCACGGCAAACCGCTCGAGACCCTGCTGCGGCTTGTTGTTGACGGCGGTGAACTCGCCGCCATAGACGACCCACTGCGAGTTGCCCGTAATGTGCCACGGCCCCTGGTTCTGCCCCGTGAAGGTGCCATTGTTGATGTCCGGATACCAGTCGGTCAGCTTGGGAGAGGGCTGGCCGCCGAAGTTGGTGTACCCGCTCTGGGTGTTGTTTTTCAGGGTGCCTCCGACGGTCTTCGTGAACGCGAGTCCGCGGTGGAACGCACGCGGATTGACCTCCGGGTAGCCGTTGACGACGTTCGCGCAGTTGTGGACATGTCCAGTCGCGTAGATGAGATTGCCCTGTGCGTAGGAGGAGTAAGTATCGCCGTGGCAGTCCTCCATCCAGACGAGAGATCCATCGGTCCAGCTTGCGCGAAGAGTGCCCTCGAAATTCCCGCCGCTGCCGAAGACGTAGCCGGTCGCATAGATGCTGTCGCCGTCGGCACTGATCGACGTGATGCCCGCGTTCACTCCACCATTTCGAATGGTGTTATTTGCGTTGAAGGGCAGCACTCCTGTCGCGGTACCGGTGGCCGAGACCATTGCGAGTCCGTAACCTGGCCTGTTCGAGCCGTTCACCGACTGGAAGTTGCCCGCCAGCGCAACCTTCGTACCGTCGGGCGACGCGACAAGGCCGGACACGGTCCCGCCGGAAATGGATGGGGCCCACGGCAACAGTGCGCCGGTCGCAGCCGAGGACGCTGCTGCGTAGGTGCGCGCCACACTGCCAACGGCGGTGAAGTATCCGCCGTAGTACACCGTGGACGCGGTCGCAGAGACCGAATAGACGGTGCTGTTGGTCGAGGGTTTGAACGTGGCGTCCAGTGCGCCGGTCGCGACGTTGAACGCCGCGATGTGATTGCGCCCCGCGCCATTGATCGTCGTGAAGTTTCCACCGACGTAAAGCTTCGACCCGTCGGGAGACGCGGCTAAAGCACGCACGACCCCGTTCACCGTCGGCGCCCAACTCGCGTCGAGTACACCGGTGGTCACGTTGTACGACAGCAAATTGCTGCGCGGAACGGTATTGACACCGGCCGCAGCGCCTGCGGGTCGAGCCGCGGTGAACTGTCCGCCGACGTAGACGGTATTTCCGATCATGACCTGGGTCCAGGCGACGCCGTCCATCTGCGTGGTCGGAAGCTGGTCGCTCGAGACACTCGCCTGTTCACCCGGCGTAGGCGGGGCGGTATCGGCAAAGGCCGCCGTCGGAGCGATAACGAGCGCGATCATCACCCCGAGGGAACTGATCAGCGCCAGAGGCGTTTGGGTACGACGAGTCAGGGTTCGGGTTCCGGGCATGGGAGGGGCCTCAGGGATATATGTTCGGGTTGGAGCCGTCTTGGGGTTGCGGCCAATGTACCTCAAACGGGGGGCTCGCAACATCCCCCTGTCGCAACGTCGCCCCGACCGCGATTGCGCCCGCACGAACCAATTGCGCCCGGTCGCGCGTGCGCAAGCGATTCGTGGAGGCGCAATCACGTGCGCATTCGGATGCCGGCGTGGATGAGGTGCGCGCGCAGTGCCGCTGGATTCACGCCGATCGACCACGGCCACCGAGTGAGTCCGGCGCCCGTCGCACGCATGCGATCCTCGCGAACCTTCTCTTCGAAGACGACCTGATCGGCAGACTTGTTGCCCCGCGTTTCAGGATCGAGGTACTTGACCTTGCCGTCCGCCTCGCCGGCCAGGGAGAGGTCGCGCCAGAAGAAGTCGGACCATCCGATTCGGCCCGCCGCGTCAAAGAACTCGTGCTGCAATTCGGGAGGCGGACATCCGACAATTGACATGTTTGCGCGACTGACCGACTCGAGGGGCGACTCGGACTGGGTCTCTCCGAAGACGATGACATGCCATGCGCGCTGATGACCGCGAAATGGCATTGCGCGCTCCCACGCGTCGATCAACTCCGCGCGGGTCACGAGCGGAGTAGACCGATCAAACCTGTCAACCAGCAGGGCACGGTCGGCGATCATCACAGCTGTGAGGAAGTCGGCGGCGACCGCCATGTCGAGAACGGTCCGGGCGACTGACGTGACGAGGAGCCCGTCAATCATGACGATGTCTTCGGGCGAAATGGCCATCGCGTGCTTGACGACCACATTGTCGGAGCGACCGCCCGCTGTCTTTCCAACGACGGCATGAATGCGTTCTGGCCAGTGGCCGAGTATCGGCAATCCGTGCAGCGCCGCGGCGGACCAGTGCGAAAGGACCAGGCCCGAGTGCACCCGGCTTTCGGCGACTGCGCGAACGCGAAGCCGGTACTTGTTCAGGGCCGTGAGGGCTGCCCACTCGGTCGAGTCGACGTACGCGCCGCGAGCGAGACGATGTTCGTGGCCGAGGGCGGCGCGACGCGCGTGGGCCTGGCGACGGTCGAACACTCCGTCAAGGTTTCGTACGTGGGTGATGCGGGGTGGTTGCGGATCCATCCGTCCACGATGCCCGCGCTTGCCCTTGCGAGCGCTTTGAACGGTACTTCTGTGGAGACCGAGTAGCGACCGGACACGTGTTATCGAGAGGTGATTGCTGTCCCACGAACCGTCTGCGGGTGGTCGCGCGGGCGCAATCGGTTCGACAGGGCGCAATCGCGGGCATGCGGGCGGGCGGGGACGCAAAACGGGGCCGGCGCTACAGCGCCGACCCCGAGTTACCTGATGCTTGTTACTTCAGAACCTTGGTCACCGTGCCGGCGCCGACGGTGCGGCCACCCTCACGGATCGCGAAGCCGAGGCCCTCTTCCAGCGCGATGGGCTGGATGAGCTCGACCGTCATACCGGTGGTGTCGCCGGGCATGACCATCTCGGTGCCCTCAGGCAGCGTGATGACGCCGGTGACGTCGGTGGTGCGGAAGTAGAACTGCGGACGGTAGTTCGCGTAGAACGGGTTGTGACGCCCACCCTCATCCTTGGACAGGATGTACGCGGTGCCCTCGAAGTTCGTGTGCGGCGTGACCGAACCAGGCTTGACAACAACCTGGCCGCGCTCGACGTCTTCACGCTTCGTACCACGGAGCAGGAGACCACAGTTTTCGCCGGCCCATGCCTCGTCGAGCTGCTTGTGGAACATCTCGATACCCGTGACGATGGTCTTCTGCGTCGGACGGATGCCGACGATCTCGACCTCGGAGTTGATAGCGAGGGTTCCGCGCTCGGCGCGGCCGGTGACGACGGTTCCACGACCGGTAATCGTGAAGACGTCTTCGATCGGCATGAGGAACGGCTTGTCCTTGTCGCGCACCGGGTCGGGCACGGACTCGTCAACGGCGTCCATCAGGTCGAGGATGCTCTGGGTCCACTTCTCGTCGCCCTCGAGAGCCTTGAGGCCCGAGACGCGAACGACGGGAGCGTTGTCACCATCGAAGCCCTGGCTGGAGAGCAACTCGCGAACCTCGAGCTCAACGAGCTCAAGGATCTCTTCGTCGTCAACCATGTCGGTCTTGTTCAGCGCGACGAGCAGGTAAGGAACACCAACCTGCTTTGCGAGCAGAACGTGCTCACGCGTCTGGGCCATGGGGCCGTCAGTCGCGGCAACCACGAGGATTGCGCCATCCATCTGGGCGGCACCCGTGATCATGTTCTTGATGTAGTCAGCGTGACCAGGAGCGTCGACGTGCGCGTAGTGGCGCTTCGGCGTCTCGTACTCGACGTGCGAGATGTTGATCGTAATACCACGCTGGCGCTCTTCTGGAGCGGAGTCAATCGACGCGAAGTCGCGCTGCACGTTGGTTGCGGACGGGTACTTGTCAGCAAGCACCTTCGAGATCGCTGCAGTCAGCGTGGTCTTTCCGTGGTCAACGTGACCGATCGTTCCGATGTTTACGTGCGGCTTTGTCCGCTCGAACTTGGCCTTGGCCACTGTGGGTCCTCCTCAGGACTCTGGTGTAGGCATCCGGTGGTTCCGGATGCTTACGAATTGGTGTGTTGATATGTTACTCGGGCTCGGTGAGCCTTCGTGGTCAGGGCAGCTATTCGCCCTTGTTCTTCTGAATGATCTCGTCGGCAACAGCCTTGGGGACCTCAGCGTATGACTCGAAGCTCATCGAGTACACGGCACGGCCGGAGGTCTTGGACCTCAGGTCGCCCACGTAGCCGAACATCTCCGACAGGGGCACATTGGCGCGAATGACCTTGACGCCGGTCGCATCCTCCATGCTTTGGATCTGACCGCGACGCGAGTTCAGGTCGCCGATTACGTCGCCCATGTATTCCTCTGGGGTACGTACCTCGACGGCCATCAGCGGCTCGAGCAGAACTGGTTGTGCCTTGCGCGCAGCTTCCTTGAAAGCCATCGAGCCGGCAATCTTGAACGCCATCTCCGAGGAGTCGACGTCGTGCGCAGCGCCATCAAGGAGCAGCGCCTTCACGCCGACCATCGGGTATCCAGCAAGAACGCCGACGTGCAGCGCATCCTGGATTCCGTGGTCGACCGAGGGGATGTACTCGCGCGGGATGCGCCCACCCGTGACCTTGTTCTCGAATTCGTAGGTCTTCTCTGCCGTAATTTCCAGCGGCTCGAGGGAGATCTGCACCTTCGCGAACTGGCCGGATCCACCGGTCTGCTTCTTGTGGGTGTAGTCGTGCTTCTCCACCACGCGACGAATCGTCTCGCGGTAGGCAACCTGCGGCTTGCCCACGTTGGCCTCAACGCCGAATTCGCGCTTCATGCGGTCAACGAGGATGTCGAGGTGAAGCTCGCCCATTCCCTTGATAGTGGTCTGGCCGGTGTCGATGTTCTGCTCGGTGCGGAACGTCGGGTCTTCTTCGGCGAGCTTCTGGATGGCGAGGCCCAGCTTTTCCTGGTCCTGCTTCGTCTTCGGCTCGATAGCAACCTCGATGACCGGCTCGGGGAACGTCATCGACTCGAGCACGACCAGGTTGGCAGGATCGGCGAGTGTGTCACCCGTCGTCGTGTCTTTCAGGCCGATGACCGCGTAGATGTGGCCGGCGCTCATGGCGGCGACCGGGTTCTCCTTGTTGGCGTGCATCTGGAATATCTTGCCGATGCGCTCCTTCTTACCCTTGGTCGCGTTGACGACCTGGGCACCGGAGTCGACGTGACCGGAGTACACGCGAACGTAGGTCAGACGACCGAAGAACGGGTGAACGGCGACCTTGAACGCGAGAGCAGCGAACGGCTCGGTCGCAACCGGGTGGCGCTCGATGATCTTCTCTTCGTCGCGCACGTCGCGGCCCTCGGTTGCGGGGACGTCGAGCGGGCTCGGCAGGTAGTCGATGACAGCGTCGAGCATCGGCTGGACGCCGCGGTTCTTGAACGCTGAGCCACAAAGCACCGGGTAGATCTGGCTTGAAACCGTGAGCTTGCGAATTGCGCCCTTGATCTCCGGAACCGTCAGTTCTTCGCCGGCGAAGAACTTCTCAAGAAGTGCGTCGTCGGTCTCGGCGACGGTCTCGAGCAGGATCTGGCGGTACTCGTTGGCCTTGTCGACGAGGTCGGCCGGAATCGGCTCGATGTCGTACTTGGCGCCCAGCTCGACGTCACCCTTCGAGTCACCACGCCAGGTCAGCGCGCGCATCTCGACCAGGTCGACGACACCTTCGAAGGTGTTCTCGAATCCGATCGGAAGCTGGATGACCAGCGGCCGGGCGCCGAGGCGCTTGATGATGGTGTCGACGGTGAAGTAGAAGTCTGCACCGAGCTTGTCCATCTTGTTGACGAAGCAGATGCGGGGCACGTCGTACTTGTCGGCCTGGCGCCAGACCGTCTCCGACTGGGGCTCAACGCCTTCCTTGCCATCGAAGACCGCTACGGCTCCATCGAGCACGCGAAGCGAACGCTCGACCTCGACCGTGAAGTCGACGTGGCCCGGGGTGTCGATGATGTTGATCTGGTGGTTGTTCCAGAAACAGGTCGTAGCGGCAGACGTAATCGTGATGCCGCGCTCCTGCTCCTGCGCCATCCAGTCCATGGTGGCAGCGCCATCGTGAACTTCACCGATCTTGTGAGTGATGCCCGTGTAAAACAGGATGCGCTCGGTAGTGGTGGTCTTGCCGGCATCGATGTGCGCCATGATGCCGATGTTGCGGACCTTGTTCAGGTCGGTGAGCACGTCTTGTGCCACGGAGTTCCTCCGATAGAAAGTGGGTGTGGATGTCGGGCGAGCCGACTCGCTGATCGAGCCTGTCGAGATCTCGCCATCGCAATGGGAGATTTCGACAAGCTCAATCAGCGCTGAACGTTTACCAGCGGTAGTGCGCGAAGGCCTTGTTCGACTCGGCCATCTTGTGAGTGTCTTCACGACGCTTCACAGCGGCACCGAGACCATTGGATGCGTCGAGGATCTCGTTGGTGAGACGCTCGGTCATCGTCTTCTCGCGACGAGCCTTTGCGTAGCTGGTCAGCCAGCGAAGCGCGAGAGTGTTCGCGCGGTGCGGCTTGACCTCAACGGGAACCTGGTACGTCGAGCCACCGACGCGGCGGGACTTGACCTCGAGGGTCGGGCGCACGTTGTCGAGCGCCTTCTTGAGTGTGACAACCGCGTCCTGGCCGTTCTTGGCAGAAACGCCTTCGAGTGCGCCGTAAACGATGCGCTCTGCAAGACCCTTCTTGCCGTCGAGCAGAATCTTGTTGACGAGCTGGCTGACGATGGGCGCTCCGTAGACCGGGTCCGCAACTACGGGACGCTTCGGTGCTGGTCCTTTACGTGGCATTACTTCTTGTCCATCTTCGCTCCGTAGCGGCTGCGAGCCTGCTTACGATTCTTAACTGCCTGGGTGTCGAGCGCGCCGCGCACGATCTTGTAGCGCACGCCCGGGAGATCCTTAACACGTCCGCCGCGAACGAGCACCATCGAGTGCTCCTGCAGGTTGTGGCCCTCACCCGGAATGTAGGCGGTGACCTCGGTGCCGTTGGAGAGCTTGACGCGAGCAACCTTGCGGAGAGCCGAGTTCGGCTTCTTCGGGGTGGTCGTATAAACGCGGGTGCACACACCGCGCTGCTGTGGGTTGGACTTCAGGGCAGGCGCCTTGGTCTTTACGACCTTGGGGCTGCGGCCCTTTCGGACCAACTGCTGAATGGTTGGCACTACATAACTCCTTGGTTTTACTGCACGGTGACAGCTGCTACTTGGTAATTAGCATTCGCGCGGACCCACGCAAGCGGGACCGAACGAGTTCATCTGGACCAAACGCGAATCCGTAGTATTTTCGGGATTCTGATTGGTATGCCGTGGGGGCCGGTCTTTATTCAAAGTCCGAACCCAGCCTGGTTACGCGGTGGAAGTTTGCACGCACTTAGCTACGGATGAAAACCCGCGGGCACAGCACGAGCGCACGACAAAGCGCACACCTCGTCAACTTTAGTCACACCGGGGGGTGCGGTCAAATGTGGTTCGCTTGAGGCGTACGGCCTACGCGGGTGGTGCGTAAGCGGCGTCGCGCTTGGCTTTCGCCTCGGCTTCATCCCGTTCGAACGCTTCTCGGGCTTCGATGTTGCGCGCCCTCACCCTGCGACCTCGGGCCGCAATCGCGGCTCCGGTCCACAACGCGATTTCGCGCGCCAGCAGGGCGGCGACGATCGCGCCGGGGCTCACGAACACGGAGCGCAGGAAAATGCCGCCCCCTGCGGGCGTCATGGCGAGGATGCCGTTGGCGAGCACGAGTGTGAAGACGCTTCCGAAGTAGACGAAAAGCGCGACGAGAAGGCTGCCGATGACATAGGCCCACCAGTTCGCGCGGTTGGCAATCAGCACGAGGAGGATGAATCCCACCGCGAAGAAGAGCACGGGAACCCAAAACGCGGGCTTCGACAGGAACGCGACGTCGACCGCGCCCAGATTGGATGCGTCAACGATCGCCGTGATCACGGCATACAGAGCGCCGAACACGATGGCAGCAAGGATCGCAAGAAGCACGCCGACGCCGCGATTGCCCTTCTTGCGCGGCGGCTGCGCCGCATCCACGTACACGACGCGATCCGGAGCAACCGGCGGAAGTCCGGTTTCGACTGGCGGCTGCACGGTCTCGGCCGCCGCGGGATCCGTGGTCGCAACGACCGGTTCGGTCTCGCTGACCTGCGCCGGGACGACAACCACGTCATCGGTGGCGATCGGTTCTGCGGGTTCCACGAGGGGCGGTGGTTCGCTGCCCGCGGGAGTCGTTGAGATGGGCTCGACGACCGTTGGTTCAACTACCGTCGGTTCGCCCACGGTCGGTTCGTCGACCGTCGATTTATCAGCTGGGATATTCGTGTCGCTCACTGTGGCACTCCTCGCCGCCCCTTGAGGGCGTCAGATCCGGTCAGAGCCACTCTATCGCTGGGTCCCTGTCGAGGAACATGCCTCGACAGGGACGCAACGACAGGCTATGGAGTGGGCGTTGCCGTTCCTGTGGGGATCGGCGTCTCGGTCGGAACCGGCGTCGACGTGTCGGTCGGCGTTGGAGTCGGCGTGACGATCGGTGCAGCGTCAGCAGGAAGTTCGCCGCTCACACCCGCGATGGAAAACACGTTTCCGGTGATTGTTCCGGAAAACAGATTCTTTGTGCTGCCCGTCGAGCTGTCGCCACCGGGGTTGACCGTGAGGTCGCTCACCAGGAAGAGCCGCGCACCGCCCTGGATGCCACCCGCGAACTTCA
>JAUZFR010000056.1 GCA_030840335.1 Actinomycetota bacterium | reverse complement strand
CCGGTCACCGTCGCCACGGTGGACAACTACGGACAGGCGAAGTAGGTAGCGTCCGTGTCATCATGACGTTGTGACCGACGCCGACGAACAACCAAGCACCACCCACAAAGCCGGGCAACACACCGGCGTGTTGATCGCGAAGATTGCGATCCGACTCCTCCAGGTCTTCGGTGCGACGCTCAAGTCAGTCAGCGGGCAGGGCAACGGACCCCTGATACCACCATCGACCACCCCGCTCCGCACGCGGGACGACTACCGGCCATAGCCGGGGAGTCACGAACAGCTCGCCGTCGGGTCACCCCGCCGGCGATCGCCTCGTAAACCTCGCGCGATGACGGCCAGCGGACAGCCAGGTTCCGGCGGCGATCACCAGTGGAATCGCGATCGCGGCCAGCAGCATCGAGGAGATGGGCGGCGCGAACGGGATGACCGGGTTGCCCGACGGGCTGTACCCCAGCGCGATGCCCGGGAGCTGGCCGAGGATCACTCCGATCACCGATCCGATACCGGCGATGACAACGGCTTGCCAGAATCCGAAACCGCGGCGAATCGTGGGGGGCGACCCAAGCGACTCGAGAACGTCGTCGTCTCGCCGCCCGTCGGCGCGAGCGAGCGCAATCGCGATCGCCGCCGCTCCCAGCGAGCTGAGTCCGCTGAAGGCGAGGAGGCCCCACAGCCACCCGGCGGCGTAGTCGGTCGGACCGGTCTCGACTGCGAGGTAAAGGCTTCCCCGGGAAAGGGCATCGAGGCTCGCGGTCATCGCATCCCGCTGCGCGTCAGTTGGCGTGGCGTGCAGCGGCGCGATGGCCAGCGTCGGCGCGTAGGTGAGACCGATCTTCGATGCCGTCTCCGGGGTCATGAACATTCCGAAATTGATCGGATGCGGCGGCCGCTGCACGACGGCCGACAGGTCGACGGAGCGCTGCGTCGCACCCAGCTCGCCGGACTTGGTCATTTTCTGCCAGTCGAGGTGCACCTTCCCGTTGCGGACAAACTGCGGATACAGCGAGACGACACCGCCCGCACGGAGGGCTGCGGACGCCGCCGGCTTTACTGGCGCACCCATGATCGCCGCAAGGTCGGATGAAGTCCCCACCCACACGCGGTCGTCACCTCCGAAATCCGTCAGGTAGTCGGGCCCGTGCCGATAGACCTTCGGGATCGCAAACGCCGGATGGGTAAGCGGCCACGAGTACGGATCCGGCGCGCTCGACAGGAGGCGCGCCGATTTCACTCCGAATGCGCGATCGAGCGCGGCGAGTACCTCGGTTCCGTCGCTCTTGACGGCGATAAAGTCGCCGTCGCCCGCGTACAAGCTGACGGCCGCTGTCTTGTTTGCGTACTGGTACTGGTAGGTCTGGTTAGTGATCACCTGCCCCGAGGCGAGCAGATTCATGACGACGACGCTGACAAAGACTGTGCTCATGATCGCGGCGAGTGCGGGCACCGATCTCGAGGGATTGCGTGCGGCATCCCGGGTGGCAAGTTGCGCCGACGTACTCACCCGGCGCGAGAGCGCGGCCGCCCACCGAAGGAGGATGGGTGCGATCAGAATGGCGCCCACTTGAGTCAGGATTGCGCCCGCGACGATGATTCCTGCCGCGATTCCCGTCCAGCTCTGTTGCTCCCGTGTGACCACTCCACCCGCACCGGGCGTCTGCGCGGTGATCTCGATCGCCCCGCCGACGAGACAGATCGCGGCGCCTGCGAGAATCGTGATAACTCCGATGATCGGTCGGCGCCGGGTCGGTCGCGGAGGACGTCGAGCTCCGCGAAGCGCGGCGACCACGTCGGTGCGCGCGGCGGTGCGCGCAGGTGCCGCGGCAGCGATCCATGCGGCGATGGTTGCGAGAACCACGATGGCAGCAAGAATCTCGAGTGGCACGTGGAACCCCGGGAATCGCGAGTGGTTGCCACCCGACAGAATCGGGATTGCGATCGCCGCCGCGAGCGTGCCGAGCGCCGTTCCGAGCAGCGCCCCGGCGAATCCCAGGACGATGCCGCCGAAGGAGATGACTCGGAACAGCATCCGCCCGTCCCCGCCCACACTCGCCAGAATGGCGAGCGCGCGCTGCTGTTGTCGCGCTCCGACCGCGAATGCCGCACCGGCCAGCAGTGCGACTTCGAACAAAATGAAGCCGCCGACAGCGACGATGCCAAGATATTCGAGCGGAGCCTGTGATATCGCGCCTGTGTCGGAGTTGTGCACGTGTGGGGGATGGAGGATCACCTCCCGCGACGCGACCCAGGCTCCTTCGCGGTTGTACTCGAGAACCTGCGCCCAATTCACCCGAAGGTCTGGCAGGTAGAAGTTCACCGAGGTCAGATTGTCACGGATCGAGAGTCCGTCGATGGCGCCCGCCCGTGCAAAGACCCGCTGGTCGCTGCTCGCAAGGTCCGCGCGCGTCATAGTACCGACGACGGTCAGGGTGAGGGGACGCGGCTGGGTGGTCTCGAAGGCACCGCCAACTTTGACGCCGAGTCGGATGAGCGTTGCGGGAGTGACCATGACCTGGTCGTCTGCAGTGGGTGCGGTGCCGCTGAGCACCGTGTACCTGCCTCGCAACGCAGGATCCCAGAGGTCGCCCTCGTCGCCTTCGAGATACCCGATGCCTCCCACGGTTCGTGCGACAACCGAGGTGTCACGCTCGCTCAGAATGCGCGTGCCCGTGGGCAGGAATTCGTCGGGGCTGAGGATCCTCTTGCCGCTCGACTCTTCATAGCTCCCGCCATTGCCGGAGAAGTCCTGGGACACATGACTGCCTGGCGCGGAGACCATCTCGATGCGCGCACTGGTGTCACCGAGGCTGAGCCGGGCGGTCTCAGCCGGCGTCGCCTCATTGCTCGCGACGATGATCGCGAGCCCCGACATCCCGATCACCGGAATCGCGACCAGCAGGAGAACGAGGATGCTTCGCGCTTTCGACTGCAGCGCCATTCGCCGAGCGAGACGGAACGCAATCCGCGAGTTTGGGCGGCCAGGCGGCAGGATTGGTTCGCTCACGCTCGGGCCAGCGCCGTCGAGCCCAGCGAGCGCTGACCGCCGCGTGAGAGTAGCCACGTGCCCGATGCGATGACCACTGGGACGGCAACGGCCGCCAGCGCGAGCTGTACCCACGGGGGACTGAACAGAAGTCCACCGACGGTGGTTGCAGCGGGTGACAGCGAAAGGGCGAGCACGGGAACGATCCCGAGTGCGACCCCGATGATCGCGCCGGTCCCGGCGAGACAAACGGCCTGCCAGAACCCAAACGAGCGGCGAAGTCGCGGCGACGCTCCCGTTGCGCCGAGCACATAGTCGTCTCGGCGACCGTCGGCGCGGGCCAGACCGATGGCGACAGCCGCGGCACCGAGCGCGATCAGAGCACAGATGGCGAGCAGTATCCAGGCCACCGAACCCGAGGTGTTTGGCGGACCGGGTTCGACCCTGAAGTACATCGGAATATTGTTGACATCCCCACCCGTAATGCTCACCGCCGCCGCGTTGAGTGTGTCGTACTGTGCATCCGTGGGTGGCCCGGAGACGGGGGCGAGTACGAGGCTCGGAGCGAAGGAAATCCCCAGTGATCTCGCGGTGGCGGGGGAAATGAAGACCGCAAATTTGTAGTCGTGGCCGGGAGTCTGGACCGTCGCCGGAAGTGTCACACTGCGCACGGCGGCCGACGTTTTCCGCACCCGTTGGTCACGATTCTGCTGGCTTCCGGTTCGCCACTCGATCGTCGCGCTTCCATTCCGGACATATTGCGGATAGAGCGCGACGACCCCTCCGCTGGCCAGGGTTTGGCGCGACACCGCGGAGGCCTTCTTGCCAAGGGCAAGCGACAGGTCAGCGGCGTCCCCAACCCAAATGGTCTGGTTGAGGTCGTAGGGGGCACGCGCACAAGTTGGCGCAGCGATGAACGGGCCACTGTACTGCAGGAACACCCCCTGCGGGCATCCCGTCGAGTTCACGAGCGCAGGCGTTGCGAAGAGTCCGCGATTGTCTGCCGCGGTCGCGCTCTCGAGAACTCTCTCGACAGCGGTGCTGAGCACTCGCGCCGACTTCACATGAAAGGTGGATTCGATCGCCGACGCGGCCCTTTGGGCATCGGCGGTGGTCGGGAGCTTGCCGTTCGGCCTCCAACCGGCCAGGTCGGCGCTCGCGAGGTTGGGCTTGGTCCAGTAGTCCCAACCTGCCCGGCCCTCGGCCTCACTGGAGGAGATGAACGTCATGATGAACGACCCGACGAAGATCGTGGTCATGATCGCCGCGAGAGCCGGAACCGAGCGCGACGAGTTGCGTGACGCATCCCGTGACCCGAGCCGGGCACCGAGCCCGAAGTTTGCGAGCAGCCGCGAGATCCACCGCAGGATGAGCGGTGCGAGCAGGATGGCGCCGACCTGCATGACGATCGGGCCGACGACGACCAGGCCGAGACCGACCACCGTGTGAACGGGCTCGTACTGGTTGGGCGCCTGCGGAATCAGGCAGATCGCGCCGCCAATGAGAGTGATACCCGCACCAATCGCGGCAAGCACGATGCCCACGACCGGTCGTCGCATCGTCACGCGCGGCGGCCGAAGTGCCCCGCGGAGTGCAGCGACAACGTCGACGCGGGACGCGACCCGTGCCGGGATGGCGGCCGCGAAGAGTCCCGCGAGCGCAGCGAACAGGATGACGCCCGCGAGCACGAATGGATTGGCATGAAATCCGGGATACTCGGTCGCACTGCCATCGGAGCTCAAGTTGATGTACAGCCATGCCCCAAACACGCCGAGGCCGGAGCCGACGACGCCACCGATCACCCCGAGCACGACTCCACCGAAGGCGATCACCTGAAACAGCATGCGTCGGTCACCGCCGACGCTGGCGAGAGTTGCGAGCGAACGCTGCTCACGCCGAGCGCCGACCATGAAGGCGGCACCGGCGAGCAGGGCGACCTCGAACAGGGCAAAACCCGCCAGAGGGAAGGCGATTGTCAGTTGCGTCCACGGAATGTAGGCATCCTGAGCCGCGATCGTCGTTTGCGATGCCAGCGGCGGATTCAGGAGTACGTCTCGCGACAGCACCACCGCACCGGAATGGTTGAGTTTCTGCACCATCGCCCACGACACCGGCGTGTCCGGGAGATAGAACTGGGTGCCGGCGAGGTCCGACTCCGGGGCAACTCCGTCGAGCGCGGCCGGAAATGCAAACAGGATCTGGGCGTGCGTCGGCTGCGATCGGTCGACCAGCGTTCCGACCACGGTGACAGTCGCGGGCTTCGGCAGCAGAACCGTGACGGTATCGCCGAGGTGCACTCCCAGGCGTTTCAGTGCGGCTGGAGAGGCCATGATCTCGTTGCCGATCACAGGCACGCGTCCGGTTGCGCGGTCGTACTTTCCCGCGAATGACTTGTCCCAGGGCTCGCCCTCGAGAGCCGAGAGGCTGCCCGTGCCGTGGGCGGTTCGAACCGTCACCGATGTCTCGCGCACCGAGAGGATGCGCACCCCGGGCAGGAACGAGTCCGGCACGACAACGGGAGCCGTTTCCTTGTGGTGGAGAGGCCCATTCACGCCGTTGTCGAACTGGTAGACCGCAGGCTCGTTGGGGCTCTGCACGAGACTGGGATCGGGTGGCGAGACCATCTGCAGCATCGCCTGCGAATGGCCGAGTTGCGTGCGGAGCGTCTCCTGCACCGTCGGAAGCATGCTGGTCACGACCGTCGCAAGGCCGGCGAGCCCAATCACGGGAATCGCGATCAGCGCGGCGATCAGGATGCTCCGCCCGGGTGCCTGCTGCGCGTTTCGGCGGGCGAGGCGGAAGGCGACCTTCAACCCGCCGCGCCGGTGTGAGTCGAGCCCGCGATTGCTCCCGGTCATGC
>JAUZFR010000040.1 GCA_030840335.1 Actinomycetota bacterium | reverse complement strand
CGACGCTCGAGCAACATGTCCCAATGGCTTCGCGGCGTTTTGACCTCCGCGCGCTCCATCTCGACGGGAGCACCCTCGCTGTCGAGGAGCACGCCCTCCTGCCCGCTCTTCGGCGACTCCCACACTTCGGGAATCTCCGCTTCTGCCGAGAACACCACTTCGAACGTGGTCCCGTCGGCCGTGCGGTAAACACTCTTCTTTCGCGGCGAAAACTCGACACCCTCTTCGCTCTGTAAGCTCTGGGTTCCGAGTCGCATGCCGCGCAAACTCCGGTCTGCCATTATGTGGCCTCCTTACTCGCAATGCATTCAAAGTTATAAACCCCTTGGCTGGACGATTGCTTTCAACGGGACGCCCTTTGCGGCGAGTTCCCAGCCGATTGGCAGGTTCGGGGTTTCAGATGTCCTGGCCAACGAGGACAAGCGCGAGGTCGATACGGTCGGTCACAAGACCGTCGACACCGAGATCGAGCAGCTTTTTCATCGTCGCGACGTCGTTGATGGTCCACATGTGCACCTCGACGCCGACCGAGTGCAGTCGATCGATCACTCGTCGCGTCGCTATACGGAGCCCTGCGGCACGTTCGGGAACCTGCACCGCATCCAGTCCGTGAACGGCGGCGCGCACCAGGGGAGTTAGCCCAAGCTTCGCCGCGAGAAGCGCGACCGCAAAGCGGTAGGAAGTCGCCGAAGTTGCGACACCTGGCAGGAGCCGCACTGCGGCGAGGCGCCGATTCTCGCTGAACGACCCGATCAGGCAACGACCGATGGCTCGCGCGTCCAGGATCGCCTGTGCGGCGGGTTTGGCGGCAGCGAGAGACTTGATGTCGATGTTGAACCGGGCCTGCGGGAACGCGTCCAGTGCCTCGGCGAGAGTGCAGAAGGTTTGTCCGGCGCCGAGGTCGATCTGTTTGAGCTCACTGACCGTGAGATCTCGAATCTTCGTGTCGCGACCGGCAACGCGCACGAGATCTGCATCGTGCGCGATCACCGCAACTCCGTCGCGACTCGCGTGCACGTCCGTCTCGAGATAGGTCGCGCCGAGCGCGAGCGCCTTGAGAAACGCCAGAAGGGTGTTCTCCGGAGCGTCGATAGCGAGACCGCGGTGCGCGAGCAGACGAGGCCTCGCGGGCTCAAGCCACGACACGGCCGCCGCTCGAGAAGCAGGATGCGCCACGCTAGCCCTTGGGCGCCTCGTGAGCACCGCCAGCGAGTGGACCGAGGAAACCCGCGCTTATTCCCTTGAGTGCTTCCGTGAGCTCGCTCGGGATGATCCACAGCTTGCTCGCTTCGCCTTCGGCGATCTTCGGCAGGGTCTGCAGGTACTGGTAAGCGAGCAGCGGAGCATCCGGGTTTCCGGCGTGAATGGCCCCGAAAACCGTCTCGATTGCCTTTGCCTCGCCCTCTGCGCGCAGAACCTGCGACCTCGCGTCACCCTCGGCGTTCAGGATCGCAGCCTGTCGCGCACCCTCGGCCTGCAGAATGGCGGCCTGCTTGGTTCCCTCTGCCGTCAGAATCGCGGCACGCTTGTCACGTTCGGCACGCATCTGCTTCTCCATCGAATCCTGGATGGAGAGGGGCGGGTCGATCGCCTTGAGCTCGACGCGTCCGACGCGAATGCCCCACTTGCCGGTCGCTTCGTCGAGCACGATGCGCAACTGGCCGTTGATGTTGTCGCGGCTGGTGAGCGCCTGCTCGAGGTTCAGGCCACCCACGACGTTACGCAATGTCGTTGTGGTGAGCTGCTCGACGGCACCCAGGTAGTTGCGGATCTCGTATGTTGCTGCACGCGCATCCGTCACCTGGAAGTAGACAACGGTGTCGATGGAGACCACGAGGTTGTCTTCGGTGATCACAGGCTGCGGCGGGAAGGAGACGACCTGCTCGCGCATGTCGATGAGCGGGCGCATCCGATCCACGAACGGAACGAGGATGTTCAGTCCGGGCGTCAGCGTCTTGTGGTACTTGCCGAGGCGCTCCACGATGCCCGCTGTTGCCTGAGGGACAATACGCACCGCCCTGAAGATCACCACCAGAACGAAGATCACAATGATCACGATCACGATGAATCCGATCACCTGTCCGGGGGTGATGTTATTCATGGGTGTTCCTTTCGGCTGGGGCGACAAATGCGGTCGACCCTTCAATTGCGGTGACGACAACGTGGTCGCCTTCGTTGAGTGGAGTAGTGGGGGAGCCGGCGAGCTTTGCCGTCCAGGTTTCGCCGTTCGCCAGCTTGACATTTCCGGCCTTGCCGTTGAAATCGGTCACGACAATGCCGCTGATGCCCATAAGGGCGTCGACGTTGCTGCGGGCATGATCACCGCCGCGTTTCAGTAATCGCAGAAGCGGCGGTCTCACCGTGAATAACAACAGGATCGACAGAACCCCGGCGAGCACGACCTGGTAACCCCATGGGGTGCCGAAGAGCCCGAGAACGAGGCCGCCAAGGCTGCCGATTGCGAGCATGAGAAAAACGAAATCGACCGTGACAACTTCGATGATGATGAAAATCAGAATGAGGGCAAGCCAAAAAATCCATGCGTAGGTCTGGATGAAATCCATATGGTCCGTCAGCGCCTCTCGTGTGTCGCTCGATTCAGACGGTATCACTCGACGGTGTTAGTGGGCAGACCAGTTGGTAGTGTCTTCTTCCGTGACTAATCCATTGGCTCAGGGTTCTCTCAACGGCAAGCGCGCACTCGTGACAGGGTCGTCCCGGGGAATCGGTGCCGACACGGCGGGATATCTCGCTGGTGCGGGCGCCACGGTGGTCATCAACTACCGCAACAAAGAGGCGCGCGCGCTGAAGTTCGTGGCCGCTCTCGAAGCCGAAGGCGGCACGGCGTTTGCGATCGGCGCGGACCTCACCGACCCGGTGTCTCTTGCCGCGATGTTCGACGAGATCAAGCAAAAACTGGGCGGCCTCGACATCCTCGTGATGAACGCCTCCGGCGGTATGGAAAGCGGCATGGCCGAGGACTACGCCATGCGGCTCAACCGTGACGCACAGGTCGAGTTGCTGAAGGCCGCCCTGCCGCTGTTGGCACCGGGTTCCCGAATCGTTTTCGTCACCAGCCACCAGGCGCATTTCATCAAGACGGTCGAGACCATGCCGGAGTACCTGCAGGTGGCACTGAGTAAGCGCGCTGGAGAGGATGCGCTCCGCGAGCTCATCCCAACCCTCGAGCAGTCGGGCATTGGTTTCGTCGTCGTATCCGGCGACATGATCGAGGGGACGATCACCGCGACACTTCTCGAGAGGGCCAATCCCGGTGCGATCGGCCAGCGCAAGGAAGCCGCGGGCCGCTTGTACAACGTCAGCGAATTCGCCGCAGAGGTCGCACTCGCCGCCGTGGAGGCGGTTCCCTCGAACAACACTCGCTACGTCGGCGACGTCAGCGACTTTGTCAATTCCTGAGGCATCTCGTTCTCGGGACCGCGGTGCGTCATCCAGAAGTATGACGACGCAGCGTTGCCGACGTGGATAGGGTCTCTGTATGAGTGATCGTCATTCCGCGGGGGAGCGGAGTCGGGTGAGCGGGCCGCGCCTTCGCCGGATACTGCTCGGAGCCGCGGCTCTCGCGATGATCGCCGTTCCGCTTTCGGCCACGTCAGCATCGGCAGCCAGCGGGGATGTCACCATCAAATTTACGAAATCTGCTCTCACTGTTGAGTACGGGCAGTACTGGTCCGCTCAGATGAACGTGGCCAAGGCGTATCCGTGTCAGTACAAGTCCTGTGCGCACGTCATCTCGATCTTCAACGCGGGTGATTCAACACCACTCACTACGGAACCGATCGGCGTGTGGTCCGAGACGACGTCTGCAGTGTCGGCATTCGATCTCTCGCGGCCGTTGCCAGTCGGAAAATACTCGCTTACGGCCGCGTTCAAGCGTTACGCCCTCACCGGCGGATCCGCGGTCCCGCTGGCCGTCACGGTGACGCCCACTTCGCTCAGTACCGCGGTTCGCGTGACCAACGATCGTAATCATCCGACCAACGCGGTGATCTCGGCGACACTGTCGGGCAAGTATCTCGAAGCCATCTCCGGGGAAATCGGCGGGGCGGTTTTCCCTGCGGGCTCCTGGCACGTGACAGTGAAGAATTCGGCCGGCGATGAGATCTTCACGAAAACGAGCGACCAAAAAGCGGGCGGCGATCCCTTTACCTCGGTCTATTGGCCAGGTGTGCCACCAGGCGGTGACTTCACCGCATCCGCCTCATTCACCCCCAGTGCGGCGAGCGCCGCCAACTTCACCATTGTCGCCGCGAAGGATGCCACTTACACCGGGCCTGCGGCGCCGAACACCGGGCCGACGCCCACCTCGACTCCCACCCCTATCCCAAATCAGGCCGCAACGCAGGCGGGCTCAACTGTGCCGGTCTGGTCTCTTGGCGTTGCGGGAATCATTGCAATCGTTTTGGTGATCGCCCTGATGCTGTTGTCTGCGGCGCTCCGGCGCTCGGTTAGCGCGGCGGCTGCGGCTTCGCCCGCCGCAGTGGCTCCAACCGCGGAGAAGCAGCTATGAGCCGATCACGACGTGTCATGAGCGTCCTGCTCGGAACGCTGCTCGGGCTCACCTCTGTTGCCGTCTTCGCAGCGCCAGCGATGGCGGAAGACGTGAGCACGAAGATCGCGTTCGACGGCCCAACGTCGCTGACTGTCGCCTTCGGCACCGACTGGGTGCTTCCGATCAGCGTGGCGGCTCCGTCGGCTTTTCGGGTGCTGGATTCGGAGGACGGGACCGTTGACGTCACCGTCGTGGGGCTCGCTGGTACCTTCGGGCGGCATCTGGCGCTCTATCGAGGCGGCCATGCCTACCTCGCGCAGCCGAGTGCAGCGCCGCTTCTGGGAATCGGCAAGCACACGATGAACGCTGTGTTCCAGCCGGCAGCGGGATCCGGTTTGGACAGCAGCCAGACGGTGAAGAGCTTCTCACTCACCGTGACTGGTTTTGCGATCACCACGAAGTCGCAGGTTGTCGATGATCCGGCAACTGTGACAACACCGGTCGTGCGTGTCTCGCTCGACGACGCCGCCTATGCAAAGGCTTTTGGGGGACCCCCGGCAGGGGAGTGGAAGATTACCGTCACTTCCGACGCAGGCAGTCCTGTGTTTGAAAGCAGCTTTGCGCAACCCGTGAAGTCGACCGATCCGATCGATGTCGCCATTTCGCCGCACCTGCGAAGCGGTCGCAGTTACACCGTCACCGCCGATTTCGTGCCGGATGCGACGGTCGCGCAAGGACTCACGCTCACCACAGCGCCGCCGATCAAATATGTGACACCTCCCGACGATCCGTTCCAGACCATGGTCAATGCGATCCCCGTTCCTCCCTGGGCCGAGGCACTCGGCGGCGCCGTCCTTCTGCTCCTGCTCGCCGCCGTCATCGCATTGTCGGTACAGGTGCGTCGACGTCGTTCCGCGGCGGTTGGCCCTGCCGAGTTCGACCAGCCGTGACGGTAGGTCACAGGCTCACCTCGCGAATCCTGCTTTTCGATGAGCAGGATCGGATACTGCTGTTCCTCACGAAAGCACCCGACACAAGCGGGTTTGCGAGATGGATCACTCCGGGCGGCGGAGTCGACCCAGGCGAGGATCATCGCGATGCCGTCATCCGCGAACTGTTCGAGGAAACCGGACTAGTCATCACCGATCCGGGCCCGCCCGTGTGGAACCACGATTTCGATGTCGCCTGGGACGACGCAGATCATGACACCGGCCACGCCGAGTTCTACGCCCGGCGCACGACGACGTTCGAGCCGACCACCACGGGGTGGACGCCCGAAGAGCACGTGGATGTTCTCGCACACCGCTGGTGGTCGCTCTCCGAGCTCCTCGCGACGGATGAACCATACGAACCCGCCGAACTGATTGACTTGATGCGGCGCGAACTTCCGTCCTGCTGATTCGTAGCCGCCAGATCAACCCCCGCTTCAAGGAGACAACAATGACGCACGCCAAGCCCGACTACACGCTTGAAGATCTCGAGAACGAACCCCGAGTCGATCTCGAGCACTTCACTAAGGAGGACGCGTTCGCGCTCGGCACCATTGCTGCCGGAGTGATTCTGGAGTGGGGCGTGAGCCTGGCCGTCGACATCGTCGTCGGCGACGATCTCGTCTACCGGGCGAAATTGGGCAAAACGAACAAGGGCAACGATGAGTGGCTCGCGGGCAAGGCTGCGGTGGCGACGCATTTCGGTGAGAGTTCACTGCTCGTTCGGCTCCGCCATGAGGCGGGGGATACCCCCTTTACCGATCTCGACCTCGATCACGACACGATGAAGGCGCACGGTGGATCCATCCCCCTGCGCGTACAGGGCGAGATCGTCGGAACGATCACAATGTCGGGCGAGCCCGACGTCGTCGACCACGAGACCTGCACGGAGGCCGTCACGCGCTACCTCGCAACCCTCGGGTAGATTTGACTCCATGAGTGCCGAGCCCGAAACCGCCGAGCGAGTGACCGCTGCCCTGAGGGTCCGGCTCGAAACACAACGCATCGACGGCGACGACGCTTTCGAGGTTTTTGCACGGCTGCGTGAAGGGCTTGGAGAGAGCGAAATCTGCCTTCTCGAATCCCTCGGGGGCCCTGCCGCCGACAGCAATCGCGCCATGATCGGCATCCATCCGATACTGGACATCACGATCGACGCGGGCCGGATCTCTCTCACCGGAGTGCCGAGCTTCGTCGAGTGGGCGGATGCGCGCCTTGCGACCGCCGACGCGCTCACCCGCGTCGCGTCGGGCTCATTCGAACTCGAACGCCGCCGAGCAGTGTGGGACGTCCTTCGGCACCTGCAGTCCGGCTTCGAGGTCGACGGCATTGACAAGCTCACCTTCGGCTTCGGATTCCATACGGTTCTGAGTTACGACGCGGTCAGCTACATCGAAGACATTCCGCAGCTCATCGAGGTGAGAGGCAGCGACCCCGACATGGTGTTCCGCATCTATGCGGCAACGATCGATGTCGACCTCCCCGCCGACCTCGGGCGCCTGAACATCGCTTCGAGCGAGCTGTGGGACGCCGTCGACGCCGACCGCATTGTCGAATTGTGTGCTGGCGATTCGGTGCTGGTCGATTCAGAGCTGGTGGAGGGAGAGGTTCTCGCTCCGGGCGCGAACATCGCGCCGGCCTTCACAATGAACAAGGCTGAATACGTCGAACGCGCCGCGGTCGCACTCGATCACATTCATGCCGGCGACATCTACCAGGTGCAGCTCGGCTACGAGATCACGGTTGCTGCCGAGCGGCGCGACCTGGATGTGTACCGCAGACTCCGGTCGATCAACCCCTCGCCGTACATGGCGTTTCTGCCGCTCGGCGACCGAACCGTCATCAGTGGCAGCCCTGAGTTGCACGTTCGAATCGACAATGACTTCCTGACGATGCGACCGATCGCGGGTACCGCGCGGCGAACGACGGATGCGCAGAAGAACGCAGAAAACGTTGCCTGGCTGCGGCAGGACGCCAAAGAGATCGCCGAACACATCATGCTCGTCGATCTGTGTCGAAATGACCTCGGTCGCGTTGCCGTACCGGGCACCGTCACCGTCGAGAGTCTGATGAATATTGAAGAATATTCACACGTCTATCATTTGGTATCGACGGTGACCGCGCAAATGGATCAGGGCCTCGACGCCTACGACGTGATCTGCGCAACTTTCCCCGCGGGTACCATGACTGGAGCACCGAAAATCCGTGCGATGGAGATCATCGAATCGCTGGAGAAAACGCGCAGGGGGATCTATGCAGGCGTATTCGGAGTGATCGGCTTCGGGGGATTCACCAACCTGGCCCTGACCATCCGAACCATCGTCGCATCCGAGTCCGGCTATACCGCGCGTGCCTCGGCGGGAGTAGTCGTGGACTCGTCGCCCGAGAGCGAATGGCTCGAAACGCTCGCAAAGATGGGATCGACAACGCGAGCGATTACGAACGGAGATCTCGCATGAGAGCGCTGTTGATCGACGCGTACGACAGCTTTTCCCACATCATTTACCAATACCTTCGCATGATCGACGTGGAGGTCGACGTCGTGAGGTCGGGGGAGTTGTCCCCATCCGACGCACTTGAGCATGAGTCTGATTTTGTGCTCCTCGGACCCGGCCCGGGCACTCCGGAGGACTCCGGTCACGTCGAAATGGTTCTTGAGCTGGCAGGAAAGAAGCCGATCATGGGCGTTTGCCTTGGCCTGCAGAGCATCGCGACCGCGTACGGCGCGACCGTGTCGCCTGCCGCACACCAGATGCACGGCAAGACGAGTTCGATCGATCACGACGGCAAGGGCGTCTTTGCGGGAATCGCGCCCGGCTTCATAGCAACGCGTTATCACTCGCTGATCGTCGCCGAGCCGACCGTTCCGAACGAGCTCGTCATAACGGCTCGTTCACGTGACGACGGCTACGTGATGGGGTTGCGTCACACATCCCAGTTGATCGAAGGCGTGCAGTTTCACCCGGAAAGCATCCTCACAGCGAACGGCATCGAGTTGTTCCGCAACTTCACGCTGAGCGTCGCGCACCAGCACAACGTTCCAGCCTGACAACCTGAGTCCCTGCCCGCTCGCAGCCCGCTCCCGGACAGGTCGCCTAGTCTGGCGGCCATGAGGCTGTCATTTCAGATCCGGCGTGTGCCGGTCTGGGTGTGGCGTCTCCTGATGGCGCATCTGGCCTCGGGGGAGCGGCGCCGGTTCAATCAGGAACCCATCGACGACGTGCACAGCATTCTTGACATCGACTACTCGGGCGACGCTGCCCGCCAGCACCGCCTGGACGTCATCGCGCCCCGGGAGCACCCTGGACCCCTGCCGGTCTATGTCTATTTTCACGGGGGCGGCTGGACGTCGGGCGACAAGTCGGCAGTGACGAAGTACTGCGCGATCCAGGCGTCAGGGGGCGCCGTTGTCGTCAACGCGAATTACCGCATGGCGACTCGCTTCCACATGCGGCACATGCTCGAGGACGCCGCATCCGTTCTGTGCTGGGTCGAGTCGGAGATTGCGGGATTCGGCGGCGATCCGGATCGGGTGGTGGTTGGCGGTGACTCGGCCGGTGGTCAGATCGCCGCGCTCATCGCCGCGGCACAGCTCAGCCCCGAGCTCGTCGCGCACTACGGTCTTGGCACATCGTTCGGCCGGCGGCTCGTGGGGGTGGTGCAGCATTGCAGCGCTGTCGATTTTTCGGTGATGCTCGAGCGTGGCTTCATCCTGAGTCGGTCGTTTGTTCGGATGCTGCTCCCGCCAAGAGACCGTTATCTTGTGCTGACCAAAGCCGCGCGGTATCTCTCGCCGATCGAATGGGTGAGTCCGGGCTTCCCGCCCGTATTCGTGACCACTTCTGAACAGGACCCGTTCTACGGGGCGAATCTGAACTTCATCCGTCGGCTCCGCTCGCTGGCCGTACCGGTGGATGTTCTCACCTACGACAAGAGCTCGCGCAACACCCGGCACACCTGGCAACAGGATTACCACTTTCCGGAGTCGCAGGAGGTCTACCGGCGGCTCGCGACGTTTGTCAGCCGAGTCGCACCGTCGCCGCGCCCGGTTCGCTAGACCAGCTCAGGCAGTTCCCCGGGCGTAGATTGGTGTCGTGCCCCTGGAGATACCCGATCTGTCCGGTGCTCCAGTCGAGCCAGACGCCAATGCCACGCGCGACGATGCCACGCACGACGATGATCGTGGATCGGCGAAATTTGACGACGCGGTGCAGCGCGATCTCGATCTGGTCGACGTGGACTGGACCATTCTTCCCGACGGGGTTCGTGCGGCCCGGTTCCTGGCGCCGAGCGGTGAGCTCGCGATCCTTGAGGCCGGTGTTGCGGGAAATCCGCGAGTCGTCCTTGTGCCCGGTGTAACGGGCTCGAAGGAAGACTTCTCGCTGATGGTGCCGCCACTGGTCGAGGCGGGGTTTCATGTGCTGGCGTTCGACATGGCCGGGCAGTACGAATCCGCCGCCGCCGGCCCGGAGCATCTCAGCCCGCCGAGTGCCCACTACGACCACGAGCTGTTCGTGAACGACCTGCTGGCGATTCTCGAATCGGCGCCCGGCGCAGCCCACGTTCTCGGCTATTCATTTGCCGGTACGGTCGCGCAGATTGCATTCACGCAACGACCCGAGTTGTTCGCCAGTCTCACGTTGCTCAGTACTCCGCCTGAATACGGCCAGGGCTTCCGAGGCGTGAAACGAATCGGATGGATCTCGGGCCTGACGACGGGACGTATCGGCGCCGCTCTGATGATCTGGGGCGTCAAACAGAACTTCACGCACGTGCCGCCCGGCAGGCTCGCGTTCATTCGCAAACGCTTCGACGTCACGCGTCGCGCCAGCGTAGCCGACATAATTTCACTTATGAAGCGATCGCCTGATCTTGGCGCGCAACTCGCGGCGTCCACGGTTCCGAAGCTTGTCGCAGTGGGGGAGCACGACCTCTGGCCACTCGCGCTGCACCGGAATCTTGCGGAAACTATCGGCGCAAAGATCGCCGTGTACCGCACCGGGCACAGCCCGTGTGAAACTGCACCCAACCAACTCGTGCGCGACCTGCTGGCGCTGTATGCGTCGTCCGAATAGCGTGATCGTTACGACGGCTGCTCGACCTCCGGGCCGATTTCTTCTGTACCGAAGTCGGTCGTCGCGTCGTCTCCGAACACGGTGCGATCTTCCGTAGACAGTTCGTTCGCGGGGGACTGGACCCGGCGCTTCCACTCCACGTGGGCGTCCCGCCGGTCAAGAAGGGATTGCTCGCGTGCGTTCACGGCAAGGGTCGTGTAAGCCCAGTAGACCCGACGGCCCAAGCCACGAAGGGATCCGAACGGACGAGCCGAAACGCCCATGCGCAAGTCGCGCTCATAGATGATTCGCATGCCCGGCTGAAACTGAAAACTCAGGTCGAGGTCGTCATGAAGCTCACGCACGTTGCGGTGTGACGTTTCACGAATTCGAGCCCACGCGATCGCGCTGATCGCAAAATTGGAACCAAACAGCGGAGGATGCCCGAGCAGCCAGGTCATCGACCAGAAGTAACCTCCGATGTAGATAACCTCACCGAAGCGACGGACCAGTGGCCCGGCACCGTAGAAGTCACCTGGACCCGTGAGCGCCGCAAGATCGTGTTCGCTCGCAAATCGCGCCTCGACCCGAGCGAGCCAGTCCGGACCGGGCACGGAGTCGGCATCCAGCCGCGCGATGATGTCGCCGACGGCCGCGTCGAAACCCGCTGCTGTGGCCGCGGGAATGCCTCGGTGAGGTTCTGTGATGACACGAGCACCGTGGCTCGCAGCGACCGCCGCGGTGTCATCTGTACTGCCGTTGTCGACGACAATAATTTCATCGGCTCGGCGTATTTGCTTCTCAAGCGCATCCAGACAGTTTCGGAGCATAGATGCATCGTTCAGCGCGGGTATGACGACCGAAATGCCAGTCATGATGCTGAAATTCTATCGATCTGGTGGGGGTAGCGCCTGATTGGTGTTTGGCGGGTATTGTAGCGCTGATAATGCACATTATGTCAAGTGGGAGTTACTCTATTTGCAAAAAGTGCAATCGGAGTAAAAGCGGATAAGACTTCCGCCCCACTGATCGCTCTGGCCCTGGTCCCGTTCTCGACCGATTTCCTGCAACTCGAGGTGCCTGCGCCTCCCCTCCTTCTCGTCACAGTCGGCGCTTCCGCGATCGCGAGCGTGCTCCTCGAGGTCACGAACCGCTTCGGGAGAACACGAGGGGATGGGTGACCGTCGAGAGCGGCGGCACATCGGAGCGAACGGTGCGCAGGAGGACGACTAGAACTGCCAGCAGACCTAGGGCGAGCACGCTGATCACGAGAATCAGGCCCACGCTGCTCGCGAC